>JAYVMP010000222.1:0-19485 GCA_043758895.1 Bacteroidota bacterium
TCTTCCATATAGTTTGAGCCAGAAGGCTGGATGTTCGCGAGCAGTGGGATATGCTGCGAGTGCTTGTCAAAATCATCGATATTCAAATCAACACCGATCCTTCCAGCGATCGCCAGTAAATGGATAACGAAATTGGTAGAACCACCGATCGCGGCATTCACCATGATCGCATTTTCAAAAGCTTGGCGTGTGAGGATTTTCGATAAGGTCAGGTCTTCTTTTACCATTTCAACAATTCGCCTTCCGGATAATTGCGAGATCACTTTACGCCTGGAGTCGGCCGCAGGTATCGAAGCGTTGTTGGGCAGCGAGATGCCCAATGCTTCAACCATCACCGCCATGGTGGAAGCTGTGCCCATCACGGCACAATGGCCTTGCGTGCGGGCCATGCACGCTTCGGCCTCAATAAATTCGCTGTCCGTTATTTGTTTCAGCTTGTGTGCCACATCAAAACGCCAGACATCCGAAGTACCAATGTCTTTTCCTTTCCAATGACCTTTCAGCATCGGCCCTCCAGAAATCACCAAAGTTGGTAGGTTTACACTGCACGCTCCCATGACCAGCGATGGCGTTGTTTTGTCGCATCCGCACAATAACACAACTCCATCAATGGGATTCGCGCGTATAGATTCTTCCACATCCATACTGGCGAGGTTCCGGTATAGCATGGCCGTGGGTTTGATCAGGGTTTCGCCCATGGACATCACCGGAAACTCTACGGGAAAGCCGCCCGCTTCCAGCACACCCTTTTTTACCGCTTCGGCCAAATCGCGAAAATGGGCATTGCAAGGTGTCAATTCACTCCAGGTATTACAAATGCCAATCACCGGTTTCCCTTCAAACATATCCGGGGGGATACCTTGGTTCTTCATCCATGCCCGATAGATAAATCCGTCTTTGCCTTTTCGGCCAAACCAGTTGGCGCTTCGTAATTTCAGTTCGGTCATAGCTTAACGAATGGTTATAGTCAAGGGTCAAATCTTTACTTCGTGAGCCCTTTTTGTTTGATGAGTTATTCGGGTGACTTTTAATTTCTGCCGTTCCCCATGCTTTGTGCAATATAAATTTATTTGACTGGTTTCGGTAAATCTTAAAAGTGTTTTCGGGTTTGGATTATTTTGAAAAACCTCTATATCGCCTTCTTTTAGTAATTTCATCGTGAAATCAACGTAATGGTTTTTCATTTTAACAGTTTCTCCATTTTGCTTCTCATTTCGGGGATGACGGCTTTGCTTATTGCCATCGTCCTATTTCAGCGATTACAACAACAGTCAATTTTTTGGTTTGCCCTGATGATGGTAGCCGTAGCACTTTGGGCCATATTCTATTCGTTTGAACTTTCGAGCAGTTCAATGAATGAAATGCTTTTTTGGATTCATTTTGAATACATCGGTATTGGCTCTATACCTGCACTATGGATTATGTTTGTCGTTCATTATGTCGGCAAGCAAGATTGGCTGAACAAAAGAAACATAATTGCGATCTTCTTTTTCCCCATCATCGTGCTTCTATTGGTTTGGACCAACCGGTGGCATCACATTCACTATACCTCAACTGCGTTGGTTACAACTGGCCCTTTTCCCATACTCTCCATAACACCTGGCCCCTGGTATCACATTCACACTGCCTATTTCTATTTCATGCTGGCGTTTGGCATGGTTTTACTGTTTCGTTACCATTCAAAGTCAGAACCCCTCTATCGAAGCCAGACCCGCGCCATTCTTATCGGAGGATTAATCCCTTGGGTTACCAACTTATTTTATCTCTTGGGGTTTCGACCATTTTCACATCTCGATCTCACGCCCTACACGTTTATTTTCACAGCCTTGATCATTGCCTATGGGCTTACGCGCTATGAGCTATTTAGAGTGATCCCCTTTGCAAGGGAAAAACTTGTTGAAAGTATTCGAGAAGGCATAGTTGTGTTGGATTCCCGGCAACGAATTGTGGATATCAATACTACGTTCCGAAGTTTCCTTCAGGGCAATTCGAACAGAATTATAGGAGAGCGGCTCAATATTGTGATGCCAACACAGTATAAAATGCATCAACTCATTGACCGGCAAATCAATGGGGAAGTTGAGATTGCCTTAGATAGTTCTACCGGTGAAAAGACATTTGAAGTTTCGGTAACCGTGCTGTACGATGAAAAAATGAAACGGGCAGGAACCTTGCTTATTTTTTGGGATGCTACCCATCTGAAGAAAACTTCGGACCAACTTCTGGAATTGAACGAATTAAAAAACATGATGTTTTCAATCATTGCCCACGATTTGCGAAGTCCTTTAAATAGCCTGATGGGCCTCCTTCACGGGGTGCAATCCGAAATACTAACCGAAGCTGAGCTCAAGGAGATTATTGGCAAACTCGCCAAGGATGTGGACAGCACTTCAGCTTTGTTGGACAATCTTTTGAATTGGGCAGGAAGCCACCAGAAAGGCCAGCATATATACCCAGAATTAATTAACCTGAAAGAGGTTGCCGCCTACGAGATCCGGTTTTTTGATAAACGGGCGACTGAAAAAGGAATTTTTTTGGTTGACGAAATTGAAAATAACACCATACTGTATGCCGATAAAAATATGGTTCGAATGATAATTCGGAACTTGTTGAGCAACGCGGTAAAATTTTGTGATGAAGGGGACGTGATTACATTGCGCCAAAAAATTGAGAAAGAATTTACGATAGTTCAAATCATTGACACCGGCCTGGGCATGGACGAGGCTATAAAAAAGAGGCTTTTCACGATTAATCGATCCGCACAATTCGGCACACGAAAAGAAAAGGGAACAGGGCTTGGGTTAATGCTATGCAAAGATTTTATTGAAAAAAGCGGAGGTGCGATTTGGGTTGAGAGTGAGCCAGGGGAAGGAAGTACTTTTTCATTCCAACTTAGGAATAAGGCGTAGGTCCTCCATCACCCCCCGTTTATACCAAAGGGTAAATACTTCATCCTCAAAAATCTAGGAGTATTGCTAAGCGGCCGAACATAACTAAACTTAGGATATGGATGAACGTACGGATGACTCGTTATAAAAAAAAATATTTTTTTTATATGAGTTTTTTTTGTTTTCTAACTAAAAAGCATACCTTGAAAACGTCATCATAAAGCACCCGCGACTAACCACGGATGCAGTCGTTACTTTTTTTATTGGAGTTTTTGAGTTGTACTAAAAATATTTGCTGGAGGCAAATCAGTTTTGGGAAGTTCAATCGACAATACAGTATTGTGGCCGCTTGTAGCATATTTCGCTATAGTTTGTAGTCTTATCGGAGCCATCCTAGGGCTCTCCTATTTCTTGGGGGGGCGACACTCCGATCGTGCGACCAATGAGCCTTTCGAAGGTGGGATCATCAGCCAAGGCTCGGCACGTCTCCGGTTCTCTTCACAATTTTATATGATCGCCATGCTCTTTGTCATCTTTGACGTGGAGACCATTTTCGTTTTCACTTGGGCAATTGCCTTCAAAGATTTGGGCTGGCTCGGCTTTGCCGGGGTGTTGACATTTATCGGGCTCCTTATTATTGTGTTGATCTACGAGTGGCGCAATGGTGCGCTTGATTTTGGCCCGGACGGCAAAAAAATATTGAGGGCATACAAAAAACTGACTAAAAATTCCGCAAATGAAGTGGTGGTTAAGTAAAGCACAGGAACCTGTTGGCGCATTGGAGGGAACAGGTTCTATGGAGGAAGCGGTACGCCAAAGTTTGGTATTCAGCACCGTTCAAGACTTGCTCGGATGGGGCAGAAAAAACTCCATGTGGCCTTTCCACTTTGGTCTATCTTGTTGTTTTGTGGAGATGGCCACCAGCATGACACCGAAATATGATGTCGCGCGCTTTGGGGCAGAGGTGATCCGCGGCACTCCGCGCGAAGCGGATGTGATGATCATTGCAGGAACCGTGTTCATCAAAATGGCGCCCATTATAAAAAGACTTCATGAACAAATGATGGAACCGAGGTGGGTGATCTCCATGGGCTCATGCGCCAATTCGGGCGGAATGTATGATATCTATAGTGTGGTGCAGGGCGTGGATAAATTTTTGCCGGTCGATGTCTATGTGCCGGGGTGCCCGCCCAGACCCGATGCCTTTATGGAAGGTCTTACATTATTGGCCAGCCGTGTTGGAAAAGAACAGAGGCCGCTAAGCTGGGCAATAGGAGACCAAGGGATTATCCGACCTGAAAAAATTTCGATGAGGGATGCAAAAAGAGAACAACGGATGCAGATGACCTCGCTTCGTTCTCCGGATGAGATATGAATTGATAGCGTTTTGTTTTTTAAAAGGCAGGTAACGATTTCGGAAAATTATTTTTAGGAAACGATAACCAAAAAATGACGAAAGAACTTGATCCACCAGAACTGATCCAGTTGAAGTTTGGAGAAGATGCTGTCTCCAAGCAAGCAACCCGAGATGGTATAATCACCTTGTGGGTATCTTCTAATAATATAGCAGCGGTTCTCCGTTATTTAAAAAATGAAATTGCCCAACCCTATCTTTTCTTATACGACCTTTCTGCCATTGACGAACGTCCCCGCAAAAAGGAAACAGGTTATCCTTCCGATCAGTTTACAGTAGCTTATCATCTTTTCTCCTATGCTCGCAATTCCTTCTTGCGCCTGAAAGTCGCCCTTAGGGAAGATAAACTTTCTATACCAAGCATTACTAAACTTTGGATGAATGCCAATTGGTACGAGCGCGAAGTGTTTGACATGTTCGGTATCCGCTTCGAGGGCCATCCCAACATGCGCAGGCTATTGATGCCACTTTCGTGGGAAGGCTATCCATTAAGAAAGGAACATCCGGCCCGTGCTACAGAGATGGGGCCTTTTCAGTTACCTGACGAGAAGGTGGACCGCGAACAAGAAGCGTTGCGATTTAAACCCGAAGAGTGGGGGATGGCCACCCATAGTGATGACTCTGATTTCATGTTTTTGAATATCGGCCCTCAACACCCTGGAACACACGGTGTCCTTCGGATAATTTTACAATTGGACGGCGAAGATATCGTTGATGCCGTGCCGGACATCGGCTTTCATCATCGCGGTGCCGAAAAAATGGCGGAGCGGCAGTCATGGCACACCTACATCCCATACACCGACCGCATTGATTATCTCGGAGGAGTAAACAACAACCTCGCTTATTTATTGGCGGTGGAAAAACTTGCGGGCATTGAAGTGCCGGAGCGGGCCAAAGTAATTCGCATAATGATGTGTGAATTTTTCAGGATCGCTAGCCATCTCGTGTGGTATGGAACGTTCGCGCAAGATGTAGGTCAACTTTCACCGGTGTTCTACATGTTCACCGATCGGGAAAGAATATTCGATGTGGTGGAAGCGGTTTGTGGCGGACGAATGCACCCCAACTGGTTTCGCATCGGTGGTGTCGCCCAAGACCTTCCCACCGGTTGGGAAACCCTGGTAAAAAAATTCGTTGACTATTTTCCAAAAAAATTAAGGGAGTATGACAAGATGGTGATGCAGAACAGTTTGTTCAAGGCACGCACCGAAGGCATTGGGATTTTCACCCAAAAAGAAGCGATCGAATGGGGAGCGACTGGGGCAAACCTCCGGGCATGCGGCATGGAATGGGACTTCCGCAAGAAGCAGCCGTATTCAGGTTATGAAAATTTTGAGTTTGAAGTCCCGATAGGAAAAAACGGAGATTGCTATGATCGGGCTTTAGTCCGCGTTGAAGAAATGCGACAGAGCCTTCGCATCATTGAACAGTGCCTGAAGAATATGCCGGCAGGCCCTTACAAGTCAAGCCATCCGCTCACCACTCCACCCGTCAAGAAAAATACAATGAAAGATATTGAAACGCTCATTACTCATTTTTTGAATGTGAGCTGGGGTCCGGTGATTCCTCCTGGCGAGGCGATGAGCTGCACGGAAGCAACCAAAGGCGCCAACAGTTACTATGCCATCAGCGATGGCAACACATCACCCTATCGGGTAAGGGTACGGACGCCATCCTTCGCGCATATGCAAATGTTGCCCTACATCAGTAAAGGCTATACCGTTGCAGATATGCTGAGTATTTTGGGAGCGATGGATTATGTATTGGCAGATATTGACAGATAAATGGACATTGAGATGTTGCTATTCAGGCTTAAAAAAATAAATTAAAATAACTCTTCCCTCTCCTGTGGAGAGGGTCAGGGGGAGGTTATGCTTACAACAGAAGAAATAGAGGAAATAGAAAAAGCAATCCGCATCGTGCCCTACAAAAAAGCGGCATGCGTTGAAGCATTGAAAGTTGTTCAGGCGCATAGGAGCTATGTGTCGGACGAAAGTTTGAAAGACGTAGCCAATTTTATGGATATGTCAGCTGAGGAGTTGGATTCGGTGGCAACGTTTTACAACCTCATTTTTCGGAAACCGGTGGGGAGACATATTATATTATTGTGCGACAGCATCAGTTGTTGGGTGATGGGTTATGATAAGATTAAGGAACAGCTAACCCAAAAATTGAATATTGAATACGGTGAAACTACGGGTGACGGTCGCTTCACCTTGCTGCCCAATCCTTGTCTTGGCACATGTGATTGCGCACCGGCATTGATGATCGACAAAGACTTGTACAGAAATTTAAAAGTCGAAGAACTGGATGAGATTTTGAAAAAATATGAGTAAAGCCCTCAACTAACAGTCGGCTATCGACTGTGGGCAATGAACATAACAATTATGGAACGGCCGTTGACCCAACACATTCGCAAAGATGGAAAAGCCCTCAGCTTGAAGGAGTATGCGCAGCTGGGTGGCTACCAGTCGTTGCGAAAAATGGTGAAGATGTCTCCGCAAGAAGTTCAAACATTAGTAAAGGATTCAAATTTGAAAGGCAGGGGCGGAGCTGGCTTTAGTACGGGATTGAAATGGAGTTTCGTTCCGATGAATGCCCCAAAGCCAAAATACCTTATAGCTAATGCGGATGAGATGGAACCAGGCACATTCAAAGACAGGATTTTATTGGAGTCAACACCGCATCAGTTGATTGAAGGAATGATCATCGCAGCTTATGCCATTCAGGCAAACGAGTCGTTTGTGTTTTTGCGTTGGGCTTATAAAACCGCTGCCGCAGCCATCACGCAAGCAATTGATGAAGCACATGAAGCGGGCTATCTCGGAGAAAATATTTTGGGATCAGGATTTGATCTGCACATGCACTTGCATACTGGAGTAGGTCGCTACATGTGCGGTGAAGAAACGGCCCTGCTGAATTCACTGGAAGGAAAAAGGGCCACACCTCGCGCTAAGCCACCATTCCCGCAGGTCAGCGGGCTGTTTGGAAGACCAACCATTGTCAACAATGTGGAGACGTTTTGTTGCCTTCCACATATTGTAAATAATGGAGCTGATTGGTTTAAAAAATTGAGTTTGACACAGGATGCCGGAACAAAACTGTATGGCGTAAGTGGCAAGGTAAAAAAACCAGGCGCTTGGGAATTGCCAATGGGCGTTACCTTGCGCGAGCTGATCGAAGAACATGCGGGCGGAATGCAAGAGGGATTAAAATTCCGCGGAGCTTTGCCAGGCGGAGCGTCAACAGATTTTCTTGTGGAAGAACACCTCGATGTGAAAATGGATTTTGCAGGAGTTGTCGCAGCAGGCAGCCGATTGGGTACAGGAACGGTGGTGGTGCTTGACGATAAAACTTGCCCTGTTGGATTTGTGAAAAACTTGGAACACTTCTTTGCACAAGAGTCATGCGGGTTCTGTACCCCTTGCCGAGAAGGATTGCCATGGATTGAAAAGATACTGGGGTCTATTGACAGCGGAGATGGGCGACCCGAAGACATCAAACTGTTGGAAGACCATGCCAAATACCTTGGCCCTGGCAATACATTTTGTGCGTTGGCACCTGGCGCCATGGAGCCGCTGCAAAGCGCACTTAAGTATTTCAGGGAAGATTTTGAAAGACATATTAACGATAAGGGATGTGCCTATGAAATGAAAATCGCCCCGAAGACACGAAGCCACTAAAAGCACCTTTTGTCTTTGCGATAAAATTGGGAACAAATAGGCCGAACGAGGATAGCAAACTTAGTGCCTTAGTGGCAATGTAATGGATCATGGAATTTTTAATGTAAACGAACTAAATGGCAACGCTTTATATCGATAACCAACCTCACGAAGTACATTCTGGCAACAACTTGTTGGAAGTGTGCCTCTCCCTAGGTCTGGATTTGCCTTACTTCTGCTGGCACCCGGCTTTGGGTTCGGTAGGGGCGTGCCGTCAATGTGCCATTAAAGTTTATAAGGACGAGAATGATAAGAAAGGAAAATTGATCATGTCGTGCATGGAACCGGTCACCAACAACCAACGGATTTCCATTACCGACATCGAAGCAAAGGAATTTCGTGAGCAAGTGATCGGTTGGTTGATGACTAACCACCCTCATGATTGCGCGGTGTGCGATGAGGGAGGCTCATGCCATCTGCAAGACATGACCGTGATGGCAGGTCATGCCTATCGGCAGTTCCGATACAAAAAACGTACGCACAAAAACCAGAACCTTGGGCCATTCATCAATCACGAGATGAATAGATGTATTCAATGTTATAAATGCGTCCGCTTTTATAAGGATTATGCCGGAGGCAAAGACCTCGATGCTTTTGCTTCAAAAAATAATGTTTACTTCGGCCGCCACGAAGATGGAGTTTTGGAAAGTGAATTCAGTGGAAACCTCGCGGAAGTTTGCCCGACTGGAGTATTCACCGACAAAACGTTAAAACAACATTATACCCGCAAGTGGGACCTCACCATGGCGCCATCCATCTGCCAGCATTGCAGCTTGGGGTGTAATATTATTGCTGGTGAGCGTTACGGTTCTTTGCGGATGATTTCAAATCGATACCATGGAGAGGTGAATGGATATTTCATTTGCGACCGTGGCCGTTTTGGGTATGAATTTGTCAATGCTCCAGACAGGATAAGGCAACCCATGCTCCACAACAAAGTCGTTGGGCGAGTTGAAGTGTTGGAAGAAATAAAAAGATTGTTGAAAGAAGCCAAAGTAATCGGCATTGGTTCACCCCGCGCTTCCCTGCAATCCAACTTTGCTTTGAAAGCCCTTGTCGGGAAAAATAATTTCTACCATGGCGTTTCAGAGAACGAGCACGATATGGCCGAGCTCGCCATTAAAATTTTAAAGGAAGGCCCGGTACGAACGCCTACATTAAGCGAGGTGGAGAAATCGGATGCGGTTTTTATTTTGGGTGAAGACCTGACCAACACAGCCCCTATGCTTGCACTTGCCGTACGACAGGCCGTGCGGGTACAACCGATGAAAGATGCTGCGAAGGCAACTATTCCGCATTGGAATGATGCGGCTGCTCGTGAATACATTCAAGATAAACAAGGGCCTATGTTCAGCGCCACTATTCATGCCACAAAGTTGGATGACGTAGCCACGCAAACGTATTACGCTGCACCGGATGACCTGGCCCGCTTGGGTTTTGCGGTAGCACATCTGTTGGACAATTCCATTCCGGATGTTGCAAATTATCCTGTCGAATTGAAAAAATTGGCTGAACAAATTGCCAATGCATTATCAAATGCTGAAAAACCAGTGATTATCTCTGGACTTTCAAGTGAGACAGGAACGGTAATGAGGGCGGCTGCGAATGTGGCCTGGGCATTGCAAAAGAAAAATAAAAATACCAGCCTTGCGCTTACCATGCCGGAGTGCAACTCCCTTGGCCTCGCCATGATGGGCGGTGGCCGTTTGGATGGAGCGTTCAACGCTATTCTCCATAACCATGCCGACACCGCAATTATTATGGAGAATGATCTTTACCGACACGGCTCTACGGCTACCGTAGATCGGTTTTTGAAAATGTGCAAGCAAGTTATTGTTCTTGATCATACCAATCATGCAACTATAAAGAAAGCCCAGGTGATTATTCCAGCCGGAACTTTTGCGGAGTCGGATGGCACGCTGGTCAATAATGAGGGACGCGCGCAGCGCTTTTTTCAAGTCTATGAAGCGACCGATGTAATTCAGGAAAGCTGGCGTTGGCTTTTGAATATTGGCGTGAACGCAGGGAATGATCGGATGAGCAAATGGAAAAATTTTGAAGACATAACCAAAGCAATTTCAGAAGAAGAAGAATTGCTGAAAGGTATCGAAACGATAACCCCTCCCGCCAATTTTAGAATAGCAGGCCAACGGATTCCGCGCGAACCGCACCGTTACAGCGGGCGCACAGCAATGAATGCCGATGTGAATGTAAGTGAACCGAAACCACCCGAAGACCCCGATTCCTCGTTGTCCTACACCATGGAAGGGTACCGCGGACAACCGCCCTCATCACTGATACCTTTCTTCTGGTCACCAGGATGGAATTCAGTTCAATCGGTAAATAAATATCAAGACGAGGTAGGCACTTCCCTTCGCGGAGGTGATCCTGGGTTGAGATTGCTGGAAGCCGACCCAAACAGTGCTACCAATTATTTTACCTCTGTGCCTGAAGTTTTCCAAACATTGGCAGACCATATTTGGATGGTTTGGACTTACCACATCTTTGGTTCGGATAATTTGAGCGCCCGGTCTTCCTCAATTGCCCAGCGAATTCCAAAGCCCTATGTGATGCTGAGCTCAAAGGACGCTGCGCAATGCAAACTTGAGGATGGACAGATGCTTTCCTTTACGATTGAAAAGCAATCCTACTCATTGCCCATAAAAATAAACACAACGATACCGTATGGTGTTGCAGCTTTACCTTATGGTTTCGAAGGAATGCCGGCAACTGATTTACCAACTTGGGGAATTATTAATCCGGTAGGCAATAAACAATAGGCAGTATGCAAAAGATAGAAAAGTATCGAGACTCAAATTGCTTTGCGAAGAGTCGCTTTGCCTACTGCTCACTGCCTCCTGTCAACTTTAAGATTGAAAAACATGAGTGACGCAATAAACCCTTGGTTGATCATTGGCGGGGTTTTAGCCGGGCTCCTAACGGTTGCCCCTGGCTTGATCTGGCTTGAGCGCAGGCTGTTGGCCTTATGGCAAGATCGCTACGGCCCCAATCGGGCAGGCCCATTTGGCGTGCTCATTGTTCTTGCCGATACCATCAAACTTTTTTTCAAAGAAGATTGGATTCCACCTTTTGCGGACAAAGCGGTTTTTGTGATTGCGCCAGCGATCGTGGCCATTACCGTGTTGATGAGTTTTGTGATTGTGCCTTTTGCGCCTGGCGTGATTGTGGTTGACCTGAACATCGGGATACTTTTCTTTCTGGCGATGTCGTCCATGGGAGCCTATAGTATTATCCTCGGAGGCTGGGCATCGAACAATAAGTACGCGCTGCTCGGTGCCATGCGCGGGGCGGCTCAATTAATTTCTTATGAGGTGTTCATGGGGCTCTCGCTCATGGGTGTTGTGTTGCTCTCCGGGTCTTTTAGTTTGCAAGACATTGTCAATTCGCAAAAAGGAATGTGGTACGTGATTCCTCAGTTCATCGGCTTTGTCACTTTTCTGATTGCGGGCATTGCCGAAACGCACCGCCTTCCTTTTGACATCCCTGAAGCCGAGAGCGAACTCATTGCGGGCTTCCACTCGGAATATTCGGGAATGAAGTTTGGATTGTTTTTCGTGGGCGAATATTTGGGCATCACGTTGATCTCAGCTCTTGTCGTTTGCCTGTTTTTCGGAGGATGGCTTGGCCCTGATTTTCTTCCTCCATTAGTGTGGTTTGTTCTCAAGACGTTTGTTTTCATAGGGTTGTTCATTTTGTTGCGCGCTTCCATGCCACGACCACGCTATGATCAGTTGATGGAATTTGGTTGGAAAATAATATTGCCGATCACGCTTTTGAATTTGATTGTTACCGCCACGATTGTGCTGATACAATCCGGGGCTCGAATGAATATTAAATTTTAAAAACAAATATGTTCAGCATCGTACAGAGTATGTGGCTTGTGTTTTTGCACATGTTTCATAAGCGCGAGACCATTCAGTACCCGGAAGAAAAGGTAAAGCTTCCGGCCCGCTGGCGAGGGCGGATTGTGCTCACGCGCGACCCGGATAAGGGCGAACGGTGCGTAGGTTGTTACTTGTGCGCGGCAGCTTGTCCGGTGGATTGCATCTCGCTTCAGGCCACGGAAGATGAAAACGGAAGAAGGTATCCCGAATTTTTTAGGATCAATTTTTCGCGATGTATTTTTTGTGGCTATTGCGAAGAAGCATGCCCCACCTACGCGATTCAGTTAATACCCGATTTTGAAATGGGGGAATACAATCGCCAAAATCTGGTGTATGAAAAGAAGGATTTGCTGATTGATGGCGAGGGAAAATACCCAGGTTATAATTATTACAAAGTGGCAGGAATGGCCATTGGAGGAAAAGATAAAGGTGAAGCAGAGAACGAAGAGCCACCGGTGGATATTAAGAGTTTAGTGCCGTAGGAATAAGCGATTACAAAAGGCAAACTCAAACAGGAGGAGATGGACATGGCAATAAATAATGTGGAAATAGAAAATAGACTCCGGGACAGTAGTTGTTTTTTTTGGACTTACTTTTTTGTTTTTTAGAATTTGAATTACCATGGAGATTACCTTTTACATATCGGCTGCTATTGCTATTTTATCAACGATAATGGTGATCACTCGCTTTAATATTATCCACGCGTTACTTTATCTCGTGGTTTCTTTCCTTGCATTGGCAACTGTGTTTTTTAATCTGGGCGCCCCTTTCGCAGCCGCCCTCGAGATTATCATTTATGCGGGTGCCATTGTCGTGCTTATCATCTTTGTTATTATGATGCTCAATTTGAAAGGGGAAGCCATTGAGCAGGAAAGAAAATGGCTTACACCTGAAGTTTGGGTTGGACCCGGCATTCTTTCGTTTATTCTTTTCGCAGAATTGGTGTATGTACTGGCTACAGGAAATGGTGGAGCATCCGGATTGCCCAATCAGTTGGTCGATTCAAAGGCGGTGGGGAGATCACTTTATGGACCGTATATTTTAGGGGTTGAGCTCAGTGGCATGTTGTTAATGGCCGGCATCGTTGGAGCCTATCATTTAGGCAGGCAAAAGAAAAAAGTAATCCATCGTTTCTTAGAGCAAAAACAAGAATGAACGAAATACAGATAACCGGAGGATTGCTGTTAGCGGGCACGTTATTCATGCTGGGCCTAATTGGTGTGCTCATTCGTAGGAATATTATTTTTATGTTGGTGTCCGTAGAGATTATGTTGAATGCGGCAGGGCTTGCCTTTATCGTTGCAGGAGCGAAATGGGCTCAACCCGATGGCCAGGTGATGTTTATTTTTATATTGACAATGGCTGCGGCTGAAGTTTCTGTCGGGCTGGCATTGATCCTCCAGATTTTCCATCAACTGAAAACATTGGATAGTGATGCAGCAAATGAAATGAAAGGATAATGATCAAAATACCAAATGCTAAAAGCCAGGTAACAAACTTCCACAGAAGCCGATTTAAGATTTGGGGTTTGTTTTTTGGAATTAAAAACTAAGAAGAAATGAATCTCCTTTGGCTCATACCCACCTTACCATTCCTCGGGGCGTTTGTGCTTATCCTGTTGGGTTCACGGTTGCCGAAGAAAATGGTGCCGGTGATCGGAGCCGGAAGCGTTGGCCTTTCAGCTTTGGTTACTTTTTTTGTTGGTTCGAATTTTATTTCCTCATCGTTAACTTCCTATAATTTCATGGCTTGGCAATGGCTCGATGTCGCTGGCCTGTCTTCCGCCTTTGCTTTTCATCTCGATGCGCTTTCGCTCCTATTTATTTTCGTCATCACCTTTGTGGGGTTTCTCATCCATATTTATTCGGCAGAGTTTATGGCCGATGACGATGGCTATTCGAGGTTCTTTGCTTATTTGAATTTGTTTGTTTGCGCGATGCTTATTTTGGTGTTGGCCGACAATTTGGTATTAATGTATTTAGGTTGGGAAGGAGTGGGGCTGTGCAGTTATTTACTGATTGGTTTTTGGTATGCCGAAGAAAAAAATGGGTATGCGGCACGAAAAGCGTTCATCGTTACACGAGTTGGGGATACTGCCATGGCGTTCGGATTGTTCATGCTCTTCCAAAATTTTCACACACTCAACATTCAAGAAATTGCGACCAAAGCACCACAGCTTTTTCCTGTGGGTTCAGAAACGGTATTGATTATCGCCTTGCTTTTGCTGGGTGGTGCGGTTGGTAAATCGGCACAACTTCCCTTGCAGACTTGGCTTCCGGATGCAATGGCGGGGCCATCTCCCGTTAGTGCATTGATCCATGCGGCCACTATGGTAACAGCAGGAGTTTACCTTATTGCACGTACCCATGCAATCTTTGAATTGGCGCCTATAGCATTATTGGTAGTTGGGATAATTGGAGCTGCTACGTTGCTTCTTGCAGGGTTTGCTGCGCTTACTCAATTCGATCTAAAACGTGTGCTTGCCTATTCCACGATCAGCCAGATCGGGTACATGTTTCTGGCACTGGGTGTGGGTGCTTGGTCGGCAGCCATTTTTCATTTTATGATCCATGCTTTTTTCAAAGCGCTCCTCTTCCTTGGGGCTGGTGCCGTGATCATGGCACTGCACCACGAGCATGATATGTTTAAGATGGGTGGGTTGAAAAAGAAACTTCCAGTTATCTACTGGACATTTTTAATTGGAGCCTCCTCTTTGGCGGCACTTCCGCTGATCACGGGCGGGTTTTACAGCAAAGATCAGATTTTGTGGTTGGCCTTGGCAGGCGAGAATGGAAATATCTGGTTTTTTCTTGTTGCTTTGCTCGGTGCATTTGTCACTTCGATCTACACCTTCCGGATGGTGTATCTTACTTTTTTTGGAAAGGAAAAAACACACGTGAGCCATGTGCCAGGAAAATTGATCAACACCCCGTTGATTGTACTGGCAGTGCTTTCAACCCTGGCCGGGTTTATCGAATTGCCACATGACTTTTTTCACCTGACTGTATTTTCTAATTTTTTAAAACCTGTGCTTCCCTCTATTGCAGTGCAAGAAGGCTTTGAAAGCATTGAATACATGGTGCAGCTAATTGCAGCCGGAGTATCGGTGTCGGGTGTTTATGTTGCTTACATATTTTACGTAGTGAAACCCGAGCTATCGGACGAACTCAAATCTTCTGCGGCCGACCTTCATCAGTTTTGGTTTAGCGGCTGGGGGTTCGATAGGCTTTACAATTTCTTATTTGTTCGGCCTTTTGTGTTTATCTCAACGATCAATAAAAATGATGGGGTCGATAAATTGTATGCGGGGTTGGTGGCTTTGGCAGAATTTTTTCACCGTATTTTTTCATTCACGCAAAGTGGCATTCTACGGTGGTACATCATGGGAATTGTTATTGGCGGGATTCTTTTGTTGACTTTAGGTTTGATAAGCTGATTAAATAAGATGTCGTACGAACTAATTCAATACCGTCACTGCGAGCCTTGCACGAGTGCTCGAAGCGAAGTTTACTATTGGCTTGGTTCATTTTTTAATACAACACAAAAATGATACTGCCCTTATTCATTGTTATTCTCATGGTCGGTGGAGTGCTCGCTTGGATCGTAGCGAGTTGGAGCGACTTAATATCACGATGGATTTCATTGGCAGCACTTATTATCAATCTTATTCTTGGGATTTTAATTTCGATGCAAGATTATTCTGGAGCTGTCAATAGCTGGATTACAGCATATAGTAAATCTTGGATTCCTAGTTTCGGAATCAATTTTTCTCTCGCTTTGGATGGCCTGAGTTTGCTCATGCTCTTGCTTACTTTCTTCCTTGGGATTTTTGCTGTCCTTATTTCATGGAATGAGATCAAAGAACGCGTTGGTTTTTTCCATTTTAATTTATTGTGGGTGTTGGCGGGCATCACGGGGGTATTCCTCACGATGGATTTGTTCTTGTTCTATTTCTTCTGGGAAGTGATGCTCATCCCCATGTATTTCCTCATCGGGATTTGGGGCCATGAAAACCGCAGGTATGCCGCTTTTAAATTTTTCATTTTCACCCAGGCCAGCGGATTGTTGATGCTGCTATCCATTCTTGGTCTGTATTTTATTCATGGTGGCCAAACCGGAACGTACACCTTTGATTATTTTCAATTGCTTGGAACAACTTTTTCGGAAGGAGCAGGTCGATTGCTGATGTTGGGATTTTTGGCTGCCTTTGTGGTGAAATTGCCGGTTGTCCCTTTCCATACCTGGCTCCCCGATGCGCACTCGCAAGCGCCAACCGCAGGTAGCTTGATCCTTGCCGGATTGTTACTCAAGACAGGTGCCTATGGATTGATAAGGTTTGTGGTTCCGCTTTTTCCTGTTGCTGCTCATGAGGTTGCACCGTGGGCGATGTTACTTGGTGTGATTGGCATTTTGTATGGGGCATCGCTTGCCTTTGCCCAAACGGATTTGAAACGACTCATAGCTTACACCAGTGTGAGCCACATGGGCTTTGTGATATTGGGTGTTTTTGCATTTAACCAACTGGCCATGCAAGGCGTAGTGATGCAGATAATTACGCATGGCATCAGCACAGGCGCATTGTTTATTTTGGCTGGTGCACTCTATGAACGAGTCCACACGCGGGACATCACCGCGATGGGTGGTTTCTGGAAGAATGCTCCCTTTATGGGAACGGTTGCATTGGTTTTTGTTTTGGCCTCACTCGGCCTGCCCGGACTAGGAAATTTTGTGGCTGAATTTCTTACATTGATGGGTGCCTGGCAATCCAACCCGATGCTTACCATTTTTGCTACCATCGGTATTGTGATCGCTACGGCTTATTCCTTGCGTATCATGCAGAAAGTATTTCTGGGTCAGCCAGTGAGTGATATAGTGGTGCCTGATCTTTCGTTGCGCGAAAAAATTATTTTGATCCCGTTAGTGATCAGTATCATCTGTTTAGGATTGTTTCCGCAACCTGTATTTAATACGGTGAAGCAAATCATAGCTAATCAATTCAGTATGGAACAAACGATGACCCCAGTTAGCCATAACGAAAATGGAACTAAGTAACATCAATATTATTGACGTACTGCCGGGAATGTTTCTGGTATCGGCTTCGTTGATAGCCATGATCTCCATCTCGATCAGGCGCAATCACAAACTGATATTTGGGGTAACCTCCATCAGTTTATTGGGTGTTTTTATTTACCTGATTATCTATGCTTCTAACCATAAATTTAATGTTGAACCGCTTTTTGTCATAGATGGTTTCGGCACATTCATTACGGGGCTGATTGTCATGAGTGCATTGGCCGTATCATTACTTTCGTATGCTTACTTTGAGCAGCGCGAAGAGCGGAAGGAAGAATATTACATTTTGCTTTTGCTGGCAACACTCGGTTCGGCCATGCTCGTAATCAGCAAACATTTTGTTTCGTTATTTCTTGGCCTCGAAATCCTCAGTATTTCGTTGTACTCCATGGTAGCGTATTTAAGAAAGCGGCCGCGCTCCGATGAAGCCGGGCTGAAATACCTAATCATGGCTGCATTTTCATCTGCCTTTCTTTTATTCGGAATGGCCTTGGTTTATGCCGTTACCGGTTCGATGGATTTTACTGGTATTGCCAAGTACATGGCCTCCATCAGCCAACTCCCTGTCTTGATGCTTGCCGGCCTCAGCCTCATGATTGTTGGCGTTGGATTCAAATTGGGAGTTGTTCCCTTTCACATGTGGACTCCGGATGTCTATGAAGGAGCGCCCGCACCGGTAACGGCTTTCATCGCTACCATTTCAAAAGGTGGAGTGATTGTTTTGCTCGTTCGGTTTTTTACACAGATCAATGGATTCCAATATCCCGTTGTGGTATTGTCTTTTACTGTTATTGCGATGGCTTCCATGCTCATCGGAAACATATTGGCCATCCGGCAAAATAATGTAAAACGGATTTTGGCCTACTCATCCATCGCACACATGGGATATATCTTAGTCGCTTTTCTGGCAGGGGGCGAGTTGGGAAAAGAGGCTGTCAGTTTTTATATGGTAGCTTATTTTCTTACCAACATTGGTGCTTTTGGGGTGATTGCCATTTTATCTGATCAGGATCGTGATGCAGAGCAAATCGAAGACTATCAGGGTTTATTTTGGAAACATCCTAAAATCGCCACTGTGTTCACGGCCATGCTTTTGTCGCTGGCAGGCATTCCGCTTACCGCTGGTTTTGTGGGTAAATTTTATCTGATTGCTTCAGGAGCCAAATCCCAATTGTGGTGGCTCGTCATTGTATTGGCTGCCAGCAGTGTGATCGGCTTATATTATTACATCAAAATAATTGCAGTGATGTTTGATAAAGCAAAAGGATCTGATGCACTTGCGTTGCGCCCGCGACTGTATTTGATAAATTTAATAACACTTTTTGTTCTCTCGATCCTCATGATCTGGTACGGTGTTTATCCGCAAGGCCTTATCGAAAGAATCAGGGATTTTTTGCAATAGAATAAATTCAAAAAAAAATATCGATGACTCACCGGCATTTTTTGAGAATATGTTTTGCACTTTAAGCGGCTTTTTTCACGCGCTCCAGTTTTATTTCCTTGTGTTGGGCAATCTGGATCACTCCGACTTTATCCAATAAGCGGATCACCAAATAGGTAGGATCAACTTCATGCCAGCGTATCCCGCCAAAGTTGGCGCGCGAGCCGTACTTGTGGTGGTTGTTGTGATAGCTTTCGCCCATCATCAAAAAATCTACCGGCAAAAAATTTCTGGAGGTATCCCCAACTTCATAATTTCGGTAACCATACTTGTGCGCAAACCAATTGATGATCGCTCCATGAATAGGGCTCATCAAAAAATGGATCGGCAGCAACAACCATAACCACCAATGCGTTGCGAACTGGAAATAAAACAGTACGTAGAGTGCGCCCCAAAAAAGCCGTGAAGGCCAGGAACGGGCAAATTTGTCGAACGAATCCCAACGTGGAACACCCTCGGTGAAACGTTTTTCCACTTGTACCTTTCCATTGGCAATCCCGGAATAGATGGTCTTCGTTTTCCACATCATTTTCCAGATGGATTCGTCATACTTGGGTGAATGCGGGTCATTTTCTGTATCTGCAAAGGCATGGTGCATCCGGTGCATGGTGCCGTAGCCAAAAGGGCTCAGGTAATTAGAACCTTGAAAAATCCATGTAAGGATAAAAACCACCTTTTCGGTGAATTTATTCATTGTAAATGCCTTGTGGGCAGCATAGCGATGCAAGAAGAACGTTTGAAAAAACAAGGACAAGTACCAGTGGGCTACGAAAAAAATAAAAATCGCTTTCATAAAATTCAATTTCGGTTAAATAAAACAAAACCCCTCGCGGGGTGTAACTCAGGTAAGACAAAGTTCAGCAGTTTTTGTGACAGATTTTTTAAAAAAAAGTCAAATAATCGATTTATCGACCATTTTTAAGCGGTTTTTATTTGCAGCTAACTAAAACCCCTTCAACGCCAGTGCGGCCACCGTTTCGCCAATAGCCAGCGAAGAGGTAGCGGCAGGTGAAGGCGCGTTGCACACATTGATTACATTTTT
>JAYVMP010000223.1:0-5542 GCA_043758895.1 Bacteroidota bacterium
CTCCACTAAACAAGGAATTAAAGGTAAACGCCTAAAAGCCGGCTGGGACATTGAATATCTTGAAACCGTGCTTAAAATTTAGATGCGTCAGCCCTGGGCCGATCAACCTTTGGTTAAGCCTGTTAATCAATTGATGTCTATCTATTCCAAATATTTCGGTTACTTTCAATTTTTAATTTTCCAAAAATGAAAAAGCTACCTGCTTTGAGATTACCAATACATTTGCTCGTGGTTAAACCATTTTTGCAAAATTTTATCAAATGAGCTCACCACAATTTTAATTCATTAATTTAGAAAGCGTTTAATGCCCTTCCGTATCTCCCTCCTTTTGCTGAGCCTTATTTTTGAAACTTCCTGGGCACAGCAGGATTCCTCTAAAGTTGCGACAAAGCCAAAAAATGAAAAAGATCTCATTGATGTGGGTATAAAGATTTCCGCAAAGTATTTAAAAAAGTCTTTTATCAAGCGAGATACGACCGGGAAAAAGGCAGGGAAAATTTATTTTTCGGGTTCTCCTGCTATTGGCTATTCTTTAACGAGCGGATGGGTAGGCCTTGTGGTGGCCAACGGTGCCTTTTACACCAGCAGCGACAAAGCGGCCAAAATCTCAAACATCTATACCGATGCGTTGTACACCCAAGAAAAGCAAACTGTTATTCACCTTCAAAGCAATATTTGGACAAAAGGAAACCGATACAATATTATTAACGATTGGCGGTTCTACAATTACCCGCAAAAAACGTATGGCCTGGGTACAGATACTCACCGCAGCAATTTTGCGGACCAAACTTTTAACTATATCCGTCTTAGTCAAACCGTGCTGAGAAGTATTAAGTCAAATTTATACGCTGGCATGGGATACAGCCTTGATTACCACTGGGACATCCCTTTGAACCCCGATGGCGACCTGGGGGTAATATCCCAAATCAATACTTACGGCATTAATAGTCAATCCATGTCATCGGGCCTTATAGCTAATTTGCTATTTGACAACCGGCTTAATTCGATCAACCCGGCCAAAGGCTCATACGCCAACATCATCTATCGCAACAATTTAACCTCCCTAGGCAGCAACAACAGTTGGCAATCTTTGCTGGTTGACTTACGCCAATATGTTCCCTTCCCACGGCACAGCGAAAATGTTCTTGCGTTTTGGAGCTACAACTGGCTTACTCTTGGCGGCAATCCTCCATACCTTGATTTGCCCAGCACCGGCTGGGATCCGTATGGCAATACCGGGCGCGGCTATATTCAGGGAAGGTTTCGCAGCAAAAATATGATCTATTTGGAAGCCGAATACCGCTTTAAAATTTTATCAAGTGGATTGCTTGGTGGCGTAGTGTTTGCCAATGCCCAAAGCTTTTCCAACTGGCCATCCAATACTTTTCAGTCGATTGCCCCGGCTGCAGGTTTAGGTATGAGAATTAAATTCAATAAATACTCAAGGACAAACATTGCCATAGATTACGGTTTTGGCCAAGGTGGGTCGCAGGGGTTTTTTGTGAACCTGGGCGAAGTATTTTAAATCCTTCACGAAAGTCTTTACATCGCTGGATGAAATGTGTAATGATGACGTACTGTTTTGCTTTAAATTGAAAATTTTTATTCATTAAAAAATCCTAAGTTGCAATTCGGCTTTTTGCGAATTGTCGGATAAAACCCTACTGACGCTTCTTGGGGTCAACTAATTTAGGAAAATGAAAGTCTCTGCCGCGCAGCCATTTCAAATCATCTACTCGCTCTACCAGCATGAGTACTTAGGCCATGTGTTCGAATCCTTCATTATCCACCTTGACGATAAAGGCAAGCTCACCTACCAACACCAAAGCATTTCCTCCAAAAACGCACGTGAATTCACCAAAGGACTAGACCCTCGCGATTTCGATTTGATTGAGCTCATGGACAGCATGAACCAGGATGCTGTGCTCAAACACTTCTCA
Organism: Bacteroidota bacterium; assembly: GCA_043758895.1. Lineage (GTDB taxonomy): Bacteria > Bacteroidota > Bacteroidia > Cytophagales > Cyclobacteriaceae > ELB16-189. The sequence goes on from JAYVMP010000223.1 coordinate 1,941, forward strand.
AAAAAAGTGATGAAACCCGATGAGTTTTTCAGCAAGGTCTATCACAAACAAAAAGGGGATGAGCTGCTGCAAGAGCAGATCGAAGCCTACATGGAAAAAAGACGCGCGGCCGTTCTTGAAAAAATGAAGGGCAAGATGCTTTTTGAGATGGGCAACGATGGCGAACCCACTTGGCGGAAGGTAGATGTGATGGAAGATCGCGCCTCCATTCAATTTCATTTTATCCGGAGGGCAGATTTCACCAATTATTATCCCACCATTACATTCAAAGATAAAGCCCTTGACATTCCCGATCCGGCCGCCTATTTAGTTTGCCGCCATCCGGCATGGATAGTCTTTAAGGGAAAATTGTATGGCTTTGAAAAATTTGTGGACGGAAAAAAATTGCAACCTTTCCTAGCCAAGAAGCAGGTCGTGATCCCTAAAAATTTGGAAGAAACCTACTACCATCGTTTTGTTGCTCCTCTGATTGCCTCGTTTGATGATATTGAAGCTTCCGGTTTTGAAATCACAAAACAGGAGCTTGATCCCCACCCCATGCTCACCATTGCCGAGCTGCCTGCTGCCGCTTCAAAAGCAGTGCCTACTCTTTTCGACCAGGATGAACCACACGAGGCACCGGCCAATGATGAAGCGGGAAAAATTGTGTTTGATCTCTCCTTCAAATATGGCAAGCACCGCTTTCGCGGAGATGCATTTGGCTCGGTGAACGTGACCGTAGAGAAAAAAGAAAACGATTATGTTTTTCATCGCGTAAAAAGAAATATTGAAGCTGAAAAAAAATATGCCCAGACATTGATCAAACTCGGATTGCCACTGCGCGGGTTTCGCGCAGCTGTTGAAAAAGCGCATGCCTTTTCATGGATCAACGAAAACCGGGTGAACCTTTTAAACCTTGGCTTTGAAGTAAGCCAGCCCGACAACAAAGACAAAAAATATTTTGTGGGCAAAGCGGTGATCGAGCTGGAAGTAAAAGAGAACATCGACTGGTTTGACATCCATGCCAAAATCCGTTTCGGAGAATTCGAAATTTCTTTTAAAGAATTGCGCAAGCTCATCCTGCGAAAGAAAGTGGAGTTTAAATTACCGAACGGAGAAATTGCCATTATCCCCGATGCGTGGTTAATAAAATATGGCGACTTGTTTGCGCTAAGCGAAACGCACGGTACCAACGAAAAGCCCGTGCTCAAAAAACACCACATCAGTTTGCTACAAGAGTTGGAAGAAGGCAAGCTGGCGAAGGTGCACATGAGCGATCGGCTGCGAAACCTTCACTCATTTACGGGCATCCGCGATTATGAATTGCCAAAAGGCTTTCAGGGCACGCTGCGCCCGTATCAAAAAGCGGGTTATAATTGGCTCCGCTTTTTAAACGAGTTTCATCTCGGTGGCTGCCTGGCCGATGATATGGGTTTGGGAAAGACGGTGCAAACCCTGGCCATGCTGCAATCTGAAAAAGAAAAAGGAAATGCAGGAACCTCACTGCTGATCATGCCCACATCGCTCATTTACAATTGGGAAATGGAGGCGGCCAAATTTACTCCCAACCTAAAAATTTTCACCTACACGGGCACGCTGCGAAACAAAGATGTTGCCCTTTTCAGCAAATACGATGTGGTATTGACTTCCTATGGCATCACCCGGTTGGATATCGATAACCTGATCAAATTCTATTTCAATTACATCATCTTAGACGAATCGCAGGTAATTAAAAATCCTTCCTCAAACATCGCCAAGGCGGTCATGCAATTGCAAAGCCGGTTTCGGCTTACACTCACGGGCACACCACTGGAAAACACCACGCTCGATTTGTGGTCGCAGATGACATTCCTGAACCCGGGATTGTTGGGCATCCAAACCTTCTTTAAAAACGAATACCAAATCCCGATCGAGAAAAAAGCAGACGAATCAAAAACAAAAAAGCTGAACAGCGTCATCAAACCATTTATCCTCCGGAGATTAAAATCGCAGGTGGCCACTGACCTCCCTGAAAAGGTGGAAAATATTTATTACACCAACATGACTGCCGAGCAAGAGCAGAAATATGAGGAAGCCAAATCGTATTACCGTCACAAAATTTTAGACCAAGTTGAAAAAGAAGGACTCAACAATTCGCGGATGACGATCTTGGAAGGGCTCACCAAACTGCGGCAGATTTCTAACCACCCGCGCATGGTCGATCCAAAATACACGGGGGACTCCGGTAAGTTAGAGGATGTATCGCACATGATTGAAAATGCGATACTTGAAGGGCACAAACTTTTGATATTTAGCCAGTTTGTAAAACACCTTGATATTGTCAGGGAATTGTTGAACAACAGAAAAGTTCCTTTTGCCTATCTTGATGGTTCCAGCAACGATCGCAAAGAACAGGTAGAAAAATTCAACAAAGAACCTGATCTAAAAGTTTTTTTGATTTCCATCAAAGCGGGTGGGCTTGGCCTCAACCTGACGGAAGCCGATTATGTTTTCCTCCTGGATCCCTGGTGGAATCCGGCCGTAGAAGCACAAGCCACCGACCGCGCGCATCGCATCGGGCAAAAGAAAAAAGTATTCACCTACAAGTTTATCACACGCAATACGGTGGAGGAAAAAATCCTGAAGCTGCAAAAGCACAAACTCAAACTTTCAGAAAACCTGATTCAAACGGAAGAGAGCGTGGTGAAAACACTTACGCTGGAGGATATTGAAATGTTGATGAATTAGTTTGCCCAACCACGGAAAATGAAAGACAAGGTCATTATTATCACCGGAGGTTCTTCTGGAATAGGAAAAGCATTGGCAGAAGCCTTTGGAAAAGCAGGCTCAAAAATATTGATCACCGGACGGAATAAAGCCGATCTGGACCAAGCGGTATCCGAATTAAAAAAAAAGAACATTGAAATAAGAGGATTTGTAGCAGATGTAAGCCTGGAGGAAGACAATAAAAAAATGGCCGAGGCAGCGATAAAAGAATTTGGTCAAATAGACATCCTAATCAACAATGCAGGGGTATCGATGCGCGCACTTTTTGATGAAGTGGAGATGAGTGTAGTCAAGAAAGTGATGGACATCAATTTTTACGGAGTACTTTACGCTACGAAAGCCTGCCTGCCCGAAATCACAAAAAATAAAGGCTCAATAGTTGGCATTTCTTCGATCGCTGGATTTCGAGGGTTGCCTGGTCGAACCGGCTATTCAGCTTCAAAGTTTGCCCTCAATGGTTTTCTGGAAGTTTTAAGAACGGAACTTCTTTTTAGTGGAGTACATGTGCTCACCGCTTGCCCCGGTTTCACGGCTTCGAATATCCGCAAACGCGCCTTGACAAAAGATGGAGACACCCAGGGTGAATCGCCAAGAGATGAAAATAAAATGATGACAGCCGAAGTATGTGCCCAGCACATTTATAATGCAACGATAAAACGAAAGAATTTTTTGATTCTCACCGGGCAAGGAAAACTTCTCGTCTTTCTTAATAAATGGTTTCCCTCACTTGCCGACAAAATAGTGTACAATGCAATGGCGAAGGAAGTCAATTCCCCATTGAAATAAATCAGGTTTTGTTTAAAAAGACCAGTTTAATATTATCAGCCCTGCTCACATTTTTATAGAAATCGACCAGT
>JAYVMP010000224.1:0-8623 GCA_043758895.1 Bacteroidota bacterium
GGTGAACACCCCTAACAATGGGTAAGGGAAGTTATATCCATAAGTAAAAAAATAGAACGAAAAACAAAGAAAACCAAACAAAGAAATACACATGAAAAAATTTTTATCAATTATTTTGCATTTAAGTTTTTCTATTAATGCAATCTGCCAATCTCCTTGTCCGCAGAATGGGATATCTACGGACCCTCAAAATCCTATCCCTTCAAATTCAGGTTTTAAAACAAACACATTTAATTGGATGAATGAATTTTTATTTGCCTTTAATAGTTCAGATTATATTTCGAATAGCCCCCTTACTAATTTTTTTAATTACCCTAATCCCTATTATTCGTCTTTTGTTTTAGGGCAATTGAGCGATTATTACCCAAAGGATGGATGGGAGTTAATAAAACGCGATTTCGGCTTATTGGCTGATGGCACATCGAACCCAGTTAAAAAGCCAGGTCCATATTTTATTTTATACAACAAATACTCGGGTAAATTAAGAGTAATTGCAGCCTTTCCTGGTCTTGGTGCACAACAAGCTGTTAACGTCATACTGACTTTAATACCTAGTAAAAAGCCATCAGCAATTTTAGGTTTTAATCACAACACTGCTCGATCTTTAGATCAAAATACGTCAGTTACCCAAGTGACCACACCAGCTTCCTATCCAGGTTCTAACTATAATTTCTTTGTATCAGATTTCCAAATGGCATATGACGCATGTACTTGTCAATTTGAATCTGGTTTAAGTATTGATTTTAGTACGGTAAATAGCTCAAGTGTGCAAATGTATGGTAGGCTATTAGGAACCGTTAACCCAGAAAATATGTATAAAACGAGCTCATCAACCTTTCAATTGGATCAAACACAAAGTTTCCTTACATCAGTTTACGACATCCCATCAAATGATACTAAACAAATCAGGTCTGGCATTTTAACATATAAAGATATCAATAGTTTAATTGATGATTACAAATCAAAATCCTACTCCTCATCCGATATTTCTGACTTGAGTGTATTTGGCTCAATATTAAATTTAGGTATCGACATTACAGATATTTATGGCAAAACAATTTCTAAAGGGGTCAAAGTCGCATCTAAACTTTCAGACTTCTTTAGCAGTAAACTCAAATCAGGAGGGGATCAAACTTATATACCGCCATCTGTAATCCATGCAGAGATGTCTTTAACAGGCAACATAACAGATGTTCGCCAATTAGGGAGTAATTCAATTAACATTGCCAATCCTGGAAGTTTAAACAGCAACAACAAACCAGAATACAACGATGGCGTAGCCCCTCGCCCAGTGCCTCCTGATGTTGACTATCCAATTTATAATGAAGTTTTGGGAACTTTTGCCCTCTTGGAAACCCCCACATTGATAAACTATGTATCTGATGTTGCCGCATGCTCAGACGGATACAATATTCCAATAATTACAATTAGCACTAACTATTATCAACTGTCCTCTGAAATTAAATATGTTTTTAACCCTACTGTGAATGTTGACCTTACAAAAACTGCAATCGAAGCAGCCTTGTTAGTAAAGGTTACTGAGGGAAGTTTTGCTGCCGGCACTTATTGTGGTACAAATTATCCTGGTGAATCAACTATTAATATGGAACCTGTTCCTTACTACAGAAATTCTATCAATACAGGTAAAGATATTTACATTTCACCTTTTGTTCCATTAAGTAGCCTAAATAATCTTGTAATCGGAGTAAGTGGATCGGGCTATTGGGTAGGGAATTACTATATTCGTTTTTTGATTCACTTGGTCTCTAATAATTTAGATAAAAATGGGAAACCTAATCAATCCTTACTGACCGTAACATATGAAATACCCCAAACTAATGTAACCCCTACAAATCAAGACATTAGTTTGAATAAATTTTTGTCAGCTAATAAAGATATTGTATTCTCAAACAGCAGTTTATATACCGATGCTTGGAACTCAATAACAATTAATAGTTCCGTAACAGCGCCTTATAATTCTATTACCTTAACGTCACCAACAATAGTGATCAACCCAGGTGGAAGTATTGGGCCAAATCTTTCCTTAATTTCAAAACCTATAGCTAATGATGGAAGTCCGGTACTGCCTCAGACTCAGTCTTATGTAGCTGGCTTCTGTGATCAAACAAATCCAGCTTATAAATACAAGGGCAATACATTCGCTGTGGTTAAATCGTCCCAATACATAGAAGATCAACTACAAAATGATTCTGGTAAAACATATTTTGAACCCACCGCCTACCCCAACCCTGCCCAAAGCAAAATCAGTTTTCAGTACAGTCTGGAGCAGGGGGGGAACGTAAACCTCTACATCACCGACCTTACCGGCCAGCCTATTGCCACCTTGGTGAACGAGCCCCAAGAGCAAGGCGCACATGCAGCGGTGTTTGATGCCGGCACACTGGCCAACGGGGTATATATCTACACGCTGGAGACCACCCAGGGGAAGCAGAGCAAACGATTGGTGATAGCAAAATAGTTTTGGCCGATAGTTCATCGGTTTGCAGTCCACCAGTTGTGGTGGATTAGGGCAGCCTGAACGTAACGCTGCTGAAGAAAGTAAAACTCTATTATCCCTTGAACGCTCAGTTACAGACTCCAGCCTTGACGGTACTCGCGTTTCACAAACTGATTGGCGTCATCAAAGTTTGTGATTTTCATATTGGGTCCATCCCAGAGTAATTTAATGCCACGGCCTGGATAATCAAATTGATTGGGGTTACCTTCTTTTGGTTTTCGGATGTCGTAACTTCTGATCGCGAGGTTTCCCATTAGGATTGATTCCGTTAGTGGCCCGGCAATCTCAAAGTCTGAACTCACTTCCATTTTTCCGTAACCGGCCAAGCAGGCTTCCACCCACTGTCCATAGTGTCCGTCAGCGCCTCCTGGAATGCGTTTAATTGTTTGAGGGGTTTTTACTTCTTGGTTGCGTGAGGTGGGCAGCAATGAGGGGAGCGAGCTATAGGTGCCACACATCATTTTTCCTTTAGTGCCAATAAAGATTACACCGTTGCCCCCATCACCCATTTTTTCATTTGGTCCCAGTTCTTCCGGCCGCTCGGGTTGAATGCCGCCATCCATCCAATGCATTTTTACTTTTGATTTTCCATTTCGTTCAGGAAAAGTCAAGATGATGTGAGAAGAAGGAGGGCAGCTTTCAGGGAAATAACCACGCTTGAATTCATCCACATAAACGCTGCCCACACTGCATTCTACTTCAGTAGGATAACCGAGTCCCAACACTTTAAAAGGTGGCTCGATGATGTGGCACGCCATGTCGCCCAATGCGCCCGTGCCGTAGTCCCACCAGCCGCGCCAATTAAAGGGAACAATTTTCTCTACATAATCCTTGAAGGGTGCTGTACCCAACCACAAATTCCAATCTAACTCTTTGGGGATATCTGCCCTTTGTGATGGCCAAGGAATTCCTTGCGGCCATATCGGTCGGTTCGTCCAGCAATAAACGGTATGCACATCTCCCACTTGCCCGTCATTGTACCATTCTGTCAATTGCCTCACACCATCATTAGAGGCTCCCTGATTTCCCATTTGGGTTACCACCTTGTATTTTTTTGCCGCTTCCGTTAGTGTCCGGGCTTCAAAAATATCGTGGGTCAATGGCTTTTGCACATAAACATGCTTGCCCAATTGCATGGCGGCCATCGCCTGCACAGCATGGTTGTGATCGGGTGTGGAAACAGAAACGGCATCAATGTGTTTATGCTCTTTGTCGAGCATCAGGCGGTAATCTTTATAGTATTTGGCAGACGGAAAATTCTTTACGGTCTTGGCGGCCCTCCGGTCATCCACATCGCAGAGGTAGGCGATCTCCGCTTTCCCGCTTTTTGCAAAGTTGGCAATATCACTTTCTCCTTTTCCGCCTGCACCAATGCCGGCAATATAAAGTTTGTCGCTCGGTGCGGTGTATCCTTTGCCCAACACAAAGCGGGGCACGATGGTAAAGGCGGTGGCAGTAGCAGCTTGGGCTATGAATTTTCTTCTGGAGACCATTTTCGTTATTCGTTAATTGGTTAATAGTTAAATTGCTAATCGCTAATGATTATGGCCGTTAATCCTCAACGATTAACAATAACGATTGACGGCTTTAAAACTAATTCTCAAATTTCACACACTCGGCCAGCGTTCGCTCATCGTACTTCAATCCATGTTGATCAAGCACCTCTTGCGGTACACCGTCCCATTGGTTGGGCTTGTTGCCCACATACCCTAAATCTTCAATTCCGATTTTGCTGGTGAAGAACCCCGTGGCAGTAAGATCGCGCATTAAGTTGAAGAACGCAACGCCTTGTTGCATTTCCGGTTTTGCCTTTTCGGGAAAAGCGATTTCATCCACCATTTCTATTTGTTGCGAAGCCGGGCAATCCACAAACGGAAGGTTGAACTTTCTGGCACATTGCAGGTCAAGCCATTTCAATCCACCGCGCATCGGTGTCTGATGGCGAGGCATGTCTTTCACAATGAACTCGATGAATTCCGGCACTTTCGCATCCGTTGCACTTCCGGATGTCTCATCCTTGGGAATGATGATGTCGGCCAACGAGGAAATAGTTTTCATCTCATGCTCATCAAAGAATTTGTCGGCCATGAGTTTGTTGTAATGCGCCAACTCATCCGGTGTGCGGTCGATGGTGGGGGCGGCCACAATTTCTTTTGCCTGCTCTTCCGGTTTACACGAGTCGATCAGCGAAGCAGCCGAAAGTGTTCCTACTGTTCCGACCGCTATGGTTTTTAAATATTTTCTTCTGTCCATAATCGTTAAATAGTTAATGGTTATAAGTTAATGGTTAATTGTGTGAGTTACTGATAACGATTAACTGATACGATTTAAAGGTTTTGCTTTTTAAGTTCATCAATCAAATATTCTGAAGCACGCATGGCCAACGCTAAGATTGTCCATGTAGGATTTTTATCTGCTTGCGATACGAACGGCCCACCATCGACAACAAAAAGATTTTTGCAATCATGGGCCTGGTTAAATTTATTCACGGCCGATTTTTTTGGATCGTTGCCCATGCGCGCAGTGCCCACTTCGTGGATGATTCGCCCCGGTGCCTCCAATCCATAATCATTTTCAGCGCCACCCTTTCCCCACGTTACCACGCCACCCATTTTATGGATGATCTCTTCAAATGTCGATTGCATGTGCTTGGCTTGATTCACCTCCTGATCGCTCCATTTATAATTGAACCGCAGCACAGGGATACCAAATTTATCAAGGGTGTTGGGGTCGATCTCGCAATAGTTGTCCGCTCGCGCAATCGCTTCTCCGCGGCCGGCCATGCCAAACGTGGCACCATAGAAATAGCGATAATCATCTTTCAAAGAAGCTCCGTACCCACCGGCCTCTTTTTGTTTGCCATCGCGACCTGGATATTTTCCGTTGGTGCCTTGCATCCCAAAACCAAACCCGTAGCCGGGCATGCCCATGCCGCCCCAATATTCGATGTGATAACCCCGGGCGAAATCCAATTTTTTGTTGTCGAGCCACCAGGGAGTATAGACGTGCATACCGCCCACGCCATCTTCGTTGTACCTTTTGCGGCCAACCAATTTAGGCAAGAAGCCACCCATGGCAGAACCCGTAGAGTCATGCAAATATTTTCCAACCACATTGCTGGAGTTGGCAAGCCCGTTGGGATGTTTTGTTGATTTCGAATTCAGGAGCAACCTGGCCGACTCGCAAGCGCTCGCAGCCAGCACTACCACTTTGGCACTTACTTCATATTCCTGCATTTCGTCTTTACTCACGTAAGAGACACCCGTAGCTTTGCCTTCGGAATCGGTCAGTACCTCTCGGGCCATGGCGTTGGCAACCACATCCACATTCCCGGTATTGATGGCGGGCTTTACTAAAACAGAGGACGAAGAAAAATCGCCATAGACGGTGCAACCCCGATTACATTGTGAGCAGAAAAAGCATTGCCCCCTCTCCTTATTAATAGGCTTGGTAAGGATTGACAAGCGGGAGGGAATCACGGGGATATTCAGTGATGTGCCTGCATCTTTAATAAAAAGTTCGTGCAGCCTTGGTTTTGGGGGAGGAAGGTAAATGCTGTCGGGATCGTTGGGTAAATTTTCTTTCGACCCAAAAACACCGATAAGCTGATCTATTTTATCGTAGTAGGGTGCAACGTCTTCGTAGCCAATTGGCCAATCATCACCCAGCCCATCGATGCTTTTTCGTTTAAAATCTTTGGGGCCAAAGCGAAGGGAAATCCTTCCCCAATGGTTGGTGCGCCCCCCTAGCATCCGTGAGCGGAACCAATCGAATTTCGTATCGTCCTTATGGGTATAAGGTTCGCCATCCAATTCCCATCCGCCATAAGCGGCATCGAAGTCTCCAAAATTCCTGTAGTGTGTGCTCGCACCTCTGCGCGGAGATTCCCACGGCCATTTTAGTTGTGTCACATTTTTGGCTGGGTCGTACATCGGGCCTGCCTCAAGCAACAAAACTTTTAGACCAGCATTGGCGAGCACATAAGCCGACATGCCGCCACCGGCACCTGAGCCAACAATGATGGCATCGTACGTTTTTGGATTTTTTTTGATTTGGAAATCGGGCATAACTTGAATTAAAGGTTACAAATTCAAGATTTAAAATCGAAGTAGCAAGAATGAGACGGGGGAATTTAACCCATAAGTTATGGACGGTACTATATCATTGTGGACTTAAATCAAATTTCTTTGATGCTGGTCAACAAATAACCTATTATAGAAGCTATCTCAAAAAAAACGTTTTTGCGATGGAGGGATGACCGAAGCGATCCCCTATTAAACCGCTGAATTGGGGATTCCTCCACTTTGTTCGCAATGACTACTATATTTTGAGATGGGTTCTGTTAACCTTCTCTTGTCTGCGCCTTTGGTTACCAATGGATCATTTACCAATTAACTTTTCCTTCTAGGTACAGGATCATAGCCGCTCGTGCCCCATGGATGGCAGCGGCCAATGCGTTTTATGCCCAGCCATATTCCTTTAAGTATGCCCCACTCCATAATTGCTTCAATGGTGTATTGCGAACACGTGGGTGTGTGGCGGCAGTGCGCTCCGAGCATCGGTGAAATCGACAACTGGTAAAAGCGGATGGGCAGTATGAAAAGTTTCTTTATCATTTAGTATTAGCTTGAGTCTTGAGTAATGAGCTCAAGGCTAAGGACTACCTGCTCATGACTCAATTTCGTAACTCATCTCCCCGTCTTTTCCATCTTTCAACTGAATGCCAATGGCTTTCAGGTCGTCTCGGATTTTATCGGAGAGGGCAAAGTTTTTGTCGGTGCGCACTTTCTTCCGCAAGTCAATTAGTACGTGGATAGTTCCTTCAAGCAAGTCATTGTTGCCCGTTGTCTCTTCTTTCAATCCCAATGCCTCTTCCATGAAAGAAATGTAAGTCGATTTAAACTTTTCAAAAACCTCGGTACTTATTTGTGCTACTAATTCTTTCTGATTTGCCCAAGTGTTGATCTGCGAGGCCATCTCAAAAAGCACGGCCAACGTTTTAGCCGTGTTAAAGTCATCGCTCAATGTCAGGTAGCATTGATCGATCTGGCTACGAATGTTTTTCTCCAATTCAGAGTCGGTGTTTTTGCTTTCAGTGTGGGCAAGTCCTTTGACGATGGCCAACGCGTTGTTCAATTTCTTAAATCCTTTCTCGGCAGCAATCAACGCGTCATTCGAAAAATCAAGTGTACTGGAGTAATGCGATTGCAGCATAAAGAAGCGCACGGTCATCGGGCTGTACCCTTTTTGCAACAACGGATGCTTTCCGGAAAATAATTCGGAAGGCAAAAACGAATTGCCCAACGACTTGCTCATCTTCTGACCGTTCACAGTGAGCATATTGGAATGGATCCAATATTTCACCGGACTTTTTCCGTTTGCTCCCGTGGCTTGTGCAATCTCGCATTCGTGGTGAGGGAATTTCAAATCCATCCCGCCACCGTGCAGATCAAACACCTCTCCTAGATATTTTGTGCTCATCACCGTGCACTCAATGTGCCATCCGGGAAACCCCTCGCCCCAAGGGGAAGGCCAGCGCATAATGTGTTGTGGCGATGCTTTCTTCCAGAGCGCAAAATCTATTTTCTCGCGCTTCTCATCTTGGCTGTCGAGGTCGCGGCCACTTTCCATCAGGTCTTCAATATTTCGTCCTGATAAAATCCCATAGTGGTGTGATTGATTATATTTTTTTACATCAAAATAAACTGAACCGTTGACTTCATAGGCAAGGCCAAGGTCGATCAATTTTTTGGTGAGGTTGATCTGCTCTACTATGTGCCCTGTGGCTGAAGGCTCAATGCTCGGTGGCAAAATATTAAACTGCCGCATCACAGTGTGGAAATCTTCGGTGTAGCGTTTTACAATTTCCATCGGCTCTACTTGCTCAAGGCGTGCCTTCTTTCCAATTTTGTCCTCGCCTTCATCGGCATCGTTTTCCAAATGACCCACATCGGTGATGTTGCGCACATAGCGCACTTTGTATCCCAAAAACCGAAAGTAGCGAGAGAGAATATCAAAGGTGAGGAAGGTGCGGGTGTTGCCGAGGTGCACATAATTATAAACAGTCGGGCCGCACACGTACATGCCTACAAAACCCGGCACGAT
>JAYVMP010000225.1:0-4642 GCA_043758895.1 Bacteroidota bacterium
AACATAATAAACCGTTCCGGGCACTGCGGACAGGTAAAGTGTTTCGATGTTTACTGTGTAAGGTGCACATCCCCTACTGCTCGTCAGAAATTTGAAACCCGGCTCCATGATGCCCCCGCACTGGGCGCGTGAATCATGGGCGATAAAAAAAGTAAAAACGTAAAGCAGAAAAAGAATGTGCCTGTTCATGGGTCATGCTGTTCATTTAAGAATCAGACTAAAGCCAAAAGCAGACACCCTTTATCGTTGCAAAGAAAGGAAAGGAAACCTTTAGAATAAGGCTTCAAGAAGCAATACGCGACAAAGGCTTTTTAATAACGGTGAAAAGATTTTTTTGGTAGCTAAGCGGTGGGAATTCAAGAATAGGAAGCCCTACGGAAACGTTTCGCTGTTTTGATTCTAACTTCCTTGCCCTCGGTTGGTGTTCTTCACCATCGAGACGGTCGCACTTTAAAGTAGTTAAACTTGGACTTGGTGGAAATTTAGATCTTTCTTGCCCTCGGTTGGTGTTGCGCGAGAGATTATGTGGGTAGGTTCACCAACGAACGAGATGAAATAAGATAACGAGTAAAGAGAATTTAATGAAATTGGAGATAAAGAGAATTATTGGCCGGGTAGTGGTTGGTTTGCTTGTTGGTGGAGCCATCGCGCAAGGCTTGCACGCAACACCAAGGGCGAGAGCCGACTGGGCAAGACCTTGGTGATGCCCAGTTATGCTGGCGGGGCGATGGGGTTTTATATTGGTCATACCTTTTAGTGAAAATATTCTAAAGTATAGTAAGGCAATAGAAATGCCTTTTCAGTTGCCGTGCCCTTGCGCACTGTCATCTTGCAACAACGGATTTTAATCCGTTGCGGTAGGGCATATCTGAAATTAATCTACGTAAGTCTCTTTTATTATCTGTTTTATTTTTGACATGGTGTTTTGAGCAACTCTTCCTATTTTGTTTTGAAGCCTCATTTTATCGATTGTGCGGATTTGATCCAGCACTATCCAGCCCTTCTTTCCTCCTATGGAAAAAGGCACACGGGTTGGGTAATTTCTAGATGATGTGGTCATGGGAGCCACCACAATGGTTCTAATGTTGGCATTCATCTCAGCTGGAGAGATCACCACGCAAGGTCGTACTTTTCTTATTTCGCTGCCAATGGTAGGGTCTAGGTTCACCCAAAAAATGTCGTACTGGTTTATTTCCAATTTTCAAATTTTTCATCTTTGAAAACATCTCCCATCAGAAGTACATCATCATGATGTTTGTGCATTTTTTTGAAGGCTTCACCCCACCCCGCGCGCGGCTTCTTGGCGGGTTTTATTAAAATGCCTGTTTCGAGCAATTCAAGTGTTACTTCACTTTCAAATTCATACTCCTTCAACATACTGGCCGGAAGACGAACCCCCTTGGAGTTGCCTATCCGTATCAAGGCACTTTGCATAGTGTCCACAATGTAATCACATTTTTTGTAGGCACAAAACTACTCAGTAAACTCGCGCATGCAAAACACAAGCCCAATCGAAAAGTCTGCCTTGGCACAGCTACCGCAAGTCAGGATAACCGAGTTTTTTACAAATCTCTTTAAACTTTGGATCATCTCGCAATGGGATTAGGTAGGGGCTGCCTCTAAACAAAAGCCAAAACCGAAACCATTGATCAGGAGGTGGCCAATGAAGTATGGGCGTGAGCTTAACATTTTCAAGCATTAAAATGGCTTCTTTCTTTCTACCAAAAAAGCATAGCAACTCGCCAACGGCATGAGGGTTTGATGCGCCATTGGTAGATTTGAATTTTTGAAAATATTCTTCTGATTTATCTTTCAGATCCAATGAAAAGGAGATTGCAGTTAACAAAAAAAGTTTGTCTTCTTCATCATGGATTTTATCTATCAATACAAGTGCTTCCTTTGGCTGTTCATTCAATACCAATAGATGAGCTCTTGTTGAAAGTCCATTTCTATTGCTGATTTCATTTTCTTTTTGCCAAGTAAGTAAGGCGTCTGCAAATTTACCATTCACTGTCCAGGCGTGAGTCAATGCCAAATAAGACCACGCCTGAAGCGGGTCAATTTCTACAGCCTTTTTGCACAATTCAAGCCCTTCATCGTAATAACCAAGATAACCAAGAACTCTTCCAGTGTTTCGGAGTATCCTTGGATTTTCCTTATCAAGAGAAAGAGCTTTTCTCATATCGCTTTCTCCTTTAGCAAAATTAAAATTGCTCCAAGCCACTCCGGCTGCACCAAGTAAGGCGTCAGCAAGATTTGGATCAAGCTCAAGTGCTTTCTGAGTGTACTTTTCGAATTTTGATACTTCTTCGTCTGAAGTGGTTCCCAAATAAGCCCAAGCCATTGCAAAATTTGAGTCGGCCTTTACCGCTTTAGCAAAATAGGCGGCTGCTCGTTTTTGATCGCCATCTCCATTCTTATCATGAAAATAACGGCCTTTCTGATACAACTTCATCGCTTCTTCGTTTGTAGACAAACGCTGGGAAGGACGGAGTTGCCCAGAAAAAGAAATTTTAAGTGCGCTAACAATCTTGCTGGTAATTTCATCTTGTATCAAAAGGTAATCATTCAAATCGCGATCAAATGTTTCTGACCAAAGCTGTGTTCCATCCTCTGTTTTGGTAAGTGTGGCTCTCACACGAATTCTCTTGCCTGATTTTGTTACGCTGCCCTCCAACGCAGTTGCTACATTCAATAATTTTCCAATCGCAAGCAGGCTTTCATTCTTTCCTTTGAATTGGAACGAGGAAGAACGTGCAATCACCTTTAAATTGTTCACTTGCCCCAAGCCATTAATAATCGCCTCAGCCATGCCATCACCAAAATATTCTTAGTCGTGAGTAGGGCTAATATCTGCAAAAGGAAGCACGGCAATGGATTTGTCAAGCAGTACACCTTCTTTGTTTGTCGAAAATAATTTTGAATAAAGAAAGTACCCAGCCACAGCTAATAAAAGAATGGAAGCACCCATTGCCATAAGCAATTTAGTCTTCTTTGGCTTTTTCGCAGTTGGTATTTCGCCTACGTGTCCGGTAGGCAGGTTGACAGTTGATTGTGTTGCTTGAGCAGTTGGATTCTTGAGTGCAATAATGATTTCCTTTATCGCGTTGGCCACTTTGTTTACCTGATTTTTGTAATCGGTTTTATTCTGATTATCGTTTTTACTGTCTGTTGATTTGAGTGGCCGATTAACACCCGGCTCTTTGTAGATAAACTCGATCGCCCGTAGCACTCCACCAATTTCATTTTCAATGGTAGCTTTATCATCGGCATCGAGGTCGTGGATTTTTATTGGAAGTATTCGGCTCGCATAGTTGCCATTGGTTAACCTCACCTCCCGCGAGGCGCTGGAAAGGCCGGGCTTCTCTGACCTCATCCGGCCTTCGGCCACCTTCTCCGAAGGAGAAGGGAAGTGGTCTAAAGTATTTTTTGAGGAGAGGGGGACACCATCCATTACCATTTTGTTGAAAACACAAAATTTATTTTTCCAAGCAAAGGAATTTTGATCGCAATAGGTTTGAGAAAGAATGGGAATGAAGATGAGGCACTTTAATTTTCCTTCGAGGCTCTTGTCTACGTTGTGAGTTTCGAGCAGGCCATCGTAGGGGTTGCTATCGAAGTAAATGGAAATTGGTTCTTTGATGGTGGCTGCGAGTTCTCTTTTTAATGATTCAACAAACTCTGTAACCCACCCCGATTCGGCCTGCCTGCCAGAGCCCTGCGGAGGCAGGTTATCGTTGTGGCGATAGGAAATAAAAATATCGTATTCAAATCCGCTTACCAGAGAGGACATGATGAACGTAGATTAGATGAAGACTCGTCCACCGTAGCAATGCGTAGCTGGATGTCGTATTCGTAGTTAGGGGGGATGGAAGGCATCACCCAAATATACTCTTTTAAGGCTATTTTGGTTAATTTGCACTATGCCCAATCTTTATGTCATTGCCGCTTGTAATGGAGCCGTAAGACCACTACATCATTCACTGTTTTGCCTGAAATGCTTAACTGCAAAGAGTTTGTTAATGCTTTTATAGTGCTGGCTTATCCCATAACGGATGGCGGATTCCCGCACCCCTTCTTCTTTGGCTATACTATTTACACTTTGACCCCTATCTAATTTCTTTTGGACCTGTTCCCGCTTTTCCCCGGTTATCTTATGGGCTGTTCCTTTTCTGGCATCCGCTCCAAAAAAACCAGCCTCCCCTTGTTTAATAAATTTATTCTAGGAACGCTGAACACTGCTTTCACTAATAGTAAAACATCGCTGCACATCGGCCTTACGGCAAAGTCGCTGATGAATAAAATTACTGGAGATATAGCGGAAGGCTTTCAAGTCCCCTCTGGCATGGGCACAAACGGGAAGACCATTGACGATGTACTGAACCAGGCCTTCCTTTTCATAGACCCCCAGACAATCGGAGATCAGCGAGGCAGAGATCGGAAAAATCGGTAACTTTAATTGCATGAAGGAAAAGTACGCACTTTTATTTTGCGAACTTTAACCCAACTCCCCTTATTCTTATATACCAGGCAAGGGGTTCTGAGATTAGATGCCATTGCCCATGGTCAACATATAAATACTAAAAAGTAACACAGCATTGTCTTACATCTATCTTTTTAAGATTACTTCATTCTTTTCCCC
>JAYVMP010000226.1:0-3690 GCA_043758895.1 Bacteroidota bacterium
GGGACCGACAACCCCTTTCCGGGGTTACGCCCCTTTAAGGTGGAGGAGAGCCATCTCTTCTTTGGCCGTGAGGGCCAAAGCGATGAGGTGCTTCTCAAACTTTCGAAGAGCCGGTTTGTAGGTGTGATCGGCCCTTCTGGAAGTGGTAAATCTTCGTTCATCTATTGCGGGGTTTTGCCAATCCTCTACGGTGGATTCCTCACCGATGCCAGTCCTAATTGGGAAGTGATCGTTACTCGCCCGGGTGCTGGCCCGATCGACAACCTTGCCGAGTCGTTGCTTAAAACTTCCAAGGACTACAACTATGCCGATCCGGACGACAAAAAAATCAAGCGCACCATTGTTTCCACGTTGCTGCGCAGCAGTTCATTGGGTTTGGTCGAGGCCATCCAACAATCGCGCAGGAGCGAAGACATCAACTATTTGATTTTGGTCGATCAGTTTGAAGAATTGTTCCGCTTCAAAGACAGCACTGATCCCAACTCCGTTAACGAATCCTTGGCCTTCATCAACTTGCTGATGGAAGCGGTGAACTACGAAGATTCGCCCATCTATGTGGCCATCACCATGCGCTCTGATTTTATTGGGGATTGTGCGCAGTTTCCTGAACTCACCCGTAAGATCAACGATAGCCATTACCTGATCCCCCAGATGACCCGCGACCAAAAGCGAAGGGCGATAGAGGGGCCGGTAGCTGTGGGCAACGCAAAAATTGCCCCTCGATTAACGCAGCAACTTTTAAATGATCTTGGTGATAACCCTGATCAACTTCCGATCCTACAGCATGCGCTGATGCGCACGTGGAGCTATTGGAGCAAGTATAAAGATTACGAAGAGGAGTTGCTCGACCTGAAGCATTACGAGGCCATCGGCACGATGAGCGAAGCGCTCTCGATGCACGCCAATGAAGCCTACGATGAGTTGGACGAAGATCAGAAACATATCTGCGAGGTGATGTTCAAGGCAATCACCGAAAAGCGCGGGGAGAACTTTGGAATTCGCAGGCCTACACGGTTGAACGAGATTGCCTCCATCGCTGACGTGAGTGAGAACGATGTGATTGCGGTGATCGAGAAATTCCGTGAGCAGGGCCGATCCCTCCTAACGCCAGGCCATGGCTTGCCATTGGGATCAAAATCCATGGTGGATATTTCGCATGAAAGTTTGATGCGGATATGGGTCCGCCTGAAAAACTGGGTGGACGATGAGGCCGATGCCGTGCAAATGTACTTGCGGTTGGCAGAAGCCGCCAACATGTACCAGGTAGGCAAGGCCGGCTTGTGGAGGCCACCGGATTTACAACTGGCCCTCAACTGGCAGGTGAAGCACAAGCCCACGTTGGTGTGGGGGCAGCGCTACCATCCGGCCTTTGAGCGAACGTTGATTTTCCTCGAGTATTCGAAAAAGGAGTTTGACACCGAGCAGCGGATCAAAGAGCTGGAGGCGAAGCGCAAACTGCAGCGCGCCCGCATTACTGCGATTATTTTTGGAGTGCTTGCCGGCTTCGCGCTGATTGCGCTGGTATATGCTTTTGTGCAGCAAGGGGTTGCGCAAGCCAACCTTGTAGAGGCGCAGCGGCAAGAAAAAATTGCAAATCAAAATGCAATCTTGGCAACCAATCAATCAAAGATTGCAAAAAGTGAAGCGGAGAAAGCAAGGATTGCTGAGAAGAAAGCAATTGAAGAAGCCATTGCCGCAGTCAATGCAAGAAAAGACGCAGAAGAAAAGAAAATAAGAGCTGAAAAAGCTGAGGCAGATGCCAAAGCAGCAAAAATTCGTGCCGATAACAATGCGGAGATAGCCAAAAAGAATCAGTTAATTGCCGAGAAAGCAACCGTAGAAGCCACACGGCAAAAGGAAATCGCACAACGCGAGCGGTATTTGTCGGTGGCAAAAGCAATAGCTCTTAAATCTAAAGAATTAAATGATGATGAAGTAGAGGGGTTATTGGCGCAGCAAGCGTATAACTTTAACACCAACTACAATGGTTACGCTTTTGACAATGATATCTACAACGGTCTCTTCAGCGCATTGAAGAAATTTGACCATCCCCTCACGCGAAGCCTCGAAGGGCACAACAAAGGTGCGGCCCGCGCCTTGGTTACCCGCCAAAGCAACGCCAACATCTATTCCGGTGGAAGTGATGGCAAGGTGATGCGCTGGAGCCTGCAAAATGGAACTTGGTCAAGTGAATTGGTAAAAGAATTTTCCGACTACCAGATTTACTCGCTCGATATCAGCCCCGATGGAAACTATCTGGCCGCAGGCGGCTTGTTCCCGGCCGATCGCGATGCCAACTATGTGTTGTTGTTTGACCTGGTGACCAAAGGCGAACCCAAAAAAATTATGGGCTACAAATCAGATATTGAGAACATTAATTTTACCATTGACGGAAAGGGATTTTATGCCCGTTGCAATTCGGGGAAAAGCGTTATGTATTCGGATCTGACTACAGCCAAGGAAGTGATCAATTCGCAGGAAAGACTTTCGTCCATTGATTTGAGCCCTGACGGAAGCAAGTTGGCAGGAACGGGTATTGACGGAAACTTATACGTTTGGGATTTAAAAAATAATTTTGCGGTATCGAAGTATCAGATTTTGAAAGATAAAAAAGATATACCTGCTGTTTCATTTATGCCAGACAGTCGTGGGATTGTGCTTGGTGACGAAGGCGGGATTGTCCGGATTTTTGATACGGGCATCGTAAGACGTGTCCTCTCTGGCCACACTTCTCAAATTGAGCAGATCAAGTTTAGTTTCTCCGGTCAGTTTATGGCCACCGCCAGTAAAGACGGCTCAGTCCGATTGTGGAATCTGAAAGCACTGAACGAACAACCTCAGGTGCTCAGTGATCACGATTGGGTTTGGAGCGTGGCCTTTTCCCCCGATGATGAACAACTCATGGCAGGTATCCATGCCCGCGAAGAAACGGTAAAAGGGGTTAACCAGACCATTCGTGCCTGGCCCACAAAAATCCCTACCATGTCAACCCAAGTTTGCACTTATGTGAAACGCAACTTGAACAAGGATGAGTGGGATTTGTACACCAACGGGTTGCCCTACGAAAAGACTTGCTCAAGTTTACCAGCCAATAACAAATAGCGCATGAAGAGATTTTTAGTTGGGCTTTTATTTTTAATATCGGTGGGTATAGTGAGGGCGCAAATTTCAAGTTGCGCTCAAACCTTGCGTTTAGCTCAATCCACCTATGAGCAAGGACGCCTGCACGAGCTACCTACTTTGTTGGAGGCCTGTTTGAAAAATACGGGCGCAGACGGCTTCACCAAGGACCAAAAAGTCCGCGCCTACACCCTGCTTACTTTAGCCTATATCTACCTGGAAGAACCCGAAAAGGCCGATGAATCGATGCTGAACCTGCTCCGCACGGATTCCTACTTTAAACCCAATCCCGATGTGGATCCCGCTGAGTTTATTGGGTTGTACAATACTTTTAGAACAAGGCCAGTATATCGCTTCGGGGTGAAGTTTGGTGCCAATGCAACACAGCCAAATGTTTCCAGCTTCAATCCTATTGGCGATGGTAAAGCCAAGTATGCCTATAAGATTGGCTTCAGCGGGGGATTCGTTGGCGAACTTCCGGTTAACGATAAACTTACACTTTCTGCCGAATTGCTTTACCTGCAACGAACGTTTACAAACAC
Source organism: Bacteroidota bacterium (assembly GCA_043758895.1). Lineage (GTDB taxonomy): Bacteria > Bacteroidota > Bacteroidia > Cytophagales > Cyclobacteriaceae > ELB16-189. The sequence continues at coordinate 3,663 of JAYVMP010000226.1, forward strand.
CTCTTCTTCCTTTTTAAAAGACACAACG
>JAYVMP010000227.1:0-1587 GCA_043758895.1 Bacteroidota bacterium
GGCCTTGATCCAAAGCGAAAGGCAAAATCAGGAATTAGGGCTGCCATCATCCGCGAAAAGGGTGTGAACAGCGACCGCGAGATGGCCTACGCACTTTACCTGGCCGGCTTTGATGTGAAAGATGTGCACATGACTGATTTGGTTTCCGGTCGGGAAGATTTGAGTGAGGTCAACTTAATCGTTTTTGTTGGCGGCTTTTCCAACAGTGATGTGCTCGGTGCTGCGAAAGGGTGGGCAGGTGCATTCTTATACAATCCCAAAGCAAAATCTGCTCTCGATAATTTTTATAAACGCAAGGATACATTAAGCCTGGGCGTATGCAATGGCTGCCAACTGATGATGGAACTTGGGTTGCTCTATCCCGAATGGCAGGAAAAAATGCACCACAACGAGTCGGGAAAATTTGAGTGTACATTCCTTACAGTCGATATCCCGGAAAACAATTCGGTGATGCTGTCGAGTTATGCTGGCTCGAGGTTGGGGGTTTGGCTCGCCCATGGGGAAGGTCAATTTAAACTTCCAGCGGATTCAGCACTCTATAAGGTGGCTGCCACGTATTCGTATGCCGAATATCCGGGCACACCCAACGGTTCTGATTTTTCAGTGGCGGCATTAAGTTCAAAAGATGGCAGGCACTTGGCGATCATGCCGCATATCGAGCGGAGTTTATTCCCGTGGAATTGGCCACACTACACCCGCGATAAAAAGGTTGATGAAATTGGCCCTTGGATGGAAGCGTTTGCCAATGCCAGGGAATGGATAAAAGAAAAAGTAATAATTTGAGAAGGTTAATAGTGATTTTCATGGTGTTGGGGATCTGCCAAATGGCATGGGGGCAAGATTCGTTGGCGCAGCCTGCCGAAACACCCCAAAAGGATTTGACAGATTTATTCAGAAAAAAAAATAAACCCAAACCTGCTCGCAATGAGGTGCAAGTGGCAGTGGACTTTACCTACCTGCCAGCAGCGGGCTATTCACTTCAAACCGGTTTTGCCGGAGTAGTCAGCGCTAACCTGGCCTTTCGTTCAGGTAAACTGCCGGATGCAAAACTATCCAGCATCAACACAAGCTTCACCTATTCGCAATACAACCAAATCATTCTCCCCTTGATGGCCAACATCTGGAGCAAAGATGGAAAATGGAATTTTTCGGTTGATTGGCGCTACATGAAATACCCCTCTTCCACCTGGGGCTTGGCGGGGCGCAGAGATCCCAACGATGGGTACACCATCAATTTTTCTTACCTGAAGATCCATCAGATGGCACTGCGCATGGTGGCCAAAAATCTTTTTATTGGCACCGGGTTCTTTTATGATACGTTTTGGGATATCCGTGAGTTGGGTGCCAACGGCCAGCCTTTAAGCAGCAAGGCAATTACCAACCTGCGTAGGCAAGGCTTGACCGAAAAGGATGAAATAGCTTCGGGCATACCGGTTCGGTTGCTGTATGATTCCCGGTTAAACCAGATTAATCCGACCAACGGATGGTATGTTAATCTGACCTTGCGTGACAACTTACAGATGGTCGGCAGCAAAAAAAATTGGCAGTCGCTGGTTATGGATGTGCGCAAATATTTTAAAGTGACCC
>JAYVMP010000228.1:0-4066 GCA_043758895.1 Bacteroidota bacterium
AGCCAAATGTCTTACAAAGATATGACATTTGACCAAAATAACAAACCCCAAGATTGGGGGTGTAAAAATCATCGTCAGCCCACTACCTGCTGCTCGATCAGCAGCATGAGGATGTGAATGATCTTGATATGAATTTCCTGAATGCGATCGGCATAGCCATGGTGTGCCACGCGCAATTCCACATCGGCCAAAGGAGCAAGTTTGCCTCCGTCTTTACCAGAAAGGATGATCACCTTCATTCCCTTTTCTTTCGCAACTTCGGCTGCGCGGATGATGTTCATCGAATTGCCGCTGGTACTGATGCCCAACAACACATCGCCCTTGTTGCCCAACGCCTCGAGGTAGCGGGAAAAAATATACTCGTAACCAAAGTCATTGCTCACACAAGAAATATGGCTGGGGTCAGAAATACACAACGCAGGTATTGCTCTTCGGTTTTCACGATAACGGCCAGTGAGTTCTTCGGCAAAGTGCATGGCATCGCAGTGCGAGCCGCCATTGCCGCAGGAGATTATCTTGCCCCCGTTATTAATAGACCCTGAAATCACCTTCGAGGCTTGCTCGATCAGCGCCAGGTTGTGTTCATTGCGCATGAACTTGTCCAGAACCTGTGCGGCTTCTTTAAACTCGGATGCTATGGCTTGGTGTAAATCCATTGGGTTACTTGTTAGTTCTTGCCTCGCTCTTTGCAAATAGAAATTCAATCACGAATAAAATCAAACCGAGAAGGGCACCGTATTTGAATAAGTGAACTTTATTCAACAGCGTATAGATGTAGCCATCTTTGAATTCAACGAGCAGCGTAAATAAAAATACCAGTAAATGGTAAGCTCCGAAAATGATTAAGAAGATGATCCTTCGCGTGTTCATGAAATTCTATTTAAGAGCGCAAACTTAGGTTTTTTGAAATTATACAAAAATGCAATTGCGGCCAAAACCTTGCATGGAAATTCTCGCGGATCATACCGTTTTTTGGATATCTACCAATTTTTTATATAACCCATTTTGACTGTTCAGGACTTCATGCGTGCCTCGCTCCACAATTTTGCCTTGTTGGATTACCACTATTTCATCGGCATGTTGAATCGTGCTGAGCCGGTGCGCAATCACCAACGAAGTGCGGTTCTTCATTAAATTGAACAGGGCCTCTTGCACCAATTTTTCAGATTCTGAATCCAGGGCAGAGGTAGCTTCATCCAAAATCAAGATAGGCGGATTTTTCAACACCGCCCTAGCGATACTTAGCCGCTGGCGTTGTCCGCCCGAAAGTTTGGAGCCGCGCTCGCCAATCAAGGTTTGATACCCATTTTCCGTTTGCATGATAAAGTCATGGGCATGGGCAATCGTGGCCGCCTGCATGACAGCTTCTTCGCTCATTTGCGGGTTTCCAAAGGCGATATTATTAAAAATAGTATCGTTGAATAAAATGGACTCCTGGGTGACCACACCCATCTGTTTTCGGAGGGATTCGATTTCATACTCCGTGATCGACATCCCATCGATGAGCACCGCACCTTCCGTGGGGTCGTAAAAGCGCGGCACCAAATCGGCCAACGTGGATTTGCCTCCACCCGATGGCCCAACCAAGGCAATGGTTTTTCCTTTTTGGACAACCAAATTGATATCTTTTAGAACAAATTCAGCATCATACGCGAACGAAACATTTTTGAACTCAATATTGCGCTCAAAATTTTTCAGCACCGTTGCATTGGGTTTGTTTTGAATGGCGGGCTGATAATCAATCATGGCAAAAATTCTGCGGGCAGAAGCGGTACCCTTTTGAAGGGAGGTGATGCCGTTGGAGAAATTTTTTGCCGGTTGGATGATCTGGGCAAAAATTCCGAGAAAAACCAGAAAGGATTCGGGGGTTAAAACGGAGTTATCACTGAGCACCAGCTTGCCACCAAAAAAAATAATTCCTGCGATAATGCTAACCCCAAGAATTTCTGAAACCGGAGAAGCTAATTCATTTTTATAGGCCATCGACTTATTCACTTTGCGGTAGTAGGCACTCTCTTGCTCGATTTTTGTTACCATAAAATTCCGTGCATTGAAAGCTTTTACTACGCGCATGCCACTGAAGGTTTCGTCCAAAATATTCACAATCCTGCCCAACGATTCTTGACTATCCTTAGCTTGTCTTTTTAGTCGCTTGATGATTTCGGCCAATGCCCCACCGGTAAGGGGCAGAACTAGTAAAGTGAAAAGAGTTAGCTGAGGGGAAATGGCAAAGAGCATCCCAAAATAAACGATGATGGTGATCGGCTCTTTCAACACGGCTTTCAAGCTATTCATCACGGCATTCTCCACCTCACCTACATCGTTGGTAAATCTTGAAATCAAATCTCCCTTGCGTTCGTTGTTGAAATACCCAATATGCAATTGAGATACATTTTTAAAAATGTCCATCCGAATGTTCTTCACCAAATCCACTCTCATCTTCGTGGCGATTACTCGCTCCAAGTAGCGAAATAGATTTGCCAATACAACGCAAAAAACAATAAGTGCGCATACGAACATCAAGGCCTCTAATTTTCCGTGAACTCGAATAATCGAGATAAAATAATGATTGAAGGTATTCTCCAAGTACCGCACACTTAATTCAAAATCGGATAGCGGTGGAATCCCAGCCGATTTGGCCCTATCAAATAAAACACTCAACATTGGAATAAGCAGGATGATGTTGAACGCACCAAAAATGATCCCCAAGATGGAATACACAAAAAAGAAACCCAACCGCTGTGGTAATCGATTAGCATAAGAAAGGATGCGGAGGAAAATTTTCATGTTAAAAATCGTAAGTACGTTGAGGGATATTCCACCGCAAGGAAAGGGAGGTGATTGTTGAATTGGTGTTGTAGAGTGCCACCGGGCTGCTGCTGTGGCGGATAATCATTTTGAGGTCGATGAACACATTGTGGCGCACCATGTAGGAAGCCGTCAAGTCCAAAAACGCAATCGTGTTCTTCACACCTTGGCCAATTTTATTCCCATAATCCATCTGGTGCGATGAATTATTCTTTAAGATATTGCTGCCCCAATTTACGTTGGTGGTGTCCCTCCCGATCTTGGTGTAAAAACTCTTGGCGATCAAGTTCAGTTTGGGCAGCGGCTGATAGCGCACAATAACCACCCCTTCATAGAAATTTGCGCCCAGCGGATGCGCCAGCGGCTGGTTGTAGTTGCTATAATTACTGTACTGTGAATCATGCGAGTACGTGTAGGGCCTCACCGCGTTGGCTTCGAGTTGAATATCCAGGTTAGGGACGTTAAACGCATCAATATATTTTAACCCGCCTTGCAAAGCAAACTTATTTCCCCACCATCCCTTTCCCGATTTTAGCTGCTGCAAAACAAATTCATCGATCACCACTTGGCCATAAAACGAAATGTTCTTGCGGGCATTCCATTTAAAATCCGTACCCAACAACACATTATCCGGGCTGCCACCTTGCTGCTCGATAGCGCGATAAAAAATAATCGGGTTTAAATAGTTAAGCTGAAAAGTATTTTTATTGATGGTATCGTTTGGGGCAAAGATTACCGATTCAAAAACACCGAGGTTGAATTTTTTTCCGATGTTCATGCTTAGGTGATGGAAGGCCATAAATTTTATGGGGTAGTTTCTATTTGCTGTCGAGCCACCCGGGGTTCCTAACGCATCGGCCGTAAGGCGGTTGATCTGAAATAAATAATTCAATTTCCAAACCCGGGCGTTCGCCCGTAGAAAAAGATTGGGGGGAGAGTAATCCGAGAAAATAAGCGAACGAAATCCGTTGCCAATAAAGGTGCGGTCGTTGCCGAACTGCACGTAAACATGTTTGCTCACATTGAAATCGATATAGCCACGAGCCTGAAAAAAATCTACACCATGCTGTTTGAATGTTTTCCAAAATCCCTCGTGCGGCACAACAAACGTATTGTTGAGCGTAAGCGCACCATACACATAGGCAGGAAGGATCATTTGATTGTCGGTGAAGAAAGTATAAAATCCGATCTTCTTGTCAATCATGCCGCGCATTTCAATGCCCCGGGTGTTGATGCCCATCGTTTCCGGCAACCGACT
>JAYVMP010000229.1:0-8061 GCA_043758895.1 Bacteroidota bacterium
ATATGAACTCTATAGATGAAGGAAATTCAATAGGAACAGTCACCCCCTCGCCTGTGGAGAGGGGGCTGAGGTTTTAAAATCGAGTTCATTGGTAGAGGACAGAGGTGAGGTCCATCAAAAATGGCTTAAGGAAACGACATTGCTCTCTGATTCCTAAAAAGAAGGGTTAAACCGACTTAACAATTTGTTAATATCAACTTCTTTTCAAATATTGGATAGGAATCAAATTCCTTCACCATGATCAAAATAGTCAAGAGCCTGAGGCTAATCATCAACTATAAAACTTTTCTTGTCACCGGTTTATCGGTATTGTCCAGTTACCTGTGTTTTCGTTGGGGGTTTATCGCCAATTTTCCCGACATGTTGGTGGGTGTTGCCATCGTGTTCCCCGTTGTGTTTAGCATCAGCTCTGCCTACATACGAAGAGAAACCGCTCTGCAACGGTATTCTGATTTCAAAGGTCACGCCATTGCCATCTATTATGCTTCACGCGATTGGACCTCAAACAAAGAAAATGATTTGCCCACTCGGGCACGCACCATACTGCATGACCTGTTCCTGACTTTAAAGATGATGGTGAAAGTAAAGGATCATCATCAGTTGGACGATTTTGAAAAAAAGATTTACGCTCACTTTTCTAAGCTCTCTCACCTCACCATGGAGTTCAGAAACTACGGAGTACAAAGCGGAGAGATTTCAAGGGTAAGTCAATACATCAGCAAAATGATCGTTGCGTTCGACAATATCCGAATGATCCACCGCTATCGCACGCCCATCACCCTGCGTGCTTACAGCAAATTTTTTATTTACACCTTCCCGATCATTTACGGACCTTATTTTGCCAATACGTTCCATTCTTTTTCGGCTCAGCTTGAATACGTGATGCCCATTCTTTACAGTTTTATATTGGTAAGCCTGGACAACATTCAGGATCACCTCGAAGATCCGTTTGATGGGATAGGCGAAGACGACATCGTGATTGAAGCCGAGGAAACGGTCAACTTGCTTACCTGATCTGGCTCACTACTCTCTGATCAACTCAAACTCTACCCTTCTGTTGAGTTGCTTGTGCTCATCGGTAACTTCTTCCATGAGGGGATTGGCGCTTCCAAAACCAAGGGCAGTAATCCGTTGGCTGTCAATTTTGTATTCATTAATCAGGTAATTTTTGATTGCCTCGGCCCGCGCTTGCGAAAGCTGCAGGTTGAGCTCCTCGTTGCCCGAAGAATCGGTGTGGCCCGAAATTTTTAATTTCTCTTCAGGGTGGTCAGTCAAAAAATCTCCAAGCTTGGCCAAATCATTGTGCATGAAAGGAAGGATGTCGGCCTTACCATTTTCAAACTCCAGCGACTTAAAGGCAATCTTGCTTTCAATGGGCTCGACTTCATGGGTAGATTCGCGATCTCCTTCCATAAAAAATAACTCTTCGATGCGAAAAAAATCATCGCCCTGAATGATCAACAAATAATTGCGCTTGTTGATCAGGCTAAAATTATAGGAACCATCTTCGCGCAAAAATTTGGGAGCCACTTCAACGCCTTGGTCCAAGTCAATAACCGATACAATTCCTTTTACCGGCTTGCCTTGATGGTCTTTTACTTTTCCTGCTAAACGCGTCACGGCCTCGGGGTGAGCTTCCATCGGCACGGGGAAAGAAAATAAGTCGAGGTTTTTGGAGTCATCTTCCGAAGATCGGGCATAGTACAAATCATGGCTCTTCGAGTCGATGGTGAAATAATATTCGCTGCCCGCACCATTCACGAGCGGCCCTATATTTTGCGGCTCGTCCCAACTGTTTTTTTGGGGATACGACTTATAAATATCAAAGTCGCCAAAGTGGAGGGGCTGGCCGTCCGAACTGAAATACAAAACATTGAACTTGTGGTGATGGAATGGGCTCACTTCACTTTTCACCGTGTTGATGATCGGCCCTGCATTTTGTGCGCGCGCCCAATTTCCCTTTTTATCCTTAACCGAAAAATAAATATCCGACATGCCGAAGCCGCCAATCCGATTGCTCGCAAAAAACAGAGTGTCGCCCCAATGGCTCACCGATGGCTGCGAATCCCAGCCACTGCTGTTCACGTTAGACCCCAAATTTTTTACATCGCTCCAAACGCTGTCTTTATTGAGGCGAGCGACATAGAGGTCGCAATTTCCCAACGACCCGGGAGCATTGCATCGCGAAAAATATAAATACTTTCCATCTAAGCTCAAGCAAGCCGAACCCTCATTGTAGTCCGTATTTATCGTTTTGAATTCTTCGGCCCTCGTCCACGCGCCATCCACCTTCAAGCTAAAGAAAATATCTTCATCATAAGGGCGCTCCTCTTTCTTGCCAGTCGGGTAGGCGGATTTATTTCTTTTTGAAGTGAAGAGCAAAACGTAATCTACATTGCCGATCGCAGCCCCATAATCTTCCTTGGGCGAGTTGATGTCGTCCCCCATGGAAGTAAGCACCGAATGTGGCGGACGCAGCGTATCGATCTCTTTGCGGTAGTTGACCAGTTGATAGTAATGCTCCAGCGGAACATAATATTCCTTTTTGTCGGTTTCAACACTGTCGTATTTTTTGTAAAGCTTGTTAATGTCAATGCCTTGACGGTGATGCTTCAACACCAGTTTGTAAAGTAAAACAGATTCGCCTTTGGGGCCGAATTTTTCCGAGAGCTGAGCTAACTTCCAAATCATCGGCACATTTTCAGCAAAATTTTCTATCCCAAAGTTTTTCACATACGCTTTCAAGGCCGTGTACATTGCTTGCTCCTGGCCAGAAGTTTCCAGTTGCTTGATGTTTTTTAGTTGGGCCGAATTGGAATAGTACCGAATCCGGTTAACGTTAGGAAAAGAAAAGATGTCAGACTGGCTGAATGAGGTGAGGGAATCTTTCAATTGAATCGCTTCCGCCTTTTTGTATTTTTTCATTTGAGAAAATGCGCCTGTTCCCGTTAGGTAAACCGCTGCGATAAGTAGGTAAGTTAAAAAGGATTTCACGCGATAGGCTGGTTGTTGCTAATGATCGGAATAACGTAAAGTCGCAGAAAATTGTGTGATAAACAAACATTATCAGGTGTATCGCTATGTCACGACAATTATTTGGCATACCGATTGACTATTAGGGTGTCTTTATAATTTTAATAGGAGGCTCAACTTTTTTGTGTCAAATTGGCACTCACTTATGTTCAAAGAAATTAGAATTGCACCAAACGACCAGGAAGAGTCGGAAGAACTGATCCAGCTCATCAACCCTGATAAGGAAGTTGACATTCGTCCGGAAGATTTGCCAGAAGAACTTTCCATCCTGCCGATAAAAAACACCGTCCTTTTTCCTGGTGTAATAATTCCGATTACAGTTACGCGCCAAAAATCAATACGTCTGATCAAGAATGCCTATCAGGGCAACCGCATTATCGGTGTGGTGGCGCAAAAAAACAAGCAGAAAGAGGATCCCGTTATTGAAGACCTTTGCCGCTTCGGCACGGTGGCACGCATCATCAAAATGTTGGTGCTGCCGGATGGAAACACCACCATCATCATTCAGGGAAAAAATCGCTTTGCCATCAAAGAATTTGTTGGCGAGGAGCCTTTTCTTACCGCGCGAATCGAATTGCAAGTGGAACCCGTTCTTGATTTGGAGGCCAAAGAAGTGAAAGCATTGGTGCAGTCATTAAAAGATGCCGCCTTCAAAATCTTAAAACTTAATCCCGACATTCCGCAAGAAGCACAAGTAGCACTCGACAACATCAATAGCACGGCTTTCTTAGTTCACTTTCTTTCTTCCAATTTGAATGTGGATGTGGCCGATAAGCAAAAGATTTTGGAAGTCAGCAACATCATCGACCGGGGCACGCTGTTGCTGCAATACATGCTCAAGGAAATCCAGATGTTGGAGATCAAGCACGAGATCCAGAAAAAAGTACACACGGATATCGATCAGCAGCAGCGTGACTATTTCTTGCGCCAACAGATTAAGGTATTGCAAGATGAACTCGGCTATGATGGCCCCGACAAAGAAATCGAAAAGCTGCGCAAGCACGGAGCGGACAAGAAATGGCCAAAGCACGCGGCCGATCATTTTAATAAAGAGCTTGACAAACTGCAGCGCACCAATCCGCAAGCCCCGGATTTTCCGATCATGATGAACAACGTGGAGTTCATGCTCGATTTGCCTTGGGATGAATTTACCGTGGACGATTTTGATTTGAAAAAAGCCAAAAAGATTTTAGACAAAGATCATTTTGGTTTGGAAAAAGTGAAGATCCGTATTCTTGAATACCTGGCCGTATTGAAATTAAAGCAAGACATGAAAGGGCCCATCTTGTGCTTGTATGGCCCCCCCGGTGTAGGCAAAACTTCGCTGGGAAAATCCATAGCAAAATCGCTTGGGCGGAATTACGTGCGCATGTCGCTCGGTGGCGTACATGACGAAGCCGAGGTGCGCGGCCATCGCAAAACATACATTGGCGCGATGCCTGGAAAAATTTTGCACAACATTAAAAAAGCTAAATCATCCAATCCGGTTTTTGTGCTGGACGAGATTGACAAAGTACGTTCCGATTTTCGTGGCGACCCTTCTTCTGCACTGCTCGAGGTTTTGGACCCCGAGCAGAACAATGCCTTTGCCGATAATTATTTAGAAGTAGAGTACGACCTGTCGAAAGTACTTTTCATCGCCACTGCAAATGCGTTGGATACCATCCACCCTGCTTTGCGCGACCGCATGGAGATCATTGAATTGACGGGCTATACAGTAGAGGAAAAATTACAGATTGCCATCAAGCATTTGGTACCCAAACAGATTAAGGAGCACGGCCTTATTGCCGGTGATGTGAAATTTTCCAAAGAGGCAATTTTAAAAGTGATTGAAGCCTACACCCGCGAATCAGGGGTAAGGAATTTGGAAAGAAAAATCGGATCGGTAGTGCGCAACATTGCCAAAACAAAAGCAATGGACGAAAAACTGCCCAATGAAATTACTCCTGAATTAATAGTAAAAATTCTGGGTGGGGAAATTTTTGATGAAGAATTGTACCAGGGCAACGACATTGCTGGCGTGGTTACCGGGTTGGCTTGGACGCAAGTCGGTGGCGACATTTTATTTGTAGAATCAAGTGTGAGCCGAGGAAAGGGTGCACTAACCATCTCCGGCCAATTGGGCGAGGTGATGAAAGAATCCGCGACAGCTGCGCTTTCTTACTTAAAAGCCAACGCAGAACCACTGAAGATTGATCACCGTATTTTTCAGCACTACGATTTGCACATCCACGTGCCGGCTGGTGCGGTACCGAAAGACGGGCCTTCTGCCGGGATCACGATGCTTACTTCTTTGGCTTCAATTTTTACCCAACGAAAAATCAAAGCCAACTTGGCGATGACGGGCGAAATCACGTTGCGCGGAAAAGTATTGCCCGTTGGTGGTATCAAAGAAAAAATATTGGCAGCCAAAAGAAGTGGCATCAAAGAAATTATTCTCAGCTCCAAAAATAAACGCGACATCGGTGAAATTGAAAAGACGTATGTGAAAGGGCTGCTGTTCCATTACGTTGATTCGGTGGATGAGGTGCTAAAACTGGCATTGCTCAAAGACAAAGTAGCTAAACCGCTGGAGTTTATTTTGCCGGAGGTGAAATCATAAATCGTTATCCAATGTCGTTTCCTTAAGCTCCGCTGACATCCTCTCTTTTGGAGAGGAACGAGGTGAGGTCATCAGAAAAGGACTTAAGGAAACAACATTGAATCGTTATCGGTAATCGTCAATCGCGATTGACAGTAAGAAGTCGACTACTTGAATTATGTTTATTTTTTAATCTAATGTGTAATTTGTACCAATTGTACTTTTTAACTCAATTCATTTTTTGTAATCCGTTTTTAAATTTCATAAAAATTCATTTTTTCGTTCCCGAGACCCTACCTTTATGGTTTACAGCGAACTGAAAATGAGAAAGATTGAAGGGTTGACTCCGAAACAAATTGTTCAAGAGCTCGACAAATACATTGTAGGCCAGAATGAAGCCAAACGGAATGTAGCCATTGCGTTGCGCAACCGATGGAGGCGCATGAACGCCAATGCCGAGATGAAAAATGAAATTATTCCCAACAACATTCTGATGATCGGGGCAACGGGTGTAGGGAAAACAGAAATTGCGCGAAGGCTCGCCAAAATAGCAGATGCCCCTTTTGTGAAAGTCGAGGCTTCCAAATTTACGGAAGTGGGTTATGTGGGCCGCGATGTAGAAAGCATGGTGCGCGACCTGGTGGAGCAATCGGTGAGCATGGTGAAGACACGCAAGAAAGAAGAAGTGAAAGAAAAGGCAGCACTGGCTGTGGAAGAAATTATTTTGGATGCACTCATTCCGCCCATGCGCAAGACGGCCGGCTTCACCATGAATGCACCGGATGGAACTGAAGGTGAGCAAATCCCCAAAGATGATGCAGCACTCAACGAACGCACCCGGAACATTTTTCGCGAGAAAATAAAAAACGGAGAGCTTGAAAACCGGAAGATCGAAATCGACATCAAGCAAAGTGGAGTGCCTGGCGTTGGGATGATTGGTGCCGGCATGATGGACGAAGTGTCGATGATGAATTTGCAAGAGATGCTCAGCGGCATGATGCCCAAGAAGCCCAAGAAACGAAAGCTCACCGTAGCCGAGGCGCGCAAAGTGTTGCTCGAAGAAGAGGCCGCCAAACTCATCGACATGGAAGAAGTGAAGGAAGAGGCGATCCGCAAGGCCGAAGATGCAGGGATTATTTTTATTGATGAGATTGATAAGATCGCTTCCGGTGCAAGCAAAAAAGGAAGCAGTGGCCCCGATGTAAGCCGCGAAGGCGTACAGCGCGATCTCTTGCCGATTGTAGAAGGCACTGCGGTGAACACCAAACATGGCGTAATCAACACCGATCACGTTTTGTTCATTGCGGCCGGAGCCTTTCATATTTCAAAACCATCGGACCTGATCCCGGAACTGCAAGGACGGTTTCCGATCCGCGTGGAGTTAAACAACCTGACGAAAGATGATTTTGTCAGGATATTAAAAGAACCCAAAAACGCACTCACCCGACAGTACCAGGCACTCTTTGAAGCGGAAGGAGTCTCCATTTCGTTTGACGATGAAGCGATCGAAGAGATCGCACAAACGGCATTTGACATCAATGCCGAGATTGAAAACATTGGGGCACGCAGGCTGCACACGGTGGTGAGCAAATTGCTCAACGAATTTTTATTTGACGTGCCCGATAAAATTTCTTCAGGCGAAATAAAAATCACGAAGGCCATGGTTAAAGAAAAACTCAGCAGCCTGATTAAGAACAGGGATTTGAGTGAGTATATTTTGTAGTTAGCGATATTGCTGCCAAGCAAACAGAAATTCAACTGAATTTTTTTCGGGAGTGTAGAACCGCATCAGTGATGCGGTTTTTTATTTCGGGCAAGGGGAGCTTTGCTCTTAGTTTTGGGGGATCGATGGATGGGTCGATGTCTTCAAAGTAGCTGACAGCTTTTAAGGGAATGAGTGGATTGAAGCGTGGGTATTTGATGGTGTAAAATTCAATCATTTGGTTAAGCGAGAAGTGCTGCAGGAGAAAATAAATGACAATAAAGTCTTTTAGACGTTTGCCAGAGTTGCTGATGGCGTTCTGTTTCATGGCCGCAATGTCTTCTTTCGAAAGAAGGTAATGCCTTCTTCGGTAATGGGTGGAAGGACTAAAGGATAATCGGGGCGGATGAAATCAACTTTGATGTTTTCAACTACGGATAGCAAAGCGCCTTTGTTTGAAAATGTAGATTTGAATTAAAAACTTTTTGCCAAGAATTGTAAGTACGGACGCTGGTTCAAATTCGTGCCGAGTAAAGAAATCGATATCAATTGAATTCCTAAATGCAGGTAGTTATTTAATAGGTACTTGGTTGAGCGTCTGTTATAGAAAGGAAAATGAATCTGAAAAAACAGCAACACTTATGCACGACTGGTTTGGCCTTTTGGATTTGAAAAAGTTTGCTGCAAAGTATGCTTTGGATATAGCCCAAGAAGAATTGTGCAAAAGCTTGGAAGCTAAGCATCA
>JAYVMP010000230.1:0-12280 GCA_043758895.1 Bacteroidota bacterium
ATTTCCTTCATCTATAGAGTTCATATAGTTCTTTTTAAACCCGTTTATAGTTTCCTCCACAAGAGAGGATGTCAGAGGAGCTTAAGGAAACGACATTGATTCTTAATTCGAAATCTTAAATCTACTTCGCTACCACGATCCCCAAACTCCCGGCCAACTCACTCTCCGCTTTCTTTAAGCCTGTCTGCATTTCCAGGGCACGATCGAGTTCATCCCAATTGCCCGATGTTTCTGCCAGTTTGACTTTTAAAAGATTGTCTTCCATCATCTTTTGCACCACCCTGAACTTCAGGCGCAATACATTGGACAAGGCCAATTCGTTCAGCACATCTTTTTCTTTGGGTACGTAAATGTGAAACTTGTCGCCCCAGTGCGGACTGGTATCGTAGCGCGAAGTACTCAAATCCGAAACAGTCGCTCTGATCGCATCGTTCCCGTCCTGTATAAAATAATGGCTGTCGATCGGTTGGTTGTTCAGTGCGGCAATTTTAAACTTTTCATAAATCTCTTTAAAAATTGGATTGTTGAATTCCACATCTTCCAGTTCATGCACTAAAAAGTCGGCCAGCTTACTTTGTTCTAACGATTGATCGGCATAGTTCAGCAACAAACGTATGGTTTCGCGTTCTTGGTAATGCACCAAATTTTGAGCGTCAATTTTTAAAGTTGGGTCAATATCCTCAACAGGGGCATTTGGCCCTTGTACTTCCGGTTGGCGAAAATTTTCTTTCTCGTTTTTTCTCCGCTCTTGAATCAAGATTTTATTCAGCTCGGAAAGCAAAACCTGTTCGCCAATTTTTAACAGATGGCTTGTCTCCTGAATGTAAACTGAGCGCTTGATCGGATCGGGTATAACGGCAATGCTTGAAACAATTTCTTTGATAGACTCCGCCTTGCGGATTGGATCATTGGCGGCTTCCTTCGCGTAGAGACTCGCCTTAAAGGATACAAAATCCTGTGTGTGGTCTTTTAAATATTTCTGAAACTCAGATGTTCCTAGTTTTCTTGAGAAACTATCGGGATCTTCATTGTCGGGGAAGAGAAGCACGCGCACATTGAGGCCACCTTTCAGGATCATGTCAATACCGCGCAGGGCAGCTTTGATACCGGCAGAATCGCCATCGAACAATACGGTGATGTTTTCGGTAAACCTGCGGATGAGCTTGATCTGGTTTTCCGTCAAAGCTGTGCCGCTCGAGGCCACTACATTTTCCACATCGGCCTGGTGCAAGGAAATCACATCGGTATAACCCTCCACCAAAAAACAAGAATCGTTTTGACGGATAGCGTTCTTGCCTTGGTACAACCCGTACAGTGCATCACTCTTGTGATAAATATCCGTCTCCGGTGAGTTGATGTACTTTGGTTGGTTCTTTTCTTTGCCAAGCATGCGCGCCCCGAATGCGATCACTTTTCCGGCAAGATTATGAACCGGAAAAATCACCCTTCCGCGAAAGCGGTCGTAGCTTGATCCGTCTTCTTTCTTTACAACCAGTCCTGTTTTTTCAAGCAGCTCTTTGTTGTACCCTTTGGCGATTGCCTCATGGCTAAAATTTTCCCAGCCTTCGAGGGCATAGCCGAGTTCAAATTTCTCAAGGGTGCGGTCGTTGAAGCCGCGCTCACGAAAGTAACTGAGCCCAATACTCCGGCCCTCTTCAACGGACGTTAAACAATTTTTATAGTAGTCCTTCGCAAAGTTCATCAGAATGTACAACCCCTCTCGCTCACCTTGCTCTTCTTTCGATTGGTTGATCGTGCGGTCTTCCTTTATCTCTACCCCGTATTTTTTGGCAAGGTAGCGGACGGCTTCGGCATAGCTCAACTTCTCGTGCTCCATCACAAACGTGAAGGCATCGCCCCCTTTGCCGCTGCTGAAGTCTTTGAAAATCCCCTTGGCGGGAACGACAAAAAAAGAAGGCGATTTTTCGTTGTTGAACGGACTTAGTGCCTTGTAGTTCTGCCCCGATTTCTTCAACGCCACAAAGTCGCTGATGACATCCACGATGTCCATCCTGTTCTTAACTTCCTCTATCGTTTCGCGCGTGATCAAGTGTGGATAATTCAGCTGGCTTATCTGGATTTGTAATTGCAGCAAAGATACTTTTTAGTTATGAAATCTAATTCATGAACTCTTGTCCGTTAATTTTGTTTTAGGTGTAACTTGCGCTATTTAGAAATAATGAAAATCCAATCGACCGACATTATCCAAGCACTTTCCACCGTTCAAGACCCCGATCTCAAAAAAGATTTGGTCACCTTGAACATGATCAAGGACATCGCCATTACGGACACCAAAATCGGTTTTACCGTTGTCCTCACCACCCCGGCTTGCCCCTTAAAAGAAAAAATCAGAAAAGATTGTGAAGCAGCTGTTGAGCGAGTAGTCGGTGAGAATTTTGAGATTGATATCCGAATGACTTCGTCTGTTACTTCCTTGCGCAACAATGCCCCTGTGCTTGCCGGTGTAAAAAATATTATTGCTATCGCTTCGGGCAAAGGGGGCGTGGGTAAATCAACCGTTACAACAAACTTGGCTGTCGCGCTTGCGCAAGCAGGAGCAAAAGTGGGCTTGATCGATGCCGATATTTTTGGCCCCTCCATCCCGTTGATGTTCAACTGTGAACGCGAACAGCCCGAAGTAAGAGTGGTGAACGGTAAAAATATTCTGATCCCCTTGGAGCAATACGGGGTCAAACTAATCTCGATCGGGTTCCTTACCCCACCCGAAAGCGCGATTGTTTGGCGTGGCCCCATGGCGAGTTCGGCCTTAAAGCAGTTTATAAGCGATGCCGATTGGGGTGAGCTCGATTATCTATTGATCGATTTGCCTCCCGGTACCAGTGATATTCATTTGACTTTGGTTCAAACCGTGCCCGTAACCGGTGCAGTCATCGTAACCACTCCACAGAAGGTAGCGATCGCTGATGCCATGAAGGGGTTGACTATGTTTAAACAACCACAGATCAATGTGCCCGTACTCGGTGTGGTTGAGAACATGGCATATTTCACCCCAGAAGAATTGCCTGACAATAAATATTTTATATTTGGAAAAGATGGTGGTAAGACATTGGCCGAAAAATTTGGTGTTCCATTCCTCGGCCAAATCCCGTTGGTGCAAAGCATCCGCGAAAGTGGTGACAGTGGCCTGCCGGCAGTAATGAAAGAAGGCATAACGTCAACCGCCTTTCGTGACTTAGCCGAAAGCCTGGCACGCCAAGTTGCCATTAGAAATGCTACCTTTACTTCCACAAAAAAAGTTGAACTGACTGTTTAATGAATTCTGCCATAAGTATTAATGATGACCTCCTCAACCGGGTTGAGGTTTCCCTTGACAACATACGTCCGTATCTGGTGGCCGATGGAGGAGATATCCGTGTGCTGGAGTTCACGGAAGATAAAATTTTAAGGTTGGAATTCATGGGCAATTGTGGCACTTGCCCGATGTCCACCATGACCTTCAAAGCAGGCGTGGAAGAAGCCGTGAGGCGTCTGGTGCCTGAGGTCAAGAGCATTGAAGTAATCAATCTTGTTTAACTCCGGATTGGCAGACTTGAATTAGCGGTTAATGAGGATGACCACCTGGGCCATGCACATGGCCGTGCGAGAGTTCTTCTTCCGTGGCCTCGCGGATGCTCAACACGTCAACATCGAAATTCAATTCTACACCAGCCAACGGGTGATTTCCATCCACGGTAATTTCAATTAGACCCACGTGGGTCACCGTCACCAGCATTCCCTGGTTGGTTTGAAACTGCATGCCCACTTCAATTTTTTGGTTCTCAAATGCCGAGCGGGGAACACGCTGAACCATTTTATCGCTCTTTAGGCCATAGCCTTTCTCCGGACTTACTTTCAGGTTGACTTTATCACCCTTCCTTTTGTCTTCGAGGCCTTCTTCCATGCCCTGAATCAAATTGCCTATACCTTGAATATAATTGAGCGGTTCGCGGCCCGCGCTGCTGTCAAGCACTTTGCCCTCGTTGTCGGTGAGGGTGTAATGGATCGATGCCACTTTGTGTTTTGCGATTTGCATAGAATATTTTTTTTGTAAAAGTTAAAAGAAGTTGGGAGTAGGTAGTATTGAGTTATACCAAGTTACCAAAACTTGCACAGAAATACTCACTTGCCCACTGCTTTGCTGTCAACTGCCTACCTTTTTTCAATTTACTCGTTTCTCAAACCTTCCACCGGATTCTTTTGGGCGGCTTTCAAACAAAAATAACTGATCGTAAGCCAGGTCACCAGTAAGGACGAAAGGGCTGCCCCCACTAAAAAATAGCTTGGTATAGTTTCATGGTAAGCAAATTTATCCAACCATTGATTCATCCAATAAGTTGCCGCAGGCAGCGCAATAAGGTTGGCGGCCACAATTAGTAAAACGGATTCCTTCGACAGGATCATAAAGATGCGGCTTGAAGAAGCACCCATCACCTTGCGGATTGCCATCTCTTTGCTTCGTTGCCCGGTGGTGAACATAATAATGCCGAGCAACCCAAGACAAGAGATAAAAATGGACACGAACGAAAAGTAATCGAACAGTTGCCCTATGCGTTGCTCGGATTTGTAGAGCTTGTCGATATCTGCATCTATAAAGGAATATTCAAATGGCCGGTCGGGGCTGAATTTTTTAAACACTTTTTCTATGGCCTTCACCTTATCGGGGATGTTGCCCACTTTCAATTTCACAGCGACCACCTGAAAATATTTCGGGTTGATATAAATAATCATGGGTTCGATTTTCTTGTGCACGGGCTTGAAATTGAAATCTTTGACAATGCCAACCACCAAACCACGCTTATCATTCAGGGAAATGGTCGAGCCCACCACATTCGAAACACCCATTTGCCTGACGGCCTCTTCATTCAGCAGATAGGCGGATGAATCAGAGGCAATCAACTCCGAAAAGGCCCGCCCTTCGGCAATAGGAATGGAAAACATTTTAGTGAAATCATGGTCCGTAATCAACCAGAAGAAATTGATATTTTTTTTTGGGTCTTTACCCTGCCAGGTCACATTGTCAGTAGAGGCATCTAAGTAGGATAGATCGGTATGGGTCACGGTAACAATGATCACCCCGGGTAACTCTTTTAATTCATGTTTTAAGGCGGGGTATTGTTTAATCACTTTGTTTGCAATAAAAAACGTGATGACATTCTCTTTGTCATACCCAATATTCCGTGAATGGATGTAGTTCAGTTGATGGTGAATGATTAGGGTTGCCAAGAGCAACGCGATACCCAGAGTAAATTGAAGCATGACCAATGCCCTGCGAAAAAATAGACTGTACTGACCTGTTTTGAGCAATCCTTTAAATACAACAACGGGCTTGAGCGAAGACAAAAACAAGGCAGGGTAAGCACCCGCCAAAAAACTGCAACCCAAAAGCGCGATGGCTAATGTGGCCAGCATGTGCGGTGATAAAATTGACAATGTAAGGTTTTTACCATTTAACGTGTTGAATACCGGAAGCAGCACCCAACTGAGCAGGAAAGCCAGCCCAAAAGCGAGCAAGGAATACACTACCGACTCCGAAAAAAATTGAACCGCCAGTTGGCCCCGGGTGGCCCCGGCTACTTTGCGCAAGCCTGCTTCTTTGGCCCGTTTCATGGAGCGGGCAGTTGCTAAGTTGGTGTAGTTGATGCAAGCGATAAGCAAGATGAATAGGGCAGCACTGATAAAAATATAAACGTACTGAATGTCCTGATGGCCCGGTATGTCATAGCTCAAATGTTTGGACCGCAGGTGGATATCGATTAAGGGCTGCAAAGCTAATTCGGAGGTAGTCTCCTTCACGTGTTTTTTAATTACATCTTTAATTCCAGCTTCAAAAGAGAGCTGATTGGCACCCGGCTTAAACTTTACATACGTGTACAATATATTATTATCCCACTCATCAAGCGGTGCCCAACCCATTGCTTTGAGGAATTCCATGGGCATTACAAAGCCGAATTGCAAGTGCGAGTTGCCGGGAACATTTTTCATCACGGCTACCACGAGGAGCTCACGCGTCCCTACTTTTAGGGTTTTCCCTACGGCAGGGGCGTTGCCAAAATAAGCGGTGGCAATTTTTTCGTTGATAATAATTTTGTAAGCCCCTTCATTAAAAGATTTGATGTTCCCCTCTACCAGAGGAAAAGAAAAGACAGAAAAAAATGCAGGATCGGCAGCCAACCCTTTTTGGTAAAAGGCCTTCTCTTCATGCCGCAAAAAAAGTTCCAGGGGCGATACCCGACAGGCACTTTCAATTTCAGCAAAATTGGTTTTGAGGTAATCGCAAAGCATGGGAGGCGTAACAGCCACCCACAAAAGATTGGCATTAACATCCACCCGATGGTACACCACACGAGAAATGCGGTCATGGCCGGCATGAAAGCGGTCAAAACTCAATTCATCATCTACCCAAAGGAAAATGAGAATAAAAACGGTAAGGCCGATAGTAAGGCCGGAGAGATTGATCAGCGAATAAATATTGCGCAGATGGCGCAAGGCGATCTTGTAATAGTTGAAGAGCATCGGTTAGGCTATTTTATCCATTGAAAGATATTGAAACTTGTTCAAGGGAAAAACTGCAATCTCGAACGAAAACTTACTCGTTTTTAAACCCAAAACCCAAACATTGATTTTTGATTTACGATTTTTATTTCCTTCTTTCACTTTCCATTAGGAACGATGATCAAGGTTAAGGAAAGCATTAGTCTCAAACCCTACAACACCTTCGGCATTGAGGTCAGCGCTAAATATTTTTGTTCGCTCCAGTCGGTAGAGCAGTTTCAGCAACTTGTTCAAACAGACCTGTTCAAGAATGAAAAACGGTTATTCCTTGGTGGTGGCAGCAATGTACTATTCACCAAAGATTTTGAAGGCCTGGTAATACACAATGCCATTCAGGGAATTCAGAGAAATGATGAAACTGATGAAACCGTATTGCTTAGGGTATCATCGGGCGTTCAATGGCATTCATTGGTACTTCATTGTGTAGAAAACAATTGGGGCGGTGTCGAGAATTTGTCCCTGATACCCGGCACCGTGGGCGCAGCACCGATACAAAACATTGGAGCGTACGGTATAGAAGTGAGTGAAGTGATCGAAAAAGTAGAAGCCTTTGAGTTGAAAAGTGGTGCGGTGAAAAGCATCGGCAAGGAGCAATGCAGGTTCGCTTATCGCGAAAGTATTTTCAAAAGAGAGTGGAAAGAAAAATATTTTATTTCAAGTGTTACTTTAAGGTTGAGCAAAAAAAATCACCGCATCCACACCAACTATGGAGCGATCAGCGACACACTTGCACGGATGAACGTGGCTCATCCAACGATACAATCTTTAAGTGATGCGGTGATCAAAATCAGAAGAGAAAAATTACCCGACTATGCAACGCTCGGTAATGCCGGAAGCTTTTTTAAGAACCCCGAGATCAGTGAACAACACTTTCAGGAATTGAAAGTTAAGTTTCCTTCAATTCCTAACTATCCTGCTGCAAATCAGCATGTTAAAGTGCCTGCAGGCTGGCTCATTGAGCAGTGCGGATGGAAGGGAAAAAGAATAAATCATGCTGGCGTGCATGCTACGCAGGCACTGGTGCTGGTAAATTTTGGAGATGCAAGGGGAGAAGAAATTTTTTCATTGGCAATGCAGATTATGCAATCGGTGAAAGAAAATTTTTCGATCACGCTTACACCTGAAGTAAATATTTTTTGATGCGATGAGGGAAGATTTTTTTAACGCACAACATAAAAACGTTCACCTGATATTTTTTAATAAATAAAAAATTAATTGCGAAAAATTTTTGCGGTTTAATTTTTTATTATACCTTTCGCTCAGTTTTAAACCAAAATATTAAAACGCTATGGCAAAAAAACCCGCTAAGAAAGCAGCCAAGAAAGCAAAGAAGGCTGCTAAGAAGAAGAAGTAATCAGCAACGCTGATTCTTTTAGGAAGGGAAGCAATCTAGGATCGCTTCCCTTTTTCTTTATACCTCATTTTACAACTTGTTTTTAAAATTCATTTGGATGCGATCAAATCACAAGTGATTAAAACAAAAAAAAGTCCTCGATTGCGAGGACTTTTTTTTTGGCCATAGAATAATTTTACTTCTTGTCTTTAAAATTCTGAAACGTGTACATCATTCCAAACGAAAGCGCCTGACTGAACTGCACACTGCTATCTTGGTTGCGGTCATACAATAGGATAGTGCCCAAGTTCAAATTTACAAATCGGCCCAACTTGGCCGTGAGGTTGAGGTCCAGCCGGTGGTAAAGTTGATCGAGGCCCAGTTTTTGATAATCCGCAAACAGGATGTAGCGCCAATTGAGATTCACATTTTTAGCGATGTCTTTGTTAAACTCCGCGAGCATTTGAAACGCAAGCCATTGCATCCGGGCCGTGCGGTTAGGTGAAAGACCGTATGGTGTTGGGTTATCGATATTGATGAAGTGGGCAACGTTGTTCACAACAGTCAGGCGCGGGGCAATGGGCGAGAGCCTGAGCTTGAAGTAATCAACCGGGTGATACTCGAACCCCAAGCCTACAGTAATGAAAGCGGGCGCTATAAAATCTGAAAGGGCAACGAGTGAATCGGCATTGGCTTTTGATTTCAGGTATTTGTAACCGGGACCAAATTGTGAAAGTAAATTAGCCGATAAAGACAAGTCCCATTTTTTGTTAAGGGCATGACCATATTTGGTATCAATAAAAATCCGGTCCAGGGTTTTGCGCGCACCAACACCCTGATTATTGATCGAGCCATATTGTAGATCTATTTCATTGTCCCATGAATTGTGCTCGCCTGTGTAGTTGGCTTTATAGTTAAGGAAGGTGACAAACCCGAGCGAGTTGATCCCTCCTGCTTTCCAATTAGAGGTAAAGGACGATTGGTTAAGGTTGAGCCCAGCTTTGAATGCCTTTTTCCATTTGGACAAAGAGTCGTTCCTAACAATCTGCCCCTTGGCGCAATTGGCGGTAAGCAAAATGGACATAAAAAAAAACACGGCAACGTTTCGGGACAGCATATCGGTTGATTTAGGTTTATCCCCGCAAAAATAACCCTAAATATAAAACCTCTAAATATTGCTGAGCTTAATTTCGTCCAATGCAATCTCGGTAAGCGGCTTGGTGATAAACTTAATAACGTGATTGTTATTAACGATTTTATCAATATCCCGTTTGTTATCCGAACTGGAAAGGATGATCACTTTACATTTGTTTCGGACTAACTCATTGAATTTTTCAAATTCATAAAGGAACACAAATCCATCCACGATGGGCATGTTGATATCTAAAAAGATGATGCTGGGAAGATTCTCAGCTTCATTTTCGTGCTCTTTCAAATAATCCAACGCACCCTTGCCTGAGCTCTTCACTTCTACACGGTGCGAAAACCGGGTGATCTCAATAATCCTTTTGCTGATAAAGTTATCAGTGTCATTATCGTCAACCAGCATCACAATGTCAAGCGCTTTGACTGCATTATCCATCAACATCCTTCTTAATTTTTATTTTAAAGTTTACGAATGTGGCAAAATTATTCTTTTTTATGAAAAGGCATCCATCTGCATTCAATTATAATGCGGGTAAGTAAGGATTTCATCTAAAACGTAGAAAACTGAGGGTTACCTTTTTATGATTTTTAATTTTTCGCCAGGGGTAACAGTCAAAACCGATTTGTTGTTCCAGTCCATCACTTCCTTTATAGTAGCCCCAAACTGGCGGGCAATCCCGTAAAGGGTATCCGAATTTTTTACCTCGTAGATAAACTCATTGGGTGCCGGTTGGGCACCACCCACTGCTGAACTGGTAGGAGCAACCGGTTCCTTTTTATTTGAAATATCGGGCTTCAATAGGGTTGTATTCAATTTTGGCTCATCGGCAGGCAAGGCAGCCCAGGCGAAGGTATCTGCACTCAGCTCTGCTATACTGTTGGTTACGGTTGTCTCGGGCTGATCGATAACCGCATCGCTGGTAAGGCGGATGGGAGTGCCTGCAGCAAGTAGCGTTCCTTGGAATCCCGGATTCAGTTTTTTCAGTTGCTTCAATTGAACTCCAAACTGTTGGCCTACCCGCCAAAGGTCATCGCCCAACTTGGCCCGATAGATTGCCTGAGCATTTTTCTTTTTCTTTTTTCCGAAAAAATAGAAATTGCCCGGAATAATTTTGTCGTCAATGGCCATATCATTATACCGAAGGAACTTTGATACATCAATCCTTAACCTGGAGGCGAGTGAAGCGATCGTCTCACCATCGCCTGCTTTGGTGGCATCCACACCATTGATTTGGGTGCGCATGTTGATCACACGCTTGCCCTCTATCAAGGGAATTGCCCTTCCTGCTTTTTCCGAATTGATCACCAAACTGTTAAAATCTTGAATCGTATTGCCTGTAGGGACAACCACTATGTACAGTTTGTCGCCCGGGACTGTGCTGCTTTTCAGCCACTTGTTGTATTCCTTCAACACGTTTTCATCAACGGCAACGTCACCGGCTATATCTTTCAATTTCTTATCGGAGGTTTCATACAAAGCAACTTTTAACTTGGGCAATCCTTGGCAGGCGTTTTCAAAAGCTACTTTGTGCGCCAAGTATTTTTTCACGTACCAATAGGTTTCGGAAGTGACCTCCATGTGGTTATCGCCATTGTATTTATCGCCCACCGATCTTCTCACCCCGCCTGCGCCCATCTGATACGATTGCAAAGCCAGCAGCCAATTGTTGAAATACACATTGTTCTGCTTGAGGTAACGGGCAGCTCCACGCGAAGCGGATACAATATTCATCCGTTCATCTACGTCCCTATCTACACGCAGGCCCATCTCTTGAGCGGTCAGGTCTTTGAATTGCCAAAAGCCTACGGCATTGGAAACAGAAACAGCATCGGGTGTTAACGCACTTTCCTGAAGGCAGAGGTATTTAAAATCGTCAGGCAGGTTTTCTTCTGCAAAGATCTTTTCGATGATGGGGAAGTAAGTCTTGGCACGCTCCACTTTCATATCAAAATACCGGGAGTGTTTGGTGAGGGCGTCCACGTCTTTTTGGATTTCGGCTCGCGCGTCATCACGAATAATGAGGGACATACCCGCAAAACGAATCTTGCGGGGCACCTCTGGGGTCTGCGCGTGTGAGGCAGCAACTCCAAAAAAAATGAGTCCTGCTGCAAAAAACCTCATGAGGTAAAGGTAGTAAAAAGATTGCCACCGAGTGCACAGACGGGCTCCGGTAAATTCTCTATAAGTTATAAGTTCGTGGGCGAGCAACAGGGAAGGCGCATAACGCGCTGCATAAAAAATTACCTGCGGTACATCATCATCATCCCATCGCGAAGGGGGAGCAAAATATTCTCCACCCGGTTATCATTTTGGATTTTCATATTGAAATCAAGGATTGCTTTTGTGTCTTTGTCAGGGTTGGGGGCAACCACCTTACCGCTCCACATTACATTGTCGGCCAAGATAATGCCACCTAAAGAAACCTTATCGATGACCAAATCAAAATACAGGGAATAGTTTTCCTTGTCGGCATCGATAAAAACCAAATCGAAAGTTTCAGTCAGTGCTGGAATCATTTTTCGGGCATCGCCAATCCGGTAATCAATTTGGTTGGTCAACCCAGACTCCTCAAAATAATTGCGTACTCGGATTTCGAGCTCTTCATTAATATCAAGGGTGATCAATTTTCCATCGGCCTGTAATCCTTCCGCTAAGCAAATAGCCGAGTATCCGGTGTAAGTTCCGATCTCCAGAATATTCTTGGGACGGATCATTTTACTCGCCATCGAAAGAAACCTGCCCTGCACCTGGCCCGAAAGCATCCTCGGCATCAACACGTTTGCCTGTGTATCGCGATTGATTTTTTTTAATAAATCGGTTTCGGCACCCGTATGTGCTTCGATGTAACGTTCCAGTTCTTCGGAAAGAAAATTCATGATTTGATTTACAATTGTTGGTTCAATATCGTTAAGTTAAGCCTCTCTTATTGCCTCACCTCATTCCTCTCCCGAAGAAAGGAGGTCATTGGTGGTTTACTTATAATAACGACATTGATTGTTGATTTTCAATTTACATTTTTTTTGACCCGCACTCGCACGGTACTTCGGGAGTCATGCTTTCTTAGCCCCTACTTCCGGGTGCATAATCAACTGGCTCATTTTCTCATCGTCAAACATTTCATTGGCCAGCCATTGAAGTTCCTGCGCAGTAATTTTTCTTACACGTTCAAAAATTTCTTCCAGGGAAGTGATTCTGCCCAAGTCAAGAAGGGTGCGCGCCATCATCATCATAAACCCGATGTTATTTTC
>JAYVMP010000231.1:0-8491 GCA_043758895.1 Bacteroidota bacterium
TAGTGTCGATCCCTACATCCGAGGAAATCAAGATTTCTTCCAGGTGGTCGAGCACCTCATCATCCACGGATGATTTGCCCACCAATGCTTTTCCCAACCTTCCGAAGAAACTCTCTTTGGATTTTTGCAAGCCCTGATCGAGCGATTCTTTTTTTTCTTTTGGGAATAAATTGAAGAGAAGGGACATATTGAATTAAAAAGTCAAATTACAAAGATCAAACCAATGTCGTTAAGGTTAACCCTTTCTTATTACCTCAGCTCATTCTTTCGAAAAGAATCATCGGTGATCGACTCAATGACATTGAATATCAAACGGCAAACAAATCGTAAGAATAAGGCTGGATGTTGGCTTTTGTAGTTGAGATTTAAAGGGTTTGTAAAAAAAAAGCCCCTTGCGGGGACTTTATAGTATTTAAGTTCCAGAAAGGATTAACCTTTTTTGGCCAATGTTTCCTTCACTAAGTCGGTGGCCACAATCTCTTCTTTGAAGATGTACGCCCCTGTTTTCTCTGACCTCACCGCACGGATCACTTTTGCATAGTTCTTGCCGTCTGTTTTCTTAAGGGATGCCACTACTTTCTTTGCCATGACTGTATAGTTATTAGTTAATTGTTATTCGTCTTTAGTGGGTTGGCTATCGGCTATTGTATTTTACAATTAACGGCTAACCAAGAACTATTAACTTTTACTTGATTTCTTTGTGGAGGGTCATTTTTTTCAATACCGGATTGTATTTTTTCAACTCGATGCGCTCGGTGGTATTTTTCCTGTTTTTGGTGGTGATGTAGCGGCTCATGCCCGGCATGCCCGTGGTTTTGTGCTCGGTGCATTCCAAAATTACCTGAATACGGTTTCCTTTCTTTGCCATGGTTATCGTTTTTTAGATGCTGGCCGTCAGCGTACCTTTTTGTTTTGCCTCTTTCAGCACGGCACTGATGCCTTTTAAATTTATTGTTTTAATCACTTTCGTGGAAACTTTCAATTTAATCCACTTGTTTTCCTCCGCCACAAAAAACCTTTTGGTGTGAAGATTGGGGTAAAACTTTCGTTTTGTCTTGTTGTTGGCGTGCGATACACGGTTGCCAACTTGTGTCCTTTTGCCTGAAACTTCACAAACCCTAGCCATAAAAATCGTTTTAAATGAGTCTTTCCCTAAAAGGGAGCGCAAATATCGGGAAAACAAAGAATTATACAAATGCGCCCTGAATATTCTTTTGAGGGTCTGTGGCATCTCGAAAGTGGCCAATTATCTTTTTATGGGGCTGGCCGAGGCGGCCACCGGGCTATCCACTACAAGCCTGCCACTTGATTCGAATAGTCCGGCTGTAGGGCAAAAACGCGTTCTTGTTCCTATCTAAAAACTTGATGAAGGCAGGCTTTTCGTTCCTATCCCTGCCCCGGGCGCAAATTTTACAAGTTATCTATCTGCTCCGGGCTGTTTACTGTTGACTTTTTCCTTACTAGCCCGGGTTCGTGTCCCCACGAATCCGAAAAGAATTATCATGATGAGGCGATTTTCCTCTAGCTAACAATCATCAACTATGGACTATGGACTTTTTCATTTAATTTTGCCATCGGCTTATGCAGAAAAAACTGATCCTCGACTCCAAGCAACTCGACATCACCCTCAACCGCCTTTGCCAACAATTAATCGAAAACCATTCTGATTTTAGTAACTGCGTCCTTATGGGGCTTCAGCCCAGGGGCATTTTTTTGGCGGAGTTGATCCACCAGAAACTTAAATCCCTAAAAGTCAATGTGCTGTTGGGCTATCTCGATGCCACGTTTCACCGCGATGATTTCCGCAGGCGCGATACCCCGGCCAAGGCCAGTGAAACACGCGTCCCCTTCGCTATTGAGGGAAAGAATGTGGTGCTGATCGATGATGTGCTTTTTACAGGGAGAACTGTCCGTGCCGCCCTTGACGCCATGATTTCCTTTGGCCGGCCAGCAAAGGTTGAGCTGCTCGTGCTGATCGACCGCAAGGCCACCCGCGATTTGCCCATTGCGGCCGATTATGTGGGCAAGTATGTCGATACCCACAATTCGCAGCGGGTGCTCGTGCAATTGGAAGCCAATGGAAGCAAACAAAATAAAATCTGGTTAGTCAATAAAGAATAAGCAAGCATGTCAAAATTAAGTCAACGTCATCTGCTCGGCATCAAAGACATCAACCGCCAGGATATTGAACTTATTTTTGAAACGGCCGATAATTTTAAGGATGTTATCAATCGCCCGATTAAAAAAGTTCCCTCGCTGCGCGATGTAACCATCGCGAATGTTTTTTTTGAAAACTCTACCCGCACACGGCTTTCGTTCGAGTTGGCAGAAAAACGACTCTCTGCCGATGTCATTAATTTCTCCTCGTCCGGCAGTAGCGTAAAAAAAGGCGAAACCCTTCTGGACACGGTCAATAATATTTTAGCCATGAAAGTGGACATGGTAGTGATGCGCCATGCCAGCGCAGGCGCATCGCATTTTTTGGCGAAGCACATCAACGCGAATATTGTCAATGCGGGAGATGGCACCCACGAACATCCGACCCAAGCTTTGTTGGATGCGTTTTCGATTCGCGAAAAATTAGGAGGCGTGGAGGGAAAAAAAATCGCCATCATTGGTGATATTCTTCACTCGCGGGTGGCGTTGTCAAATATTTTCGCACTAAAAAAATTGGGGGCCGAAGTGAGGGTATGTGGCCCGCCCACATTGATTCCAAAATTTATCTCCACACTGGGTGTTGAGGTGGAGTGGCAAGTTCAAAAAGCATTGGAGTGGTGCGATGTGGCCAATGTGCTGCGGATCCAGTTGGAACGCCAGCAGTTGAAATATTTCCCTTCCCTTCGCGAATACTCGCTTTATTACGGCATCAATAAAGGGATGCTCGATGAATTGAAAAAGAAAATTGTATTGATGCACCCAGGGCCAATCAACCGGGGCGTGGAGCTCACCAGCGATGCGGCCGATTCGCACCATTCCATCATTTTAGATCAAGTGGAGAATGGGGTTGCCGTGCGGATGGCAGTACTGTATTTGTTGGCGGGGGCGGCTTAAAAATTTTATAATCTACTATTCCACCAACGGCCTCAGCGCGATCTCAAAAGAAGCCTGTGCTATTTTTGTTTTGGCGGGATTGGCATACTTGGTTTTCTCCAATGCTTTTCGAATGGTAATGGAAATATCATTAAAGATGGAGGCATCGTCCATTGTTGCCTCGCTTTCCATAAAATAGGCAAACACGCGTGCCATTCCGCAGTTAGCAATGAAATCGGGGATGATGGATATTTTCTCATCGGCATATAGGCCGGTTGGGCCGAAGAAAATTTCCGGATCGGCAAAAGGCACATTGGCACCACATGAAAAAACCTCTACGCCCATGCCAATCATTTTATCCACCTGCTGCCTTGTCACCAATCGCGATGCGGCCGCTGGAATGAAAATTTCGAAATTCAGGTCCCAAATTTTTTGGTTCACAATTTCAAATGAAAGCAAATCCCCGGCCACCAATCGGTTGCCATCGCGGTCAGTCACCAACTTACAAATTTCCTCATGACTGAATCCAGTTTGATTGATCAATCCACCTTCGCGTGTTAGAATACCTACCACCTTCACGCCTAGTTGACTTAAATAAAATCCAGCGGCCGCTCCTACATTACCCCAGCCCTGCACTACGGCCCGTTTACCGTTAGGGCTTCCATCCCACAGCTCGTAAAAGTGGCGCACAGCTTGGGCTATACCATAGCCGGTGCACATGTCTGCCACAGTATATTTTTTTGTGAGCGATGGCGTAAAAGTTTTGTCCTCAATCACTTTGATTACGCCTTGTCTTAGCTGGCCGATGCGGTTTACTTTTTGCGGTTCAGTAGGTTTGTAGTGTCCTGTGAAAACTCCTTCCTGCGGATGCCAGATGCCCACATCTTCCGTGTGCGGGATCACTTCGTGGATTTCATCTACGTTGAGATCGCCACCGGTTCCGTAATAGTATTTTAACAAGGGCATTACTGCGAGGTACCAGCGGTGAAGCACACCTTCCTTGCGGGGGTCGTTCGGATCAAAATTGATCCCTGACTTCGCGCCACCAATGGGCGGCCCGGAAACCGTAAACTTTACTTCCATTGTTTTGGCGAGCGACTCCACTTCTCGTTTATCAAGGCCTTTGCGCATACGAGTGCCTCCACCTGCCGCACCTCCGCGCAGGGAATTGATCACTACCCAACCTTCCGCTTCCGTTTCGGCATCTTTCCATTCAAACACAATTTCAGGTCGCTTGTTTTCGAATTTTTGTAAAAGGTCTTTCATGGTTGGAGCTGCAATTTGGAATAGGTGATTTACGATTTTTGGTCAATTCTACCCGATTAAAACACCCGAGCAAGAATCGTGTGAGGCTCCCGTTACACTTTTAAAAACATTGGTTTCGTTCCGCAGCCTGAGCGTGCCAAGAAAGGCAAAGACCAAAGCTTCCTTAAAGTTGATAATGGTTTTTGATGGGACGATGACTTTCGCCCGGGCGGAAAGTTTGGCCACGATCAGTTCAACTAAAAAAATATTGAGCGCGCCACCGCCCGTGGCAAGTAATTGGAGCTTTTCTTTTTGGAAAGGAATGGATAGCGCAATTTCGTCAGCGATGGATTCGCAAATTGTTCGCAGCCTATCGTGCAATGTGATGGATTCATTATCCAATAGGGTTTGAAACTCTTCCTCAAATCCTTCGCGGCCCAATGAAGGCCTTTTCTTTCTTATGGAGTTGTAGGTTTTTTTTAAGGAGTTTAAAAGTTTTGTGTTGATTGCCCCCTGGTTGGCCATCCCTCCATTTTTGTCAAAATCTTTTCCCGCTTTAGCGGACAGATAATTCAATGCCATGTTGCAAAAGCAAATGTCGAAAGCTTTTCTTTTGCCTTTCACGTCCATCGAAAGATTGGCGATCCCGCCAAGGTTGAGGCAAACCTCATGGTCGGAAAAAAGAAGTTGGTCGCCAATCGGCACCAAGGGCGCACCCTCGCCTCCGAGTGCCACATCAAGGCCTCTAAAGTCAAACGAAATGGGATATCCCGTTGCCGCGTGAAGGGCTTGACCATCGCCCAATTGAAAAGTGAATTTATTTTTGGGCTGGTGGAAGACCGTGTGGCCATGCGAGGCGATCAGGTTAATTTTTTTGATCTTTTTTTGTTTGATGAACTGGTTGCAGACCTGCCCTAAGTAGTTGCCATAAGCCGAATGCGTTTTCATAAGCAATTCACCTGAAAGCAAATGTGCCGTGGAAAGTTTGTTTTTCCATTCGGGCGAGTAAGAAAAGGTTTGGGCAGCCTTTATCGAAAAGCCCCATCGCCCTTTTTTTAAGGTAAATTTGCAATAGGCTACGTCCACGCCATCCAACGAAGTGCCCGACATAATGCCGATAACTTTATATTTATTGACTTTTTTAGGTTTCATCATGGGATTAAAACTTTAGGTTGCGAAAGTAATCATTGAAAACATGAATTTGGTTATCGACTGTGGCAACACACGTATTAAGGCAGCTATTTTTTCAGGAAAAAACCTTACAGATAAATATTCTTTTTCTGATGACGTAGAACTAAAGGGCTTTTTGAATCATCATCGGTTTGATGGTGCCTTGGTGAGTTCAGTGAGTTGGGATGGCAACACGGTATTGAATTGGATAAGTGCCAAAAAGAAATTTCTGTTAACCCATTTGCTTCCCCTGCCGATTCAACTGCAATATCAAACCCCGGAGACGCTTGGCGTTGACCGCATTGCTGCAGTAAGCGGTGCTTGGGGCATTTTTCCTGACAGGGATTCCTTGGTCATTGATGCGGGCACTTGTGTTACTTACGATTATGTGGATGCCACGAGAAACTATTGGGGAGGGGCCATCTCACCGGGGATGGCCATGCGCTTTGAGGCACTGCACGTTTTCACCAAACGGCTGCCGTTGGTTTCGAACATGAACGGAGCAGAGCTGATCGGTAGTACCACGGAAAATAGCATCCGCAGTGGTGTAATGAATGGAATGGTGGCTGAAATGGAGGGAATTATAAAAGCATACCGCGATTTTCACCCCTCACTTGGGGTAATTTTATGTGGAGGCGATGCTTTGTTTTTTGAAAACAAGCTTAAACCTACCATATTTGCAGCCCCCGATCTCGTGTTGAACGGTTTGAACAGGATTTTGCTTCATAATGCAGCGTTGTAAAAGGGTTTTTCCCTCCATTTTATTTCTTTTTTTTGTAGCGATGGCCGCCAAGGCTCAAGTTGCGTCCAGTCCATTTTCAAAATTTGGGATAGGTGATATTTATAGCAATGGCATAGCTCAAAATCAGGGTATGGGGGGTATTGGCATCAGCAATCCGAGTGCCTCTTATTTGAACAACCAAAACCCGGCACTTTTGGTATTCAACCGCATCACGGTTTTTCAAGGCGGGTTGCAGTTCGAAAACCGAACGGCCACCGATGGTATCAACACCCAAAGTTTTGGGAGTGGCAATATGAATTACCTCGCTATGGCTTTTCCGGTGTTGCCCGATGGCAAATGGACAACCTCCATTGGGCTAACCCCTTATTCTCACGTGAATTATAATATTTCATACAGCGATGTGGCGAGCGGCAGCACAGCGCCAATCAATCGCCAAGAAACGGGCACAGGAGGGATCAATCAGTTTTATTGGTCTAATGGGTTGACCATCAATAAATATTTTTCTGTTGGGGTCAAGGCTTCGTACATGTTTGGGTCTATCATAACGCAGGACTACAATAACTTTGTGAATGCGGTGGGCTCTTTTTCTTCAGTCTATGTGCGAGATTATTTCCATGGGCTTAATTTTTCGGGGGGTATATCTTTCCACAAGGATTCCCTTTTCAAAAAGAATTACCGCCTTAATATCGGGGTGGTTTACAGTTTGAAATCAGATTTGAACACCCAACACTTTTCCCGTTTTCAATTAAACAGTGTATCAGGAGCCATTATCGACTCTGCCACCATCGATAACAACATCGGAGGGCGGATGAATTTACCGAAAAATGTTGGGGTAGGGGTATCTTTCGGCAAGGTGGATAAATGGACGGCCGGGGCTGATTTTACTTATCTCGATTTTAGGACTTTTAATGGGTTTACCAATTCCATGGGTATCCCCACTATCGGCTTTCGGTCTGGCATTGGGATTGAATATACGCCCGACCTTATGGACTACTCTAGCTATCTAAGCCGTGTAACCTATAGAGTCGGTGCGGGTTATGAAAAATCTCCTTATTTGATAAATGGCAATTCATTAATGGATTGGGGCGGTACATTTGGGTTTTCTTTGCCCGTTGGGGGGTGGTCAACTGTTGATTTAGGCTTTAAGGTTGGAAAAAGGGGCGTTGTTTCAAAAAATTTAATTGAAGAAAACTATTTTAGGGTTTATTTTGCCATCACTTTTAATGATAGATGGTTTATAAAA
This sequence comes from Bacteroidota bacterium, assembly GCA_043758895.1. GTDB lineage: Bacteria > Bacteroidota > Bacteroidia > Cytophagales > Cyclobacteriaceae > ELB16-189. The sequence goes on from JAYVMP010000231.1 coordinate 7,431, forward strand.
CGGAGATTTGATTAAAAATTTAACCTATGAAGCGAAAAAATGTTTTTCTGTTGATGTACTTGGTTTCAGTTTCTATTGCTGTGCAAGCTCAATGCACTGACTACAAATGGCCGCAAGACCAGGCCACAGCAGAAAAAAAGGTGGATGCATTTCAAGCAGCTATCAAAGATCAAAATTACAAAGGAGCCACGGCCAGCCTTCAGTGGATGATGACCAATGCACCTCAATGGCATTCGGATTTGTATGTGGCAGCCATCGAAACCTACGACAAACTCGCCAGCCAAGAGTTGGATCCGGCCACAAAGCAGGGATATGTTGATTCACTCCTGCTTATTTATGATCTGCGGATCAAGAACTGTGGCGATGAAATGAATGTCATCAATCGCAAGGCAATTTCGGCCTACAAATACAATGGACAGAACAAAGAGAAAATGGAGGGTGTGTTGGCGATTTTTGACAAAACCTATGAAATAGGTGGTAACAATGTTTTAGACAACAACTTGCTGTCTTACATGGATGTAATCAAGTTAAACGAGGAAAACTTCAAAAGCCTAAGTGAAGACCAAATCGTTCAACGCTACAATAAAATTGTAGTGGTGATTGACAACAAAGTAAAAAGAGCCCAACAGCAGAACAAGGCGAACGATATCGAAAAATACAAAAAAGTAACGCTTGCCATTGATGCCAAGCTGTCCAAAATAGTAAAATTGAATTGCGATTTTGTAAAGAAAGTATTTGTTCCCCAGTTAAAAGCAAATCCTACCGACCTTGCCCTGAACAAAAAAGTCTATCAGTTGATGCTGGTGGATAAGTGTGCCGATGAGCCCGTTTGGCTTGAAGCCACAGAGACATTGCACAAGGCCAACCCTGATTTTGGCGTAACCAAAGAATTGTGCTTGCGGTATATCCAAAATAAAAATTTTGATAAGGCAGCCCCGCTGCAAGCAGAGCTTCAAGCAAAGGCAACAACCCCGACAGAAAAAGCCTGGATCGACCTTTTGAAAGGTGAAACGGAATTTCAAAAAGGAAACAAAACCGGTGCCCGTGACTTTTACAAGAAA
>JAYVMP010000232.1:0-6098 GCA_043758895.1 Bacteroidota bacterium
CAACCTTCTCAGACTTCATTTGCTTATCCGCAATGTGCTGCACCTCGCCAAACTGCGTCCAGCCGGTTTCGTCATCGCTGTAGCCGTGCAAAAGATAAAGCACCGGGTAGCTCCGGCTCGATTTATCGTAGTCGGCCGGAAGGTAGATGCTGTATTCCACATCTTTACCAAGGGCAATACTTTTCACTTTCAGGCTCTCTTTCAATACTCCTTGGGCAAAAGAAGAAGAGGACAAAATGAAAAAGAACATCCAAATTTTTTTCATTGTAATTGGGGTAAGGTGAATGAATGGTGATTCGATAGAGTCAGCTAAAGACCGGTATGCCGCCAAGGCATAAGGACGAAGATCAATTTCGTGAATTTCCCCCTGTCTTTGTGGCTTCGTGGCGATGATCATTTTATTTTTTAGCAATTTAGAAAAAATGAAAAATAATATCCTCAGTCTTTTGACCAAAGGAAGGCGATACTTTTCTCTATAATTCCATTATGACCAGTCTCTATTAGTTTAAGTTTGTAATTCTCAATCCTTTTAAGAATCCGATTCATTCCATCGGCAACGATTACTTTGTCATGCTTTCCTACCATCACCGTAAAAGTAATACCGTGATCGTTTACCAAATTGGCCACCCGAGCAAGATCAAACCTCAAATGCCTGAAGTAAACCCAGGAAAAATAAACGCGTTTCCTCTTCTCCTCGGTATCCATTTGTGATTCGGCAAATCGCAGCAGCCCTTTATCCACAAGCCCGATAGTGCGCAGTGTTTTCGTGATTGTGTGAAGCCGATGAGGATGCAAGATCATACTTTTAAATAAGGCACGAATAGCAATGGGGTAAGTTGCCAGGTTATACCAGAAATTAGTTTTGATGCCATCCGGGGCAAGCAGGATAATGCGCTTCACTCGCGTGGGAAATGCCTCCAGTGTGGCCAAAGCAAATTTTCCTCCGAGGCTAAAACCAGCTACGTCAAACACCTCTATTTTTTCCTGCTCGAAAAATAAGTCAAGGATTTTTTTCCAATCGCTTTTATCCAATGCGATCCTACTCTCCCAGTAACTTTCCCCATGAAAGAATAAATCGAATAAAAACAGGGTGTAGTCATTTTTTAGTACCTCCTTCCAAGCGTCAAATGCGTGATGATCTTGCCCAAAGCCGTGAAAAAGTAAGATCACCTTTTTGCCATCGCCTTGCTTGTCGTAAGCTAAACTATTGGACTGGTACGCTATACGGTTAATCATAGAATTATCAACTTTACTGAAATTTTGCTTCTTTTTAAAATAATAAATACACACCCACGTCTTTACAACCAAAAGCGCGGGATATGGACCTGGCAATGACGCAACTACAACAAAACACATTCCTGAAGGAAAAAGAGAAATTGCTCGGGTTTATCCGCAGCAGGGTGTCATCGGTGGAAGAGGCGGAGGATATCCTTCAGGATGTGTTTTATCAATTTGTGGCCGGCTTCGATGCGATCGAATCGATTGACCGAACCACGTCATGGCTTTACAGCGTGGCGCGCAATAAAATTATTGATCGCTACCGAAGGGATGCAGCAAGGCCTAAGCGTACTGATTTTGAATTTCTTTCCGGAAAGGATGATGATACACCATTGACGCTGCAAGAGATATTGCCCGATTTGGATAGCAGCCCTGAGTCAACGCTGTTGCGCGAAGCCATTTGGGATGAGATCACCGATGCCCTTGCAGAGTTGCCGGCTGATCAGCGCGAGGTTTTTATTCAAAATGAAATTGAAGAAAAAGGCTTCAGGGAGCTCTCAGAAGCAACAGGCGTATCGATCAACACATTGCTTTCGCGAAAACGGTATGCTATCCTTGCCCTCAGGAAAAGACTACAAAAATTTTATGACGATGTGGTGAGTGATTAGAAGATTGGAAGAGTAAAAAATTGGAAGCAATGTCGTTTCCTTAAGTCATTTTTGATGACCTCACCTCGTTCCTCTCCACAAGAGAGGATGTCAGAGGAGCTTAAGGAAACGACATTGAGATTGGAAGAATAAAAAATTGAAAAAGTAAAATGACATTTAAAAAAATTAAAAATATGAAACCTGGATTTTGGATTGCAAAGATGGTGGCGTTTGGCCTGGTGGCGGTTGCCGCGGTTGGATTTATTACCATGTATTTATGGAACTGGCTCGTGCCTGAATTATTTCATGGCCCAGCAATTTCGTTTTGGCAAGCGCTCGGTTTATTGGTATTGACAAAGATTTTATTTTGGTCGTTTGCCAAAAAGAGCCACGGTCATGGTGGTCATTGGAGGCCGTATTGGAAAGACAAATGGGCAGCCATGAGCGCAGAAGACCGCGAACGCTTTAAGCAAAAGATGAAAGAAAAGTGGGGCTGCCGTGTGGAAAGCACCAAAGATTCGGGAAGTGCAAACGGTTGAGGGGAAACCTTTCGGAATAATCAAAAATATTTTTTAGAAAATAAGAACCCGCGAGCAGGAATTGCGTTGAAAGAAACCGTGGAAACTTTTAATTTGTTAAAAGTTTCCATAGTTTTGTCCCTATGGAAGACCACGATATAAAAGACAAAATTTTGAAAGGCTCGGAAAAGCTTTTTATGAAGTATGGCGTGCGGAGCATTTCGATGGATGATATCGCCCGCGACTTAGCTGTATCAAAAAAAACGTTGTATCAACATTTTGCTGACAAAGACGAACTGGTATTAATGGTTTCAAAAGCACACTTGAACAAAGAGAAACAAAAGTATGAGGAGATAGCCTCGGACTCTACCAATGCCATTGAAGAACTTCATAAGATTTCTTTTTGTCTTCGCAAAGACATGGAAGAAATGAACCCTACGCTTTTGTTCGACATCGAAAAATTTCACCCAAAGGCGTGGCAAGCTTACCAGAACTTCAAAGACAAATTTGTACGGCAATACATTGTCAAGAATTTGAGGTCAGGAATAGAAGAGGGCTATTTCCGATCAGAACTCAATGCTGAAATTATCACTACCCTTCGGTTAACAACTATAGAAGCGGCATTTGACGACCGGCACTTTCCGAAAGGGGATTTCAATTTTGTGGAAGTACAGACCCAACTGTTCGATCACTTTGTGCATGGCATCTGCACGGACAAAGGACGGAAGCTTTACTATAAATACAGAGAGACCAACAAACTACTAAACAAAAACGCGGCTTAATTATGAAGTCAATTTATCAAATCACCATTCTACTTTTTGCCTTGCTGAGCGCCTCACAACTTGTTGCTCAAACGCAGCCAACGGAATCCTTTACATTACAGCAATGCCTTGAGTATGCCCTGAAGAATTCGGTCAATGCTCAAAACTCTGTTATCGACCAGCAGATTGCGACTGCAAGAGTGAAAGAAACCGTTGGTCTGGGACTTCCCCAAATAAACGGGAACGTATCACTGACCAGCAATCCCATACTTCGTAGGTTCTTTGGCCTTTATCCGACCATACAAGGATTTAGCGGAGTTGACGCAAATCGTGTACCTAACCTACAGGTTCCAAATGCAAGTGCTACTGATGTGTTGGCAGAGCAAAGTTTCTTTCAGTTAAAAAATAGCGGTGATGCAGGTCTTTCCATTAATCAGTTAATATTCAGCGGCTCGTACCTTGTTGGGCTACAGGCTGCCAAAGCATTCAAGGATGTATCGATAAAAACGACCAACCAAACCAAAGAGCAGATTATTCAACAGGTAATAAAAGCGTATTATGCCGTGCTGATCAATAAAGAACGTGTGAAACTCTTTACAAGCAATATTGGTCGAGTTGATTCACTATTGAAAAATACAATAGAGCTGAATAAGAATGGTTTTTCTGAAAGTATTGACGTGGATAGGATTCAGGTGACTTTGAACAATCTGACCCTTGAGCGTGACAAGTTCATAAACATTGATGAGTTAAGTCTTGTCTTACTTAAATTTCAAATGGGATATCCTCTCGATCGGCCGATCAATGTAGAGGGGAATATCCAGGAAGTTCAAATAGAGTCGGATATGGAGTCGTATAAACAAGATTGGGATTACAAAAACCGGCCTGATTATAAAGTATTGGATGCTAACAAGCGACTGCAAGAGTTAACACTCAAAAATCAATACGCTAGTGTTCTTCCTGTTATTTCGGCCAACGCCAGCACAGGAATGTATACTCAAGCCCGCACATTTGATGGCTTATTTCGTACGAATACAACCAATCTTTCAGGTGCTTACGTAACAAACGGCACTACGAATGGTCTTGGAGGAAACCGCTGGTATAATTATCAAACTATTGGTGTTACAGCTAGCATGTCCATATTTACGGGTTTCCAACGATCGGCTAGAATACAACAAGAGAAATTAAGATTGGCAAAAATTGAAAACAGCTATAGAAGTATCAAACAAGGAGCCGATCTGGAAGTTGAACAATCAACGGTCAATTTTAACAATGCACTAAAAACACTGACTTCTCAAAAATCAAATATGGACTTGGCGAGTAAAGTGGCGAAAGTTACTAAGATAAAATACGAACAAGGTATCGGCTCCAATCTCGAGGTGGTTACAGCTGAAGACAGTTTGCGCCAAGCACAAACTAACTACTATGCAGCTTTGTTTGACGTGATGATCGCTAAAACCGATTTGGAAAAAGCCTACGGAAAACTACTCCCCATGTATTCTAATAATTAAGAAAAACTACAACGAAACCTGATATGAAATCTTTACTCACAATTCGCCACTTAACAGCCGCTATGCTGATTGCCTTTCTTGCCTCTTGCAGCAGCAAGCCCGAATCAAAAACAGACCAGCTTGCCCTTCTTAAAAAACAGCAGGTGGAGTTAGCCAAAAGCATAGCCAGCCTTGAAAAAGAAATTACCAAAGAAAATCCATCGGCCTTTAAAGTGAAAATGAAAGAGGTGAACGTTACCGAGCTCAGGCCCCGCCCCTTCGATCATTATGTGCAAACCCAGGCCACCATTCTGGCGGTTGACAACATCCTGATGAGCGCCAAATCACCGGGCGTAGTTACCCAGGTATTTACCCGCGAAGGTGATGCTGTGAACAAAGGCCAGATACTGGCACAGGTTGACAATACGCTGATCCTTCGGGGCATTGATGAACTAAACGCAAACCTTGAACTCGCCAAAACAGTATTCGAGCGTCAGAAAAATTTATGGGATCAGAAAATCGGCACCGAAGTGCAATTCCTACAGGCAAAAAACAACAAGGAAAGTTTGGAACGGAGAGTGGCCTCGTTGCAAGAGCAAAATGAGATGACACGCATTAAAGCTCCCATCACGGGCACTATCGATGCCGTGAACATTAAGGTAGGTGAAAATGCCGCACCCGGTGCTCCGGTTTTTCGCATCATCAACACGAGCGATCTCAAAGCTTCGGCAAAAGTATCCGAAGCCTATGTCACCACCATCCACAAAGGAGACAAAGCGGTTGTCTCCTTTCCTGATATTGACAAGTCTATCTTTAGCGAGGTGACTTTCATCGGGAGAAACATCGATGCACTGACCCGATCATTTCCTCTGGAAGTGAAACTGCCCTCCTCCGGAGACTTGCGCCCCAACATGACTTCTATTTTAAAAATTATTTTCCACACCGAAAAAGCTGCGCTCTGCGTACCGATAAACGTGGTGCAAGATATTAATGGAGAAAAGGTGGTGTACGTGGCCGAAAGTGATGGAGCAAATTTAGTGGCACGCAGAAAAGCAGTCAAGGTGGTGGGCGTGTACGACAACCTGGCACAAATCAAATCTGGTCTGAAAAGCGGAGACAAGATTATCACGGTTGGCTATCAGGGTTTAAATGATGGTGAATTAATTAAGCTATAGGATTCAATGTCGTTAAGTTAAGCTCCGCCTAGCCCTCTCTTCGGGAGAGGGATGGGGTGTGGTAATAAAAATCAAGGCTTAACTTAACGACATTGCTATAGGATTTGAGTTGTAGGTATTTTCGCAAGACTAAAGTCTAAAATATGAAAGACATCGAAAAAGAATTTAAACCCACCAGCTGGTCGATCGACAACAAGGTGGCCATCTATGTGGCAACGGCCATTATCTGTTTGGCCGGCATCATGACGTATAACAGTTTGCCGAAAGAAAATTTCCCCGAGGTAGTGTTTCC
>JAYVMP010000233.1:0-2294 GCA_043758895.1 Bacteroidota bacterium
GACAAAGAAATCACGAGTGAACTTTAAATTCAGTAGGCAATTAGCGATAAGTAAAACGCAGGGATAATTGAATAACCGCTACTAATTTTGCCACTGCTCATTTATATTTACGATGCAAAAGAATAGAGCCAAAATAGTATTATTGATCATCGTATTAACCATTTCAGTCATGGCTTTAGCTTCTTTTTTAATTGACCAATCACCTGGAAAAGGCAAGCAGGAGACTGGTTCGGTCTTTGATTTTAAAATGAAGTCATTAGATGGAACGGAAATCGACTTTAGTAAATACAAGGGCAAGAAATTGTTGATCGTGAACACGGCATCCAAATGTGGAAAGACACCACAGTATGCTGAGCTCGAAAAATTGCATGAAAAATATGGAAATCAGGTTACAGTGCTAGGATTTCCTGCTAACAATTTTTTGTGGCAGGAACCGGGGACTAGTGCTGAGATTGCTGAATTCTGTGAAAGGAACTACGGAGTGAAATTCCAGATGTTTGAAAAGGTTTCCGTGAAAGGCCGTTACCAACATCCGCTGTATCAGTGGCTGCATGGCAAAACGGGTGAGAGGCCTGATTGGAATTTTGCAAAGTATCTTGTAGAAAGAGACGGTACCACGGTGAGGTTCTTCAAATCCAGTGCTCAGCCGTTAGGCAAGGAAATCCTTGAAGCTGTTAATCGTTAATAGTTTTAGATATTTGCATCCGCTTTACAGCACTACGTACGATTAACTCTTATATGCAAATTAAAATTTGGATTGAAGCATTCAGGTTGCGCACATTGCCTCTTTCGCTCTCCTGCGTTGGCATGGGCGCATTTTTGGCGGCCTCGCAATCCAAGTTTGATGGTTTGATTTTCCTTTTTTGCTGCAGCACAACTATTTTTTTGCAAATACTTTCCAACCTGGCCAACGATTATGGCGATACGATAAATGGTGCTGATCATGCTCAACGTCAAGGTCCACTGCGAGCGGTGCAGTCTGGTGCGATAAGTAAGGAAAATATGAAGGCAGCGATTCAGGTTTTTGTATTGCTAAGTCTTATCAGCGGAGTAACTCTTATTTACTTGGCTTTTGGGTTTGACCTGAAGTCCTTTTTGATTTTTCTGTCGCTTGGACTACTGTCTATCGGGGCGGCCATTGCTTACACAGTTGGTAAAAAACCGTATGGATACATTGGCTTAGGCGATCTTTCCGTGCTTATTTTTTTTGGGTTGGTTGGTGTGATTGGCTCCCAGTATTTATTTACGAAAGGGTTTTCTGCAACGTTGATTTTGCCGGCCTTGAGCTGCGGTTTTTTTTCGATCGCAGTTTTAAACATCAATAACATTCGCGACATTGAATCGGATCGGTCTGCCGGAAAATTTTCTATTCCGGTGAGGATAGGCAGGGAAAGAGCTGTTCACTATCACTGGGCGCTTCTGCTGAGCGGGGTTCTTTGTTCGGTTATCTTTGTAGCACTTAATTACAAAACGCCCTTTCAATTTTTATTTCTCTTGTCATTTCCATTGTTCATCATTAATGGAAAATCCGTAGCCCGATTGCCTTCCGAAAAATTGGATCCTTTCTTGAGGCAGATGGCTCTTTCTACCTTGCTTTTTGTTTTGCTTTTTGGGATTGGCAGTTTGGTTGTTTAAAAAAATAAATATTTTGCTCTGGAAAGGGATCGCATTTTCAAAAATAGAAAATCAATCCACACTACAATCCGTTGAGTGAAATACCAATCGTCATCGTGTTCATGTTTGTGGCTGCTGGCCCTTTGTTTGGCGCGAAATAAGGAGAGATGTTGTAGAACCCAAAGAAATTAAAATTGCCAATCCCAATGCGCGTATAAACCCCATAACGAATCTGATTGATGCCGTGCAGTTGTTTGTCTTTGTAAATGCCATTAACTCCATTGGCTGCATACTTGATTTTAGTGTGGCTTTCAACCAACACGCCCACCCGCCCACCAAGGGATACATTGAAACTGCGGGATGGATCTTTCGGATTGGTGTCGAACCGAAATTCGATGGGCATAAAATCCAAGTAATTGGATACGATCATGCTTTTCTGAATAGTGGCATTCGAAAATGCCGCTAATGTATTTGGGTTGATCAAATCAAAATAACCGTCAGACTGAACAACTTGGGGCAGCGTGTAGTTGTTGGTCAATTTAAAACGCTCAAAAGCAAAGCCAGCGCCCGGGTTATAGGAGAATTTTGAGTTGCCAATCTGGATGGGGTAATGATAGTACACGTTCAACGTGCGCGATCCCCAAAACCCTTTTGTAAAATAGGGAGGTGAACCGAATGTC
>JAYVMP010000234.1:0-12670 GCA_043758895.1 Bacteroidota bacterium
CGGCTGAGTGTGCGTGGACCATTTCCTTTTGGCAATAGAATTTGTAGGCAGCTGATAACGTGCGTTTTTCCATCAAATGAAAAATTTTCTGAGAATCAATTATCTTTTTGCGGCTATAATCAAACTCTACATCGGCCCTGAGAAATTCCTCCACAAGCATAGGTACATCAAACTTCAAAACATTGAAACCAGCCAGGTCGCTACCTTCCATAAACCGAGCATACTCGCGCGCCACTTCTTTAAACACGGGCATGCCTTTCACATCATTATCGGTAATGCCATGAATGGCGGAGGACTCGGGAGGGATCGGGATAGCGGGGTTCAGCACATTGGTTTTTTCGATGGACTCACCATTGGGCATTAATTTTATTACCGCTATCTCTATGATCCGATCGTGGGCAATGTTCACACCTGTAGTTTCAAGATCGAAAAAGCAAAGCGGAATTTTGAGGTTGAGTTTCATGCGCTAATATTTATTTTTTTATTGTCACATGGAATGCCCAAAGCCATTATCATACCGCTGGGTCTGCTTTGCTGATGGGCATTTCATGTATAGATAGGAAGGAGATGATGAAAGTTACTGAAAAGAGCCGATGGCTCCGTAAAACTGGCCCGAGGAAATCCCTATTTTTTTAAGGAGTTCTTGGGCAGCACTCATATTTTTTAAATCATCCACAGAAGAAAAAGGCGTGGGGAATTTCTCGTTGGTGCTAGTGATCAGCAATGCCTTGCCATTTTGCATTTCATGGTTGGCTATCGCAAAGGAGTTGGAAGTTACATCAGTCCGCTCGGCTTTTGCGATTGCCGAAGCCACAGGATCTGTTTCATCAAATAAGATCGTTCCGCCTTTTGGGGTGGCATTGGCAAGGCTTAAATAATGAGATTTCAGGTCAGGTTCTAATTGGCTGAGGATGAGGATATGGTGATGATATCCTAAAAATTGTTCGGCATCAAGGCACTCCACAATGACAACTGAAGCGTCAGAAATTTTTTCTCCCTCGGACGTAGAGTAGTCAACCTTTCGGTTGAATTGGTTTAAAACAAACAGAATGAATTTCACAATTCGGGAACTGCCTTTGCCCGCCACAGCGACACGCTGTTTGTCAATACTTTGACGATAGAGAGTTAAAGGCGATGATTGCATTTGAAACAAAGTAAAACAAATTGCTGCTGCTTTGAAAATCAAATTTTATTCTACTATCAAAAGAAAGCAGAATTTATCAACAAAGAATTGTGTTTATTGAATGTGTACAAGTTACTGCAGATGGGGATAGTATTTTGACCAAGGACATTACGTTTGTCTCCCTATAAAAAGCAACTCGTACCAACAACCACAAATGTAAAGTATGGAGCAACGATCAACGCCAGTGAGGTTAAGTTCTGCCATCAGCGGTACGGGCAACAAAAACCGAATGCTTGCGAGAGACATCTCTGAAAGCCTCGGCAAGTTGCCGCCTCAGGCGCCTGATCTGGAAGAAGCTATTCTAGGCGCTTTGATGTTGGAAAAAAATGCGCTCACAGCGGTGATAGAATTTTTGCGCCCTGATCATTTCTATTCTGATCAGCATAAGGAAATTTATACGGCCATTGTTGATTTGTTTAAATCTTCTGAGCCTGTTGACATGCGTACGGTAGTCGCCCAGCTACGCAAAAATGGAAAATTGGAAATCGTTGGCGGTGCCTATTATATAGCGGAACTCACTTCCAAGGTAAGTTCTGCTGCCAATATTGAATACCACGCCAGGATTATTATTGAGATGGCCATCAAGAGGGATTTGATTCAAATTGCCTCGCAAGTTCATCATGATGCCTATGAGGATACCACTGACGTTTTTGAACTTTTGGATAGAACTGAGCAATCCATTTTCCAGATTTCCGATTCCAATCTTCGAAAGAATTACGATAACATGAAGTCGCTGATGTTCCGCGCCATTCAGGAACTTCAGGAAAAGAAAAACCATAAGGATGGGTTGACTGGAATTCCTAGCGGATTTTCTAGACTGGACCGGCTTACTTCGGGTTGGCAAAAATCGGACTTAGTAATTATTGCTGCCAGGCCCGGGATGGGTAAAACTGCCTTTATCGTTTCAGCCCTTCGCAATGCAGCCGTTGATTTTAATTTTCCAGTGGCCATTTTTTCGCTGGAGATGGCTTCCCTCCAATTGGTCAATCGCCTGATCTCCGCAGAGGCTGAACTGGAATCAGAAAAAATAAAGAAAGGAAACCTTGCCGACTTTGAATGGCAGCAATTGGTTACCAAAACCAACCGGCTTTCTTCCGCCCCAATTTTCATTGACGATACCCCGGCTCTTTCCATTCTTGAACTGAGGGCCAAGTGCAGGAGGTTAAAAGCCGAACACAATGTGCAACTGATCGTAATTGATTATTTGCAGTTGATGAAAGGCGATGGGGGTGGAAACCGTGAGCAAGAGATTGCCTCGATCTCGCGCGCGTTGAAAGGTGTGGCCAAAGAATTGAATGTGCCAGTCATCGCGCTTTCGCAATTAAGCCGTGGAGTAGAGACACGCGGTGGCGACAAGCGCCCACAACTTTCCGACTTGCGCGAATCAGGTTCCATTGAGCAAGATGCCGACATTGTCATGTTCCTTTATCGTCCGGAATATTATAAGATCACCGAATATGAAGATGGCACCCCATCTCAAGGTGTAGCCGAGGTGATTATTGCTAAACACCGCAACGGCTCGCTCGATAGTGTCCGCCTAAAATTCATTGGCAAATACACCAAGTTTGCCGATTACGATTCGCCCGATGGGTTTACTGCCTTGAGCAACATTCAGAGCCGTGTGAATACCTTCCGCGATGAGCCACCCGCTACAAGGCCTTCTGGCGATGAGATGCCGTTTTAGAAATAAAAGTTTGGAATGTTTAAAATTGAAGGTTGAAGTGTTCGCTTTAAACTTACAATGCTTTTCGACCTTCAATTTTTTTGTTACTTCGATTTCTCCTTTCTATCTTCCGCTTCGAACAAATCCAAGTGATTATGAAGGCACTCGTACTTACCCGTCCAAGCCATATTGAAATGAAAGAGGTGCCTTTGCCTATCTTGTCTACTGAAAAGGCATTGGTAAAAATAAAGGCGGTGGCACTGAACAGGCGCGATGACTGGATCCGCGAAGGAAAATACCCTAACATAAAAACAGGAATGGTGATGGGTTCTGACGGAGCTGGCATTGTCGAGTCTGTTCACAATGAAGAACACAAAGATTGGGTTGGAAAAGAAGTGGTGATCAATCCCAATATAGACTGGGGGCCTAACCCTGAGGTGCAGTCATCCAAATACACTATTTTGGGTATGCCGATCGATGGTACGTTTGCCGAATACGTTGCCGTGCCCGTGGATCGCCTGCACCACAAACCATTTCACCTTGATCTGTTGCAGGCCGCAGCACTTCCACTCGGAGGGCTTACTGCTTTTCGGGCGTTGTTCCGCAAAGGAGAATTGCGTGCTGGACAAAATGTTTTGATTTCTGGCTTTGGAGGGGGAGTAGCTCAGTTTGCATTTCTTTTCGCGAAAGCGGCTGGAGCCAATGTTTACATCACTTCGGGCAGTGATGAAAAATTAGAGAAGGCCATAAAAATGGGAGCGAAGGGGGGCTACAATTACAAGAAACAAACATTGTATGAAGATCTTTGGAAAACGAAAGGTGGTTTTGATTTGATCATCGACAGTGCCGGAGGAGATCAGATCAATACCTACATTAAAATGTTGCGGGCTTCTGGCAAGATTGTTTTTTATGGAGCCACCAATGGCAATCCTTCCAAAGTTGACTTTTACAGAATGTTTTGGCATCAGCTTTCATTGATCGGCACAACGATGGGCAATGATGAGGAGTTTAGTGAGATGCTCACGTTTGTTGGCAAAAACCAGATCCGTCCATTAGTCGATTCCATCCGTCCATTTTCAAAGTTAGCTGAATCATTTCAAGATGTGACCAAGCCAAACAAAGTCGGGAAGATCGTATTTCAAGTTTGAGCGCGATCGATAGATCACTAATCGTCCAACAATCCCCTCAACTCGCTCGCTGCTTTTATGTTACACTGTTTCTTAGCTTGGGCGATTCCGTTTTCAATGATTTTACCTGCTTCTTTATTTAATGTCAATTCAATATAAAGCAAAGCAGCTTGGTAGTAGGCGGGCACATAGTCGGGATTGACGCGGATCAACTGATCAAAAATTTTCTTCGCTCTTGGCTGGTCAAATTTCGCCAGTTCAAGCCCCAGTGCATATCTGTTGAAGGGATCAATCGGGTCTTCGTCCACAAATTGCTCCAGCATTTTTATTCGTTCGGAATTCATGACCAAAGTTTCTGTTTTTTAGGTTTTTATCCTTTATCTTGAGGCCGAAATTCGATTGAAAATTAGAAAGATTCAAAAGATTTAACCTGTAGAAAATTTTAGTATGAAGATATTAGTTTGCATTTCGCACGTACCCGACACTACTTCGAAGATCGCTTTTGTTGACAACAGCACGAAATTCGACACCACGGGCGTTCAGTTTATTATTGGCCCTTATGATGATTATGCTTTAGCCAGGGCAATAGAATTGAAGGAAACTTCTGCGGCAACGGTAACTGTGCTTAATGTAGGCCTTGCCGATACCGAGCCCACGATCCGCAAAGCACTGGCAATCGGTGCTGACGATGCCATTCGGGTGAATGCTGAACCTATCGATTCTTTTTTTGTGGCCACACAAATTGCCGAACATGCCAAGGGCTACGATCTGATCTTGATGGGCCGCGAATCCATCGATTACAACAGTGGTGTGGTTCATGCGATGGTGGGGGAAATACTTGGCATCCCTTCCATTTCCCCAGTCATGAAATTAGACTTAGATGGCATCAAGGCAAAAATGTCGAAAGAGATTGAAGGAGGCAAAGAACAAGTGGAAGCGAACCTTCCTTTGGTTGCAGGCTGCCAGGAGCCCATTGCCGAGTGGAAGATTCCCAACATGCGCGGCATCATGTCAGCCCGCACCAAGCCATTGAAAGTGGTGGATCCAAAAAGTGCCGATCAGTTTGTGGTTACACAACGGTATGAGTTGCCTGCTCCAAAAGGAGCAGTGAAGATGATCAGTGCCGATAACGTGGGCGAGTTGGTAACGCGACTGAAGACAGAAGCAAAAGTTCTTTAAAACAATCAGCAAATAATGAGTAACAAATAGCAAATAACGATGAACACTTTAGTTTTTGTAGAAACATCTGAGGGCAAACCACGTAAAACTTCCCTCGAAGCAGTTGCCTACGCGCATTTGATGGGAGGAACTGTGACTGCGATCGTGCTCGGTTCAGCCGATACCAATGAGCTCCAAGCTATTGGGAGATTGGGGGCAGGGAAAATTTTGCATGCTGCCGATGCCAAACTGAATGAGCCCGTCATTCAAGTTTATTCATCCGTGCTTTCCAAAGCGATGCAAGACGAAAATGCTGACGTATTAGTATTGGCCGGTTCTTCGCTTGGCACCCCGGTGGCCGCCAAGGTGGCCATTAAAACAGGGGCAAGCTTTGCCAGCAACGTTACCGAGCTGCCAACTACCGGTTCAGGTTTTGTGGTGAAGCGAAGCATCTACACAGGCAAAGCTTTTGCTTTGGTTGAGTTGAAGAAACCAAAGAAAATAATTGCCATCAAAAAAAATGCGGCCGAGTTAAAAGGAGTTGCCGGAAATGGCCAAGTGGTAAATTATCCGGTTGCGTTGAACGATGCCGATTTCAATACCAAGACTTTGTCAACCGAAAAAGCGACAGGTGATATTTTACTTCCCGAGGCGGAGATTGTTGTTTCCGGTGGCCGTGGAATGAAAGGCCCAGAGCATTGGGGCATTCTGGAAAACCTGGCAAAAGCCCTGCATGCCGCTACCGGTTGCAGTAAGCCCGTGAGCGACATGGGTTGGAGGCCGCACCATGAGCATGTAGGGCAAACGGGGATAAAAGTAGCACCTCAATTATATATCGCTGTGGGGATATCAGGAGCCATACAGCACCTCGCTGGTGTTAATTCCTCCAAGTGCATTGTAGTCATTAATAAAGATGCCGATGCTCCCTTTTTTAAAGCGGCTGACTATGGAATTGTGGGCGATGCTTTTGATATTTTACCAAAACTCACAGAGGCCGTACTGGCATCAAAATAATTTTTTTAAACAATTTTCATAACTTGGGTTTTATCAGTGGCTGCCTCAAAGAAAATTAAATTGGAAATATTAGGCCTGTCGTCAAGCCAGTCGCAGACGGGTTCGTTTGCCCTCGTATTGGGCGAAACGTTAGGTAACCGCAGGCTGCCCATCATTATTGGAATGTTTGAAGCGCAGGCCATAGCCATCGAAATCGAAAAGATAATTCCCAATCGGCCGATGACGCACGATCTTTTTAAGTCGTTTGCGAGCACGTTCCATTTTCATGTAGAAGAGATCATCATCTCCGACTTGAAGGAAGGGGTTTTCTTTGCTAAAATTATATGCAGCGATGGATTGAAAAAAACAGAGATTGATGCTCGTCCCTCAGATGCCATCGCCATTGGCCTTCGTTTTGATTCACACATCTACACGTACGAAACTATTTTAGCCGAAGCGGGCATTGTACTTACCGATCAGGAAGAAGAAGAGGAAAAAGTGCCGAAGGCAGAAGTCAAATCAAAAGCCAAAAAGGAAGCGATCAAAAAGGGGGAGGATTTTAAGACCTTCTCAACCGATAAGCTCCGTGACCTTTTGAAAGATGCCCTCGAAAAAGAAGATTACGAGCGTGCCGCAAAAATCAGAGATGAACTCGGCAAAAGGAATTGACTATGATTACAGGATAAATAGATGCTGCCATGTTGGCCCGATCAACTTGATTTTGGCGGCCCTTATTCAGGAGGCAATCATCAGTTCAGGGTAAAAGATCAATGACGCCCCAAAATCTTAAATCCGCGGGCCTCTTATTTCCAAAGAGAAGTGACAAAAATTATAACCCAATGACAATTCGTTACCGACTGATCGTCATGAACTTCTTACAATTCTTTGTTTGGGGTTCGTGGTTGATTTCTTTGGGCGGCTATATGATCATCACTCTTAAATTTACTGGCGCACAAGTAGGAAGCATTTATGGAACCATGGGCGTAGCTTCTCTGTTTATGCCAGCCCTGATGGGCATTGTGGCAGACCGCTGGGTAAATGCTGAACGCGTTTTAGGATTATGCCATATTGTGGGTGCATTATTGCTGCTTTGGGCTTCTGCCATTACCGACCATGGAATGATGTATGTGGTCATGCTGCTTAATTCCATGTTTTACATGCCCACCATAGCCCTCAACAATGCGGTTTCATATGCGGTACTGAAGCAGGAGGGCATTGACGTGATAAAAGTTTTTCCGCCTATCCGGGTTTGGGGCACCGTGGGGTTTATTTGCGCCATGTGGGTGATAGATTTTAGCCACTGGACCCTCAGCCCTTTGCAACTTTATGTGAGTGCCGCTTCGGGTTTGGTGTTGGGGCTGTATGCCTTTACCATGCCCGCCTGCCCACCGGTGAAAGAATCAAAGAAGCACACACTGCTTTCATCGTTGGGTCTTGATGCTTTTGTTTTGTTCAAAAGAAGAAGGATGGCTGTCTTTTTCCTTTTCGCCATGCTGTTGGGGGCGGCCTTGCAGATCACTAATACTTTTGGCGGTACGTTCCTCGAGGATTTCAAAATCAATTATGCCGGTACATTTGGGGTGAATCATCCCAACCTTTTGCTTTCCGTTTCACAAATTTCAGAGACATTGTTTATCCTCACCATTCCTTTTTTCCTTAACCGATTTGGGATAAAGAAAGTAATGCTCCTCAGTCTCTTTGCCTGGGTCTTTCGGTTTGGGCTCTTTGCCATGGGCAATCCAGGAGATGGTTTGATTCTTTTAATCCTATCGATGATTATTTATGGCATGGCGTTCGATTTTTTTAATATTTCGGGCTCGCTGTTTGTACAAAGGGAAGCAGACCGCAGCATCATGGCGAGCGCACAGGGTTTGTTCATGTTAATGACCAATGGAATTGGCGCTTTTCTTGGCGGAGCATTCAGTGGCTGGGTGGTGGACCACTTCACAACCAATGGCGTACGGCAATGGCCGAGTATATGGTTTAGCTTTGCTGGATATGCCCTTGTTTTGGGCTTGATTTTTCCTTTTGTATTTAATTACCAACACGACTTACAGAGGGAGGCAAAGCCAATCTCTCGTTGATTAACTTTAGTACAAAAGCGGTTAAAAATTGTAATTAAATCAGGTTATCAGTCTCCTTAAAATTGGGTGCGTTTCAAAATGACACAGGCATTTCCTCTCTCCTGATGGGCTCCTGATCCGTGAGGGGCGCAGAAACCGTGCTGTTGTTCCTTCGCCTTTTGATGGGGTTAGGTGCACACCAGCACGATAGAATATTGGAATGCACCCTTAAAATTCTCCTGAAACAATCCTTAACTTTGCCGTATGGCTAAGGTGATCCAATTTCCAACTCCAAGCCCTGAAAAATTTGGGTTCAAGCCTGTCCGCAAGAAAAAAGGGAACTCATTTAAAAACAAGCCTGGCCAATTGGATTTGTTTTCGGGGGGAAAAGTCATTCCCATCCATCAACTTTCTCTGTTCGAGGAAGCACTCCTTTTGGATGAACATTTGGATAAAAAAGCAAAGGAAGTTTATCAAAAAGCGATCGATGAAGGCGACTCA
This sequence comes from Bacteroidota bacterium, assembly GCA_043758895.1. GTDB lineage: Bacteria > Bacteroidota > Bacteroidia > Cytophagales > Cyclobacteriaceae > ELB16-189. The sequence continues at coordinate 8,689 of JAYVMP010000234.1, forward strand.
GTTGCCGATGCCTATTGCAACCTGGGGATACTCGAATCGCAAGAAGGCAATTTCACGAAAGCGGTGGATTGCTTTACCCAAAGCTTGAAAGAAAACCCGCGCCATTTCGAAGCGCACTACAACCTGGCCAACCTTTATGCCGAGGCGGGAGACTTCGGTCTGGCCAAAGTGCATTATCAAATCTCTATTGAAATTGAACCCTATTTTCCCAACAGCCATTTTAATTTGGGATTAACCTTGGCGATGAACAAACAACTAGCGGAGGCAATCTCATCACTTCAATCCTATTGCCGGCTGGTTGCGCCAGAGAATAGAAACCAAGCGCATGAATTGATCAGTAATCTTTCCGATTCAGTAGGTTAGATTACAACGACCATATAGTAACGAAAAATAGGATCGAGCGGTACAGCTCCAGAGCCACCTTAAGAAAAAACACCATCAATATGGACTTGGCTACCAATCCCCATTTTTTTTCATGGTAAAATTCACGGCCCGACACCATCAGAAAGTAAAAGTTGGTCGATACAAAGATTGCGGTAAGCCAAAGTTCATTCAGGTACTTTCCCAATCCCAAAAAAGCCGCAACGACCGAAAGAACAATGGCATTGACAAACAGGTTAAAGCAAGCCAGTTCGACCATGTAGCTAACATGGTCGGTGAAATAGCGGTCGTGCTTGCGGTAAAGCAGATTCAGTGGCAGTGAACTGGTCACGACAAACACCATCACCATCAGCTTGGCCAGGCCAACGGTTTTTAAATTATAGATAAGGTTGAATGAACTTAAATCCATACCCAAAGAGGCTAACTTGGCGGTGAGGATGGTGCGGTAAAATCCGCCCAACGGAGAAAACAGTTGGGTATTTAAGGAGGCATTGAAAAGTTGGATGACAGGAAATAGAAAATAGACCAGGTTCAAAACAAAAAACAGCGAGAGGGGATTAAGGTAGCTCACCCGCCTGCCTTCCATGAACTCGTGCGAGATGAATCCTGGCCTACGCAGCACGAGCCACAGTGTTTTGATGAATTTGGAGTCGGCAAAAGTGAAGGCCGTAAACAGAGAGATCAATAGTTTTCGAAAGGAATGATCACCTGCGTGAATGACTTTTTCGCCACAGTTGTTGCAATAATTGCCGATAAATAAATTGCCGCAGGTTTTGCACTGCCGGCTTACTTCCGCCATGCTGCAAATTAGCCTTTTAATTCTTTCAGCACCTTTCGCCCCCGCGAAATAAAACCAGCACTCCCATAAGGCAACTCGTCTTCAACCAACGGGATCAATTCATTTTTTAGTTCGGGCAATTCCTTAGCCAGGTTGGCTAGCACGGTCATGGCAAACACACGCACCGCGATGGCCTCCTTCTTGTTTTGAAAAAACCGAAAACAAATTTTAGCAACTTGGCCGTGCAAAGATTTTGGAATGGTGATAAACTGAAATAACCTAACCGCATTCCGCTTTAGTGCACCAGGTGCCAGGGGTTGCTCAAGGCGCTGAAGGATTTCCTTTAGATGAGGTCGTATCAATTTAGCGTTTCGCTCCACGCAGAGGTTCAAGGGCAATGCAGCACGCTGCGTAACCCGGTAGGGGCCGCCAAGAAAGAGGCTTACCAGCTCTGAAAAACGTACAGCGTCTTCCCCAATGTAATTGCTGATTGCGATAGCTTGATCCTTAGAATGCTGCCTTAGGATAACCTCCTTCAATTCCATCTTGTGATTCCATTATTTTATTATTTTAACTAATTGAAAATTAGGATATTTAAACCATTTTACTTTAACTTTACATTCAATTAAAATAGATGGAGCTATGCTGCTATTTTTTACCATCATTGCAACTGTATTTTTTCAATTGGGCTTGTGCTTTTTCGCCTTTTACAAAAAGCAATACAAACCCGCTTAAAGAATAGGTTCATTCACACGCCAAACAAGGCTTTAATGTCTTGACCGATGCGTTTGGGCTTCATTGTTGTGGCGTCCAGTAAGCACCAATGTGTCGTTGCTTTTGCCAGGCATTTTTCACCACGATAAAACTCTACATGCCGAACGGATTTTGCCCCATCCATAGTACTGACCCATGTTTGGCCCACTATTTCATCGCCCATGAGAGCAGGGTTTAGATAATCGATCTCATGACGTAGGGCTACCCATAAATAGCTCGATCTCATTTTGGCAGTCATCAATGTGTTCCAGTGCGTGGCAGCCACCTGTTGCACCCAGCGCAGATAGACTACGTTGTTCACATGGTTCAGTTCATCAATGTCTTCTGGCTGCACGGTGATTTTGAGTCGGAACTTGGTGCGGTTCAACCCTTCAGGAGAATCGATTTTCATGGTACTGGTTGAGGCGACACGCCTTTCGATTTTATTTTGATTTAACTCAACAAAAGTGGTTCAAAAATGCAGAATAAGGTTACAAAAACCTTATTTTTGAAGGTTAGAATAAATCCAAAATGAACGAAGGAAAAGAAAACAAGGAAACGAATTACTCGGCCAGTAACATTCAGGTTTTAGAAGGCCTTGAAGCCGTGCGCAAGAGGCCATCCATGTACATTGGCGATACCGGGCTAAAGGGCTTGCACCATTTGGTGTGGGAAGTGGTGGACAACAGTATTGATGAGGCGATGGCGGGCTACTGCACCGAAATAGATGTTACCGTAAATCCAGATAACTCCATCTTAGTAGAAGACAATGGTCGGGGCATCCCTACGGATATGCACGAAAAGGAAAAAAAATCAGCCCTTGAAGTGGTGATGACCGTGCTCCATGCAGGTGGAAAATTTGACAAAGATACCTACAAAGTCTCAGGTGGCTTGCACGGGGTGGGTGTGTCGTGTGTAAATGCACTGTCATCGATGCTGAAGGCTACCGTTTACCGGGAAGGAAAAATATTTGAGCAAGAATACCATTGTGGCATACCTCAATATCCGGTTCGGATAGCAGGGGAAAGTAAGCGGAGGGGAACCTCAGTACACTTTCAACCAGATGCTGAGATTTTTACCTTGAGCATTGAATATAATTACGAAACGATTTCCAACCGCTTGCGCGAATTGTCGTTTTTGAATCCCGGTATCCGGCTCAACCTCAAGGATCTTCGCGAAAATGACGAAGCGGGAAATGCCAAATCGAACACATTCTACTCCGAAGTGGGCCTGCGTGAATTTGTGGAGTACTTGGATTCCACACGGGAAAAGCTGATTCCCAATCCCATTTTCATTGAAAACAATAAGACCGAAATACCGGTGCAAGTTGCGTTAGGGTATAACACTTCGTACAGTGAGAATTTAGTTTCGTACGTCAACAACATCAACACCCACGAAGGAGGAACACACGTAGCCGGTTTCAGGCGTGCACTCACGCGCACGTTGAAAAGCTACGCGGAAAAATCGGGGCTTTTGGAAAAAGCCAAAGTAGAGATCAGCGGAGATGATTTCCGCGAAGGACTGACTGCGGTGATTTCAATAAAAGTGCAGGAACCCCAGTTTGAAGGTCAAACCAAAACCAAACTTGGCAACTCCGAGGCGATGGGCATTGTGGATGTAACAGTGGGGGAGATGCTTCAGAATTTTTTGGAGGAAAATCCACGCGAAGCGAAGCTCATCATCAGCAAGGTCATATTAGCTGCTCAAGCCCGCATTGCAGCGAAGAAAGCACGCGAGATGGTGCAGCGCAAAAATGTGCTTTCGGGAACAGGCCTGCCCGGAAAACTTGCTGACTGCTCCAGCTCTGATCCTTCCATTTGTGAATTGTATCTTGTGGAAGGGGATTCAGCGGGGGGCTCGGCCAAGCAAGGGCGCGATCGGAATTTTCAAGCCATCCTTCCCCTGCGAGGAAAAATACTAAACGTAGAAAAAGCCCAGGAACATAAAATCTACGAGAATGAAGAAATCAAAAACATGATCACGGCTTTGGGTGTATCATTCGGAACGGCAGACGATAGCAAAGCACTGAACCTCGTTAAGCTACGGTACCATAAGGTAATTATTATGACC
>JAYVMP010000235.1:0-4792 GCA_043758895.1 Bacteroidota bacterium
ACTAGCAGAAAAAGAGTCGAAATTAGATGTTTGAGACAATTTAAAATTCCCCTCAAAAACTCCAAGTTGGATCAAATATTCGATACATTTAAAATCCTTTACTGAATACTTATGATCACCACCTTGCAAAAACCAAAGCTCAGCTTTTGGCAAATCTGGAACATGAGTTTTGGATTTTTCGGTATCCAATTTGGTTTTGCTTTACAAAACGGGAACGCATCGCGCATCCTCACCACGTTTGGGGCGGATGTCGAACATTTGAGTTGGTTTTGGCTGGCCGCTCCCTTAACGGGAATGATCGTACAGCCGTTGATCGGCTACTACAGCGACCGCACATGGACTTCGCTCGGCCGAAGAAGGCCTTACTTCTTGGCCGGTTCTATTCTTGCCTCCATCGCGCTGATGCTCATGCCCAATTCACAGTTCCTCGCCAGCCTCTTGCCTCCGTTGTATGTGGGGGCAGGGATTTTAATGGTGATGGACGCTTCCTTTAACGTAGCGATGGAACCCTTTCGCGCGTTGGTGGCAGACCTCTTGCCGGCCGACCAAAGAACCTTGGGATTTTCGGTTCAAACTTTCTTGATTGGCCTTGGCGCAGTGCTCGGCTCATGGCTGCCTTATATTTTTGCCGAATGGTTTGGCGTAGAAAAAATTGCCGCAGCAGGCTCCGTTCCCTTTAATGTTACCATTTCATTTTATGTGGGCGCAGTCATTTTTTTGATCGCCATCTTGTGGACGGTGGTCACCACCAAGGAATTTCCACCAGATACGGAATATTTAAAAGAAGAGAATGCCAAAGGGGTAAAAGGCTTGCGCCAGATCGCAGACGATTTTGGTAAAATGCCAAAGACGATGAAGCAACTGGGATTGGTTCAGTTTTTTTCCTGGTTTGCCCTGTTTTCAATGTGGGTGTTTACCTCATCGGCAGTTGCCGTGCATGTCTATGGGCTTTCCCCCGATGATCGCTCGTCATTGGCCTTCAATGAAGCAGGCAATTGGGTTGGGATTATCTTCGGGGTTTACAACGGGGTTTCGGCTGTCTATGCGTTGTTCTTGCCCTTCCTCGCGGCAAAGCTTGGCAGAAAACTTACGCACAGCATCTCGCTGACCGCAGGGGGTATTGGTTTGATTTCAATTTACTTTGTTCATGATCCTAACCTATTGATTATCTCCATGATCGGGGTGGGCATGGCGTGGGCAAGTATTTTGGCCATGCCTTATGCAATATTGGCCGGTGCCATTCCGCCCCAGAAGATGGGCATTTACATGGGCGTGTTTAATTTTTTCATCACACTACCTCAAATTTTCAACGGGATCATTGGTGGGCCTATTGTAAAACATGTTTATGGATCGCAAGCCATTTACAGCATTGTGATGGCGGGTGTATTTTTATTGATCGCAGCCTTTTGCGTCCGGTTTGTGGATGATAAAGATGATGTTGTTGTGCAAAATTAAAGGGATTAAATAAATACTTCAACGTCTAAATTTTAAACCTTCAGCTTCAGGTCCAATGAAATCAAAATTACTGATCGGCCTTTTGATCTTATCGGTAAAATCCTTTGCGCAGGATTATTCATCTTATAAAAACGCATGGCTTCGACTTCACCAATTTTCTTCTCTGCAAGACTCCACACAACGATCAAATGAAATAGAGAAATGGTTCGCTCTTTTGAAAAATTCAAATCAAATTCCATTTGTAGCTGAAGACTCTGTCCTTTTCCTTTATCAGGGCAACGCAAAATTCGTTTCTTGGATGGGCGATTTCAACGGCTGGGGGCACGACCCATCTTTTAAAAATAAAGGTGACAAAATACCCAACACCAACCTTTGGTTTTTGAAATCTTCCTTCCCAAAAGATGCACGGCTGGATTATAAAATTGTATTGAACAGTTCGGATTATATCCTGGACCCAGAAAACCCACGCCAACAATGGAGTGGCGTAGGCGGGGGAAGCCCCAATTCCGAATTGCGCATGCCGCTTTGGAAAGAAGACCCCGAACTTATGGAGCGGAAAGATATCCAACACGGAATTGTAAGGCGCGACATTCTTTTCAACAGCAAAATTCTAGGCTATCAAATCACCTACAGTGTTTATTTGCCCTACGGTTATGAAAAAATGGGCAAGCTTCCTACCGTTTATGTGACCGATGGCTACGAATATTTGCTGCCGCAGCTCGGCAACATGGCCACTGTGTTGGACAACTTAATTGCGGAGCAGAAAATCAAGCCCATCGCGGCCATCTTCATCGACCAGCGAGAGCCGATCAATCGGTCCAACAACAGGCGCATGCAAGAGTTGACCATGAATAAAAACTACCTTGACTTTTTTACCAACGAATTGATCCCACACGTGGAAAAAATATATCCGTTAATCCCGGAAGCCACAATGCGCGCCATCCTCGGCACTTCCATGGGCGGATTGACGTCAACTTATTTTGCCTTTTCACGCCCCGATGTATTTGGGATGGCCGGTATCCAATCGCCCGCCTTCTGGACCAAGCCACAGATTTACCAACTTTGTTCCAATCCGGCCAATCCCAAAATGAAAGTATCCATGACCTCTGGCCTGATTAACGACACCAGTAAAGAGAGCCGTAAAATGAAAGATATCCTTGCCACCAGCAGTTGCGAATACCATTACCGCGAAGTGAACGAAGGCCACAGTTGGGGCAACTGGCGCAACCTGATCGATGATATTCTGGTCGATTTTTTTGCCTTGAAATAAATTGCTCACTCATTCAAAAATTTTACATTCAACCTTCAATGTCTTTTCTTTGTTTATCATTGATGACCTCCTCTCTTCGGGTGGAGGAGGTGAGGTAATATGTAAGGGTTTACTTAACAACATTGATTCAACCTTCAAAACGCTGTCTTACCATAAAACTTGGAAGGGAAATTTTTAGGGATGCCCAGAACTTCTTACTTTTAATGCCCCAATCAAACCTGACCTATGAAATATTTTAAGCGTATTGCCTTCATGCTTTTGGCATGCCTGGTCTTGCAAACCTGTTCATCAGGAAAAGCAGCCCTGAAAAAAGGTGATTATTACGATGCCGTTGTTGAATCCGTAGCCCGCTTACGCGAAAGCCCCAACAGCAAAAGAGCAAAGCAGGTGCTGACTCAAGGCTATCCGCTCGCAATCGATTTTATTGATACCAACATCCAAAACGGCATCAAGGCTGACGATCCAAAAAAATGGCGCAATGCCGTGGATGGGTACAACAAAATCAATTTCATAAACGATCAAATCAAAACTTCGCTGGGTGCCATGAAAGTTATCACTAACCCACAAACACGATTCAAAGAATTGGCCGATGCGAAAGTGAAGGCTGCCGATGAAGCTTACAACGAGGGGATCAACGACATGATGAAAAACGACCGGAATGATTTCAAAGAAGCCTACTACGATTTTAAGGATGTCAACAACTTTCAGCCCGGCTACAAAGAATCCATTGAAATGATGACGCAAGCGGAGTTCAACGCCACCTTGCGCGTAGCCTATGAAGAAAACAATAATTCGCGATTTAATTACGGGTCATTTCAGCCCACCGTCAATTCTTTGCAAAGGCTGTTTCTTTCTTTCAAGCCCGTTGCACAAAAAGATACCGTGCCACCCCAACAACTCTTACGCATCATCTTTAATGGCTACCAACAAAACCGGCCCTACGTTACCACGCGATCTGAAAATCAATCGAAGCAAATCGTGGTGGGCCAAGTAAAAGGGGCGGACGGAAAAATGACCGATCAATTGCAAACCGTAAATGTTCAGGTTACCTACTATCATAAATCCCTGTCGGCCAGCAGCAATGCAAGTGTTAGCATCACTGATCCTAAAACAAATGCGATCCTTCAAAATTTGAACATCGATGGAACCTTCAACTGGGAATATGATTGGGCCACTTACCAAGGCGATTCGCGGGCGTTGGGCGGCATCGCACCCAACCTTATCCAGCGCAGGGAAGCTTTTCCTAACGACCAAGACCTTTTCAATCAATCGATCCAAAACCTGAAGGCCAACCTGAGCCAGCAGTTAAGATCTTTTTATAGTCAGTATTGATTTTTTTGTGGGCTATTATCAGTTGGCTTGCAGTTCTGCAATGGAAGTAAACTATAATACCGTGATCAATCCTCGTTAACTCTGACATGAGCATTTCCATTCCATAGGAATCTGAAAGGAGTTCTAAGGGTTTTATATTACCCAATGAAAAATTGGGTGTTTCAAGCCAAAGTTTTGGCTTGGGTTGAACTTTTGTCCCGTTTGCTTATATCGCTGAAGCGACTTTAAAGAAATTTTCAGAAGTGCTGACCAATCATTTTCGGAAAAAGGTAGGGGAACCTATCAATTTGGCATGGGAGTAAGTTATAAGGTATTTATAAGGTAGAGGTAGGACTCGCGCTCATGAATCTCTTTCTATCCATAGTTAGTCCTTTGTTCCCCAGCCGACAAATCTTCATCATCCGCGTGAACGATTTTTGCGTTCATCTGTTAAAAAGCAACGATGAAAACTAAACCTATACTAGTGGCCGCGATCATGGCCCTTACGGTCATGACCGGCCAAGCTCAAACTAAAAAGACAATGGAACCCAATGAATTAAAAACAATCACTTTTGGTGCAGGCTGCTTTTGGTGCACCGAAGCCGTGTTTCTGAATGTGAACGGTGTAACAAAAGTAGTGTCGGGCTACTCGGGAGGAAAAGTAAAAAACCCTTCGTACCGTGAAGTGTGCACCGGCTCTACCGGTCACGCTGAGGTAACGCAGATTACCTATAACCCGAAAGTGGTTTCGTACGA
>JAYVMP010000236.1:0-19339 GCA_043758895.1 Bacteroidota bacterium
TTGTTTCGGGATCATCAGCTCCAACGATGAAGAACCTCAAGAAATTATTTTATCGTTTGACCCATTTCAAGGAAAGTACATCAAGACTTTGCCACTCCATGATTCGCAGCAAATTTTAGTTGACACAGAAGCTGAGTTGCAGATAAAATTAAAACTATTCATTACTCACGACCTAGTTATGGAATTGCTTTCTTTTGGGGACAACATGAAGGTATTGCAACCAGGTTCGTTGAGACTTGAAATTAAAGAAGCCCACCATAGAGCTTTCAACCAGTATTGATAATGGACTATCTAAAAAAGTCAGCCCACCCAGCAGCACACTTGCCAAAGCCCCGCTTTCAAACCCACAAACCAAAGCTTTGCCAAGAGTGCTGCGCCATCGCACCAAGTGGACAGAGTAGAGTTCAGTGTAAGCCGACAATTCGGTGTGCGGTTGCCCCACGCGCGACTCAGTGTGGGACAAGGCGCAGCAGGTCGGACTTAGCATTTCTGTCGTCATTGCTAAGTCCTCCTAAACCCTGCTAAGTCACATACAACTGTCAGGTGTTATGATTTGGGGCAACCTCTAAACACGCCCGGATGAACTCGGTATCCACCCGAGCAAGTGGGGTAATTATTTTTTTATGGGTAGCAGGTCTTCGATGTTGTTGACGGTTCTGTTGGGTAGTTCTTGGAGCACGTGGGTGAGCCAGTGGGCTGGGTTGATGTCGTTGGCTTTGCATGTGGCCAGCAGGGAGTAGATCATGGCGATGCGCTGGGCCGATTCATGCGATCCGGCAAACAAATAATTCTTCCTGCCCAACGCGATGGGGCGTACCTGGTTCTCGATCTTGTTGTTGTCAATCTCTAAGCGACCATCGGTTGTAAATGAAAAACAAAAAGTGAAAAGTTAAAACCCATAAGTATTATGTGAAAACTGATGTCATCACTCTTCATTTTTAATTTTTCAATATTAAAATCATATTATAATGTGATTTATTTTGGGTAATTATAAGCTATAGCTATTTTTGCATTATAAATCACATTATAATGTTATTCAAGGAACTTGGAGAAGCAATAAGAAACAGAAGAAAAGAGTTGAGCATTACTCAACCACACTTGGCTGAATTGGCAAAAGTGAGCACCAATACTCTGTATAAGTTAGAACGGGGACAAGGCAATCCCTCATTGGAAGTGCTGAACAAACTGACGGAAGTGTTGGGAATGGAGCTGACCCTTGAAGTAAAAAGAAACATGAGTAAATGAGAGCAATGGAAATATATCGCAATGGAACATTAGCAGGAATATTGACAGAAGAAAACCGTCAGCATTTTGTGTTCAGCTATAACGACATTTATTTCAACGATGCAGCCAAACCTGCTATCAGTTTAACGCTTCCTAAAACTCAAAAGGAATACAGCAGCGAATTTTTATTTCCATTTTTCTTTAACATGCTTAGCGAAGGAGTAAACAGAAAATTGCAAAGCACTCAATTGAGAATTGATGAAGAAGACAATTTTGGGCTACTGATGGCAACCGCACAGTATGACACCATAGGAGCGGTAACTGTAAAACCAATTGGAGCAAAATGAATTTAGATGAATTGAAATATTGCCCTGGAACTTTGGCGGAAGGTTTTACCACCTACAGCCCAAGTTGTTTACGGAATTTATTTGGCGGCAAAAAGGTAAATCATATTTTACCTTATGAACAACCTCAACAAAGCGAAGAGGTTGCTGAGCAGTTTATGGAAAACCGGAAACGCATATCCATATCGGGTGTGCAGGAAAAATTAAGTTTTCTTCTTGAAAAAAATCAATTGCGTTTGACAAACAAAGGAGAACAGGGAACCTACATCCTCAAACCAATACCAAGAGATTTAAAGAAAGTTGACCAAGTGCCGGCAAACGAACACCTTACTATGCAAATAGCCAAACAGGTTTATGGATTAAATACGGCTGAAAATGCAATGGTGTTTTTCAAAAATGGTTCGCCCGCCTATATTACAAAACGGTTTGATGTAAAAGATGATGGCGGCAAATGGGGCAAGGAAGATTTTGCAACGCTGGCAGGAAAAACAAAAGACAACATAGGAGCCAATTTTAAATACGAATGCAGTTATGAAGAAGTTGGAATGTTGATTCAAAAATATGTTCCTGCATGGAGAGTAGAAATAGAAAAATATTTTTCATTAGTGGTTTTCAATTTCATGCTTTCAAATGGTGATGCTCACTTAAAAATTTTTCGCTGCTTGAATCAACAAAAAGTGATTACTTGTTAAGCCCTGCTTATGATTTGGTTAGCACAAAACTGCATGTTGACGACTCAGATTTTGCATTGGATAAAGGATTACTTGCCGATGGTTTTAAAAGTGAGCAATACAAAAAAAACGGGCACCCTTCAAAAAGTGACTTTGCGGAATTTGGTAAAAGAATAGGTGTAGCAGAAAGCAGAGTTGAAAAATTATTGAATCCATTTTTGGAAAAGCAACTCGCTATGGAAACCTTGGTAAGTCATTCTTTTTTAAGCGATGCTAACAAAGGAGGGTATTTGCTGATGTATAACACAAAACGAAATTATTTAATAGGGTAAATGAGCTACGAATATTCAGAAGGTACACTGGTTGAAACAGCAACCCAACAGGTTTTAGAAGAACTTGGTTGGGAGGTTGCGTATGCTAAAGGAACATTCGGAGCAAACGGATTACTTGGGGAGAAACGAAAAGCGAAATAATTTTAAGACGCTATTTGTTACAAGCATTGAAGCAACTGAATGAAGGGTTGCCCGACATGGCTTACACATTTGCAGTTGAACAGAATTTCCACTCAACCCAATTTTACTGGCAACTCCCGGTACCGTTTTCCGGTAGCTGCAAAAATGGCGTTGGCCAAGGCCGCGGCAACGGGCGGCACGGGCGGCTCGCCAGCCCCGGTTGGTTTTTCATCGCTGTCGGCAAGGTGAACAAAAATTTCAGTGGGCGCATCACTCATCCGCGAGATATGATAAGTATCAAAGTTAGTTTGTTCGCTGCGTCCATTTTTAAATGAAATCCCGGATTTGAGCGCACCGCTCAACGCGAACACAGCTCCACCTTCAAATTGGTTGATGACGGAATTCCGGTTCACGGCTATACCACAATCCACCGCATAATGCAATTCGGGTATGGAGAGTTTTCCATTTTCATCAACGACTACATGCACTACACAGGCCACGTACGTGAGGAAACTTTTGTGCGCGCATATTCCCAAGCCGTGGCCTTTTGGAAGCGCCTTTCCCCAACCGGATTTATCGCGCACTAACTCGATCACCCCACGCAAGCGTTTGGTACTCCACGGAAATTTTTCAAGCGGCTCACCATAGTTTTCATATTTGTCAATGACCAATTTGTCGAGCGCGATATTTCTGTCTGGCCCAAGAAGTTCAAGCAAATTGGCAACCGGATCAACGCCACGGTAGCTTGCGATTTCATCAAGCATGCTCCCAATAGCGAAAGCGTGCTGTATGTTGCAAACCGAACGCAACCAACCAATCCGTGTCCTGGCCTTTGCTTGATGCGACTCACATTGGATCGAGGGAATATCGTACGGAAAATCGACCATGCCCAGCTGCAATTCACCGGCACTTGGCTCGATTTCTTTTTCGCTGGTGGTGCCACCGATGGGCGGGAAAACACTGCGGTGGTTCCAGCCGGTAACTTTCTTTTGTTTATCCAATGCCACGCGGATGTGCTGTACGCTCACGGCATGAAAGAAATCGTTAGTCAAATCATCTTCTCGGGTCCAGATCACTTTGATAGGCATTCCGGTTTCTTTGGCGAGCAATGCAGCCTCTACTACAAAATCCGGTTTTGATTTTCGTCCGAATGCACCGCCCAGCAACGTTACATTCACGGTAACGGCTTCCGGTTTTAACCCGAGTGAAGTAGTTACTGAGTCGCGCACCCATTGAGGCGATTGAACGGGCGCCCACACTTCGCACTTGCCGTCTTTGAAAACGGCCAGCGCATTGGGCGGCTCCATCGGTGCGTGGGCCAGGTGAGGGATCACAAAGGTGGACTCCAATACTTTGTCTGCAGCGGCCATTGCACTATCGATTTTTCCTTGCGAGCGCCTCACCCTTCCCTTCTTTTTTACCTTGGTTTTCATCTCGTTGATGTAAGCCTCGGTATTGTAATCACCGTTGATACCAAAATCCCATTCTATTTCCAGTTCTCTCCTCGCGCTGATTGCGGCCCATGTAGTATCGGCTATGATGGCGATGCCACCCATCGGCACATGAAAGTTGGCCGGGAAGCCGGAAGCTGGGAGTTCAACAATTTTTACCACACCGGGGATGGCTTTTGCTTTATCGGCCTTAAATGATTTCACTTTTCCGCCCGCCACGGGGCAACGCGCAATCACGGCATATTTCATTCCGTCATATTTCGTATCCAATCCATATGTGGCCGTTCCGTTCACAATAAAAGGAACATCGTAGGTGCCAAGTGCTTTGCCGATGTATTTCCAATCGGCTTTGTCTTTTAGTTTTACCGCTTCATCTTTTGGGGCTTGCAGCTTGGAAGCTGCCTCCGTTAAATCCTCGAACGCTATTCTCTTTCCATTGCTTTTGTTTACTACTTCATGGTTGATGGCTTTGCAATCCGATACTGAAACGCCCCACTGATTGGCGGCTGCTTGTTCCAACATAAGTCGGGCGGAAGCGCCTGCCTTGCGCATCGGTTCAAAAAACATGCGAATCGAAAACGAGCCGTCTGTGTTTTGGTTGCCATATTTTTTCTCATCGCCTACGGCTTGCACCAATTTCACTTTTGTCCAATCAGCTTCGAGTTCATCGGCAAGCACCATCGGCAAATTGGTACGTATGCCTGTGCCCATTTCCTGGCGGTGCGTAACAATCGTCACCGAGCCATCGCCATTGATGGTGAGATAGACGTTGGGTGAAAAAGGTACGCCCGGTTTTTTGGGCGAGCACTGCATTTGCAACCCGAGGATTATGCCTGTGGCGGTTAGCCCGGTAGCTTTCAGAAAAGAGCGCCTGTCGATTTTGCGGATAATGGATTCTTCAAGAGTGGATTGTGGTTTCATAGCTCAGCGGTTGACGGTAAGTAAATTTAAGTTTTTTTATTAGATCGTACACCCTGCCAATGGTATTTTCATGTGTTAATATTTATTTTTTTTAGTAGTCACATGGAATGCCCAAGGCCATTATCATACCATTGGGCCTGCTTTGCTGATGGGCATTTCATGATTAATTCATAAGTGTTGCTTCGCATCCTTGTGTCTTAATGGCCTGATTTTAAAATCTTTCCCTTTTTTGCCACAAGACACCAAGCACAAAGTGGCCACTTAGGGTGGTCAGTATCATGTATATAATTTAGTATTGAATCAATAAAATAAAAGCTACATTTAAATTCACCTTTCACCCAAACTCAAAATGTTATGATCTCAAAAAAATCTTCCCGCAGGGGGTTCATCAAAAAAGCATTTGGCTCAGCCCTCGCCACAGCAGCAATGCCCACGGTTTTGCTTGGAAACGATAAACGGAATGTAGTTGAGTTGAAGGCAATGCCCGTTCAGAAAAAAAATTATGCCGCCAACGACCAGGTTAATGTTGCCGTGATCGGGATGGGCATAATGGGATTCAACAATTCGGAGACAACCGTTCAAATTCCTGGCGTAAAATTAGTGGCGGCCTGTGATCTTTATACCGGCCGATTGGATCATGCCAAGGAAGTCTATGGCAAAGAGCTCTTTACAACAAAAAATTACAACGAGATCCTCGACCGAAAAGATATTGACGCGGTGATCATTGCCACTTCGGATCATTGGCACGACCACATTTCGATAGAGGCCATGAACAAAGGAAAACATGTCTATTGCGAGAAGCCGATGGTGCATCACTTGGAAGAAGGGGAAGCAGTGATTGCAACCCAAAAGAAAACGGGTAAAGTTTTTCAGGTGGGCAGCCAGCGGGTAAGCTCCATTGTTACGCTAAAGGCGAAAGAAATTTTTGACTCGAAGGTAATCGGGGATTTGGTTTTGGTAGAAACCTGGAACGACCGGCAAGGCCCAAACGGTGCGTGGCAATATTCTATTCCTACCGATGCTCAATCCAATACAGTGGATTGGGATAATTTTCTTGGAGATGCACCAAAAGTAGCTTATGATCCCGTTCGCTTTTTCCGCTGGCGAAATTATCAGGACTATGGAACCGGAATGGCCGGTGACCTTTTTGTTCATTTATTTTCAGCGCTCCACGCGATCACCAGTTCAAAAGGGCCGAACCGGATTTATTCTTCGGGCGGGCTGCGCTATTATAAAGACGGGCGCGATGTGCCCGACATTATGACCAGCATTCACGATTACGCTGCATCCGATAAGCACGCTGCATTTAATTTACAGATGCGCGTGAATTTTGTCGATGGCAATCATGGTGGTGAGCGACTGCGGTTAGTTGGCTCAGAAGGAATTATTACGGTGGGATGGAGTTCAGTAAAAGTAGATCGGAGCCCAACACCAAAAGCTCCGGGCTATGGCGGATGGGATTCGTTCAACACCTTTACGGTGGCCCAGCAAAAGGATTACGAGAAATGGTACAAGGAAAAATACCCTGCCCAAAAACCAAAAGTTATTGAACCTGGAGTGGAGTACAAAGAACCGGAACATTACAGTGCCAACCTGGATCATCATTTGGCTTTTTACAATGGCATCCGGCATGGAGCGCCCATTGTGGAAGACGCGATTTTCAGCATGCGGGCTGCCGGCCCGGCACTGGCATCGAACAAAAGTTATTTTGAAAAGAAGGTTATTAACTGGGATCCGGAGAATGCGAAGTTGGTTTCCTAAATTGATGATCTGCACTTTTCGGGTTGCAACCTATTCGCAAATAAAAAGCATTGCAGGATGATAGCTATTTGATTTTTTTAGAACACGACAATAAAAACCACACCCCTATGAAAAACCTATTTTACATTTTGTTTTTACTGATCTCCTTCTTTTCTTTTTCACAGGAAAAAAACCCACCCGCTTTACCCGAAAGGACACTACCGGCCGAGTCAGCGGTGACATCCACCGGCCAAGCTTCCATCAAAGGAAAAGTTGTTCCCTACAAAGCAACGGCCGGCACCCAGCCAGTGTGGGACAAAGATGGAAAAGTGATCGCCTCACTTTTCTATACCTATTATGAGCGAACCGATATTGCCGATAAAAGTAAACGCCCACTTATTTTATCATTCAATGGAGGCCCGGGCTCTGCCTCGGTTTGGATGCACATTGCCTACACAGGCCCCAAGTTGTTGAACATTGACGAGGAAGGTTATCCCGTACAACCCTACGGCATTCGCGACAACCCTCATTCCATTTTGGATGTGGCCGATATCGTTTATGTCGATCCGGTGAACTGTGGCTTCTCGCGTATCCTCGATCCAAAGGCCGAGCGTTCTGTTTTCTTTGGTGTAAAGGCCGACATTACCTACCTGGCCGAGTGGCTCAATACGTTTGTCGCTCGCAACAACCGATGGACTTCGCCTAAATATTTGATTGGCGAAAGCTATGGCACTACCCGTGTCTCCGGGCTTGCGCTCGAATTGCAAAATGCACACTGGATGTATTTGAACGGTGTGATTTTAGTATCGCCAACCGAATTGGGCATCAAGCGCGATGGCCCGGTAGGAGACGCCTTGAACCTCCCCTATTTTGCGGCTGCAGCCTGGTACCAAAAAGCGCTGCCGGCAGACCTGCAACAAAAGGACTTGAATGATGTGCTGCCAGAAGTTGAGACTTTTACGATCAATGAATTGATCCCAGCCCTTTCGCAAGGTGGATTCATTGACGAATCCAAACGAAAACAGATTGCCTCGAAAATGTCGCGCTACTCCGGCCTTTCCGAAAAATCCATTTTACAACACAACCTTTCGGTGCCGACCCAGTTTTTCTGGAAAGAACTTCTTCGTGATAAAAATTTCACCATTGGCCGATTGGATTCGCGGTACCTTGGCTTGGACAAAATGCAGGCGGGAGAAGAGCCTGATTACAATTCCGAACTCACTTCCTGGCTTCATGCGTTTACCCCAGCTATTAACTATTATTTACGCGAAGTATTGAAATACAAAACAGATATTAAATACAATATGTTTGGACCTGTACATCCGTGGGACAATAAAGATGACCACACCGGAGACAACCTTCGGCAGGCTATGGCCGAAAATCCGTACATGCACTTGATGATCCAGTCTGGATTTTTTGATGGGGCCACAACCTATTTTGATGCGAAGTATTCGATGTGGCAAATTGACCCCAGTGGCAAACTGAAAGACCGCATGCGCTTCGAAGGATATAGAAGTGGGCACATGATGTACTTACGTTCCGAAGATTTAGCTACATCGAACGAACACATTCGCGATTTTATCAAAAAATCAACACCTGTACCGGGGCAACCAGCGAAGTATTAATTGTCAAAAAATGGACGGATGGGGTTTCCGGGTTTTTTTACCTGGTTAAAAATTTCCGAAAAGGCTCTTGTGCCAATATCCTTCCTTGCGCGTGTACGAAATGGCTTTTTGTAATTGTACAATTGAAAGGTATTTAAAAACCGATCATAATTCTTATCATCATTGAATTGATGATGGCTCGCGATGAATTTTATTTCGCCCTGCTCAAACCAGGTTAGCCAACGAGCAAGTTGGGCGTTGGATTTGATTTGAGCTTCTGTTAAATCGGTATAGTTTCCTTTGGGGGTCACATTTTCAACTCCGATAGCAACAGGGTTTCCATCTTGGTGACGCTTGACGTACCAATGATGATTTTCAAGTTCAAAAGACGTCAATCCATTTTTTAAAACGGGAGGTGACAAACAAACAATCGTGCCATCGCGGTCAATAATAAAATGTGCCCCATTGGGAAGTTTCCCGGCCTTCGATAGATTTCCCCATGCATCGGGCATCTCGTCATTCAAAAAAGAAGAAACTTCCAGACTCGTCTTTAAATCACCATCGCCCATCGCATGAAAGACAATCATTCTGGGATTTAACCAAATGGAATCCAGCCCATAAACATCGTGAACAAATTCCATTGTCAGTACTTTCAACTTCTTCGTAAAAGGAATAGTCATTTCTTTGATCGCTAATTTTTCTTTTGATCCATCCGGATTTGTCCACTCCACTTTTCTTTCGAAAGATTTTTTTTGCAGTTCTTCGAATGAGATTATGTTGATAAGTGCCGGATATTTCTGCTGGCCGTGCAAGGCAAAAGGGACGAGAGCCTGAAGCAGAAGGGCACGAAAATATTTTTTCATAAACCGCTCATTGACATTAAAGCTCCAGTATCCACTTTTCAAGCATCAGGGATTGAGTATTTACCGCGGATCATGCGATGAATCCGCAACAAACGCAATCGTTGTTTCAGCGTTTTGCTCAGTTTGAATTCTAATTCCCTTTCAGTTTGTTTTGAATCGGTAACCATTTACGCAAAATTATGAACGTCATTGCGAGCACCTGCCATGGATTGGTGTCGTTGGGCCAATCCCTGTTTTGGGGGGATCGCTTAGCCCCGCTTTCCTTCGCTGGAACTCGCGATGATGTCAAATTATTAGTTTTGCGTAACTACTTAGTTTATCATTTTATTAAGAATAGCCTTCGCTGCTTGCGCCACGGAAGTGCCGGGTCCAAAAATTCCAACCACTCCGGCTTTGTAAAGAAAATCATAATCCGGTGGCGGGATCACCCCACCGGCCACCACAAGAATATCGGGCCGGCCAATTTTTTTCAAGGCATCAATTAATTCCGGCACCAAGGTTTTATGGCCGCCCGCCAAGCTGCTCGCCCCCACTACATGCACATCATTTTCTGCGGCCTGCTTCGCCACTTCTGCCGGAGTTTGAAACAGTGGCCCGATGTCCACATCAAAACCAAGATCGGCAAAACCGGTGGCAATAACTTTCGCGCCACGGTCGTGGCCGTCCTGGCCAATCTTCGCCACCAGGATGCGTGGCCTGCGCCCGTCCTTTTTTGCAAAGCGGTCTGAAAGTTTTTGCACTTCTTCCAATACCTTTTTGTTTTTCATCGCCCCCGAATATACACCCGAAATCGTTTGGATGGAAGCCTTGTAGCGGCCAAAAACTTTTTCCATCGCCAATGAAATCTCTCCAAGCGTGGCACGGTGGCGAGCCGCATCGATGGCAAGGGACAGTAAATTTTCTTTTCCGGCTGCGCCTTCTTCAATAGCCTTCAAAGAAGCAGTCACTTTTTCGTTGTTGCGCCCGCGTTTTAATTTTTCAAGCCTTTCGATTTGTTCTTTGCGCACAGCGGCATTATCGACTTCCAAGATTGCGAAGTCGGGTTTTTCATCGGTGAGGTATTTGTTCACGCCCACAATCACTTCATCGCCCGAGTCGATGCGCGCCTGCTTGGCGGCCGCAGCCTCTTCAATGCGCAACTTGGGCAACCCGCGCTCAATGGCTTTGGTCATGCCGCCAAGCGCTTCTACTTCTTCGATCAGTTCCTCTGCTTTGCGGGCCAGTTGTTCGGTGAGGTACTCTGCATAATGCGAGCCACCGAGCGGATCCACCACATGTGTGGTACCCGTTTCTTTTTGCAGGTACAGTTGTGTATTGCGCGCAATCCTTGCTGAGAAATCGGTGGGCAAGGCGATGGCTTCATCCAACGAATTGGTATGTAGCGACTGCGTTCCGCCCAGCACTGCGGCCATCGCTTCGATGCAGGTGCGTGTTACATTATTATACGGGTCTTGCGCTGTCAAGCTCCAGCCGCTGGTTTGGCAATGCGTGCGCAACACCATCGACTTTTCATTTTTCGGTTCGAATTGTTTTACCAACTTCGCCCACAACAAGCGGCCTGCGCGCATCTTGGCTACTTCCATAAAAAAATTCATGCCGATGCCCCAGAAAAAAGATAACCGCGGAGCAAAGTCGTCAATGGCAATTCCGGCTTTCAGTCCGGCACGGATGTATTCCAAGCCATCCGCCAACGTGTAAGCGAGTTCGAGATGGGCGGGTGCGCCTGCTTCGTGCATGTGGTAGCCGCTGATGCTGATGCTGTTGAACTTGGGCATGTGCCTGGAGCAATACGAAAAAATATCGGCCACGATGCGCATGGAAGGCGCAGGCGGATAGATGTAGGTGTTGCGCACCATGAACTCTTTGAGAATATCATTTTGAATTGTGCCATTGAGTTGGTGTGGCTTCACACCTTCCTCTTCGGCAGCGACAATATAAAAGGCGAGCACCGGGATCACGGCTCCGTTCATCGTCATGGACACCGACATTTGATCAAGCGGAATCTGATCAAATAAAATTTTCATGTCCAGTACGGAGTCGATGGCCACTCCGGCTTTGCCCACATCACCTTCTACGCGCGGATGATCAGAATCATAACCTCGATGGGTAGCGAGATCAAAGGCAACGGACAATCCTTTTTGGCCGGCCGCCAAATTCCTTCTATAAAAAGCATTCGATTCTTTGGCGGTTGAAAATCCGGCATACTGTCGAATGGTCCAAGGCCGCACCGTGTACATCGATGAATAAGGTCCGCGCAAATAGGGAGGAAGCCCCGCTTTTAAATTTTTTAACTCTGGATTTTCAAGATCGCCTTCGTCCAGTTGTGATTTGACCGAAATGCTTTCTGGAGTAAGCCATAATCCATTTGATCCGGTATCCGTAAAAGCGCGAATCGGTTGGTAGTTTATTTTTGAAAAGTCGGGCATCATTATCTTATGGTCCTAAGCTTTGAAAATTGAGTTTTGTCCACTATCAACTTATTTAGTTCACCCCATTCGTAGTTGAAATTTTTTCCAGGCTTCATGGGCAATCTGATGGGTAAGTGCATCCACGTAAAAAGCTCCCGCCAGCGGATCATTCACTTTAGAAAAGTACGATTCTTCTTTTAAGATGGACAAAACATTTCTCGCCACCCGAGCCAGCATAGAGTTTTTCGGATCCTCGGGTTCAATGGACAACGCATTACCTCCACCCAGGATAGCAGCCATTGCTCCGAAAGTTTGCTTGATCAAATTGCCATGCGGCTGAAAGTCATCGTGACGCCAAACCCGTGAATCCACATGAACAAACGCCATCGTTGGATTTTTTATTTGATAGGCTTCCTGGAGCGTGAGCCACAGATTTTTAAGTGCCCTGATTTTCGCGATGGATAAGAAAAAATCTGTTCCTACCGAAATTGAAAATGCCAGCGTTTGAAAGGCCCTCATTTCGGTGTAGCCGTTCTTGTTGAGGTGATCTAAGGTTTCCACAGCCTTACACAATGCATCCACAATTTCATCCACAATATTTTTGTTTTCGGCAACGCAAATACCTCCGACTTTAAAATTATTCCAGTTTATAAATTGAGCCCAATCGAAATCCACAGACGGAAAGTCTTTCCAAAAGAAAGCACCACTTATTTTTTCCTTTTCAGATTTTTTATTGACAAAATTCGCAAAGAAGTTTAAAAATTCAGATGAATCATTCTCTTCCTGAAAGAGAAGGGAGCAAAAGAGCATTTCAATATCTTTCAACAAGATTTCCCTACTGGTCAAATTCGCTTGAATTTTGAAGTAAATCCCGTCAGCGCCCGTGTTTAAATGAGTTAATGCTTCTTGATTTGCCGTGGCATTATCGGTTACAATAACTTTGGGGACATTCTGGCAAGAGATCAACCCACCAAAGCTTTCAATTTTGATTTTCCTTTCTTTCACGCTATCGCGGGAATCGTAATACGGCTTAATTGTAAGGCCAGCCTTTTCCTTTATCAAATTTTGCCACGAAAGGTTATTCCCCAATTCCTGTTGCACATTTTTTTCCCAATCACGGAAAGTAGGCGTTGCGAAATCAATTTGAAATTTATTTTCTTGCATTCAGTGGATGGATGAAGCATCAAGTTTCAATTTAATACGCATTTAAAAAATCAAAAGAATATTTTTTTCAAAATAAATATTATTCACTTGAAATACCTTTGAAATGCCGATGGATTAAGTATCTTCCGATCTGGTATTAACCGGATGGAATAGCCAATGGAGGAGAGGGTAAAATTTATTTTTAGTTCTTTATTTTTTTTACACCTTTGTCTCCCTTTCTCAAAAAAAACCTAAAGACCTTCACCTCACAACCGCATACATAAATGGAAGTTGCTACCACCACCGCCTGGACTGATTGCTTGGAAATCATCAAGCAAAATGTGGACGAACAAAGTTTTAATACCTGGTTTAAGCCTATCGTACCGGTTCGCAATGAAGGCGATGTGCTCACCATTCAAGTTCCTTCGCAATTTTTCTACGAATGGCTCGAAGATAATTACGTGCCCGTGTTGAAAAAGGCAGTGCGCCAAGTGTTGGGTGAGCATGGACGATTGGAGTATTCGGTAGTGGTGGACAGTGGCAATCAACAAAATCCACCGGTGATGGTGAATTATCCCAACGGCCATGGCACGAAGAAAAATATACTGCCCTTGAATGGCAATGGACACTCCGCAGAGTATTCTCCGTTTGCTTACAAGGCTCTTGACCCGCGCACGGTCAACTCGCGGCTCAATCCAAATTATTTGTTTGACAATTTTGTAGAGGGTGATTGCAACCGCTTAGCGCGATCAGCCGGTGTTGCTGTGGCCAAGAAACCGGGCACCACCTCCTTCAACCCGCTGATGTTGTACGGTGGCGTGGGTGTTGGCAAAACGCATTTGATCCAGGCCATTGGCAATGAAATCAAAAAGAACATGCCCGACAAAGTGGTTTTGTATGTGGATCAAAACGATTTCACCAACCAGTTTTTGAACGCGCTGCAAAATTTAAAAATGCAAGAGTTCCAGAATTTTTACCTACAGGTTGATTTGCTTATTCTCGATGACGTTCAGTTTTTGGCGGGCCGGGAAAAAACACAGGAAATTTTCTTTAACATCTTTAATCAACTCCACCAATCGGGCAAACAGATCATTATGACGAGCGATTGCCCGCCCCGCGACTTGAAGGGTTTTCAAGAGCGGTTGCTCTCCCGCTTCAAATGGGGGCTAACAGCCGACTTGCAAGAGCCCGA
Source organism: Bacteroidota bacterium (assembly GCA_043758895.1). Taxonomy (GTDB): domain Bacteria; phylum Bacteroidota; class Bacteroidia; order Cytophagales; family Cyclobacteriaceae; genus ELB16-189. Next base: position 14,014 of record JAYVMP010000236.1, read on the forward strand.
CTTTGAAACCAAGCTGGCCATCATCAACAATAAAATGCAATCCGATGGAATCGAGATACCTACTGAGGTAGCCGAATACCTGGCTTACAGTGTGGATACCAACCTGCGCGATATGGAAGGCGTTCTTAACTCACTCCTTTTTCATGCCACCTTGCTGAAACGCAACATCGATCTCGATCTTGCCAAAGAAGTGCTGAAAAATATCATCAAAGAAATTCAAAGCGATGTGAGTGTGGACTACATTCAAAAAACAGTGGCTGATTATTTCAAAGTGGAGATGGAGCAGATGAAGGGCAAGATAAAGAAACGTGAAATCGTGATCCCCCGGCAAACGGCCATGTACTTCTGCAAGCGTTACACCCAACTGACACTCGCCCTGATTGGCGAGAATTTTGGCGGCCGCGACCACAGCACCGTGATCCACGCCCTTGAATCAGTGGAGGACATGATGAAAGTTGACCCCAACTTTAAAAACACCGTGGAAGAATTGACCAAGAAGTTTAAATCGCGGATGTCCGCTTGATCCGGTAATCCCTTATCATTTCCAACTCCCGAGACCGGGCAACGATTAGCAAATCGTCAATAACGTCTTTCAGGCGACAACCCGAATTCATCAAAGCACCGTTAATTGCTTTATGAAAAATTTGACCCTGATCTTGCTGGCGTTGATTTCGGGCTATCGTTGCTTCGCGCAAAACCAGCACATCTCACCTACACGCAATCCTGTTGTCATCGAATTGTTTACATCTCAAGGCTGCTCCAGTTGCCCGGCAGCAGATAAAAACCTTTCCAGAATTATTGAAGCCGCAGACAAAAACAGCCAACCGGTTTATGGCTTATCCTTTCACGTGGATTATTGGAACTACATCGGATGGAAAGACCCCTATAGCAGTCCAGCATACACAGAACGACAACGAAAATATTCAGTGGTGATGAATACAGAAAGTGTTTATACTCCCCAGTTGATTGTAAATGGTAAATCGGAAATTGTTGGGTCGGCCAAAATGGAAACTGACCGTGCGGTGGTTGAAGCCCTCACGGAGAAATCCGAATATCAAGTTGTGTTGAAATCAATCCGGCAACAGGAAGGAAAAATTTCGGTTTCCTATTCGGTGAGCAAAGTACCAAATGGCCTCGTCATCAATGCCGCCATCGTAGAAAAAAATGTTTCAAATGAAGTTTTGCAGGGAGAAAATTCGGGCCGCAGACTAGCGCACAGAAATGTGGTTCGCGCTTTTACATCCAACGAAGCAAAAAAAGAGGGGATCATAGAAATCGAATCCCCGAAAGGATTATCGGCCAGCTCGGTTGTCATCTTTATTCAAGATAGGCAATGGCATATCCTCGGTGCAGACGGGAAAAATATCTGAAGACTTCATCGCTTGCAAACGATGTTGAGATTCAAAAAATAGATGGGCATCAACGCGCTGAACGCAATTCAAAGCGACCAATCCAATTCTTTTGAATAAATTTATGGCTTCAAAAAAAACTGTTTCGGATTGACTCCTCGATTTTCATTTGCTTTCTCTGTATTTACGGTTTTATCCTTGCCTTTGCTGAGCCAAAAACTCAGGTTCTATTCAGACACATCCCGCAATGTGCGGAAAATAGTGTTGCCGGTATTGGTGCTCACGCCCGAAACCCATCTTGGGGTTGGTGCCCTAGGCGTTACGCTATGGAAAAACTTGGACCCGAAAGTGCTTACACGCACCTCCAATGCCGAATTGATTTTCCTTTACACAAGCCGCAAGCAACTCATTCTAATCCCGCGCTACACCATTTTCACCCGTGGAGAAAAATACCTGATTGAAGGGTTTGGCGAGGAACTCATTGACTTCCGCGATTTTTATTTTGGACGAGGCAACAACACGCCAACCACCAACCGCGAAACATTTACTTACAACGTGGTCGGTTTGGAAAATCGGATCGGGCGGAGAATTTCTAAAAGCAAAAAAGTATTTGTCGGGCTCGAAGTCAGGGCTCTTCGGTATTATAACCTGCGCCTTCAACCCAGTGGTTTATTGGAAACGGAAAAAAGCGCAGGCTACAACGGGTCCACCTCCATCGGGTTTGGCCCCGCGCTTACCTGGGACGAACGGGACAATGTGGTAAACCCAAGTCGCGGGTTTTATTGGGACTTCCGGTATTCTAATTACTCCAAAGCTTTTGGTGGCACCCTTAACTACCACCGCACGTATTTTGATATGCGCAAGTACCTTACCATAAAACCATCCAAAGGTCACATTCTGGCGATGGAACTCTACGGCAACTTTGTTGTGGGCGATGCTCCGATAAAAGAGCTGGCGGAATTGGGCGGACCACGGATCATGCGCGGCTATTACCGTGGCCGTTTTCGCGATAACTACATGACGGCTTTTCAAGCTGAGTACCGCATGCCGGTGTACAAGCGCATCGGTGTGGTTGCCTTTGCGGGATTAGGGAAAGTTTACAATCCCACTTCCGTTAATTTATCCGACCTGCATTATTCTTATGGCGGAGGCCTACGTGTGAACATCAACAAAAGAGAAAAGCTGAACCTTCGGCTTGACTATGCCAGGGGCGATCCTCATTACCTCGGCTACTTTTACCTCGGCTTTGCGGAAAGTTTCTAATAAATGATAGTCACTGATGTTAGCAAACGATGGGTGTTAGTGGCTTTTAGCCATAGCGGCAAAAAATTGGCCTCGATCTTTTATGAACCCCTGGGCTTGACGTTTGCAGTCTTAAAGTCCATGCATTAACTCTTCCCTATATTTTGAAAGGATGCTGGATTTGGAAACAAACCCGATGTACCTGTTATTTTCCACCACGGGTAAATTCCATTGGTGTGCCTCATCAAATTTTTTGAGCACACTGTGCAGGTCATCTTGCGGGGCAATCACCGCAGCCGGTGCAACCATAATATCCTTGATCCCCACGGTTTGATAAAGTTCGGTTTGAAAGATTGTAGCTCGCACATGATCCAGGTGGATCAGGCCTACAAGCTGGTGTTGTTCATTCAGCACAGGAAAAGTATTTCTGCGCGATTGAGAAATCGCGCTGATCAACGCTTGAAGCAGGTCTGTTTCTTTCAACGGGATAAAATCGATTTCGATCAATTTGTTCAATTCCATCTTGCTCAACAAGAACTGATCGCGGTTGGCAATGGAGTGCTTGAGTTTTTCTGACAGCTTTTTGGCTTCCATCGAAAGCGGTTGAAAATATTTGGCCACGGCCAAGCTCAAGGCCGACACAATCATCAAGGGAATCATCAATTCGTACCCACCTGTTATTTCCGCAATAAGAAAGATAGCACTCAGCGGAGCATAAAATACTCCGCTCAAAACTCCAGCCATCCCCACCAGCGCAAAATTGGTTTCCGGTATCTGCGCCAAGCCAATCAAGTTGATGAACCGGGCAAAGGAAAAGCCAAGGTATGCCCCCATGAACAACGAAGGCCCAAAATTCCCTCCATTGCCACCGCTACCCAATGTAAGGCCAGCGGCAATCGACTTAGCGAGCATGACCAAGATCAAAAAAACGAGGAGGAGCCACTCGCCATGTACCCAAGTATTTACAATACTTTTGTGCGGCAATAGGGCAGCCTTTAAATTGGCAAGAACCGAGACGGTACGATATCCTTCCCCAAAAAGTGGAGGAAACACCATAATCAACAAAGCCAATGCAACGCCCCCCATGCCCAAGCGCAACCAAGGGTTCTTTATTTTGAAAATTAAAATTTGCGTGCCCATAAAAGTTCGGGCAAAGTACAAAGCCATAAATCCTGCTAACAGGCCTAATAAAATGTAAAATGGCACATTGTGAAAATCAAAAGGCTGACGCAATGTAAAACTCATGACGAAGCCTTCTTGCAAAATAATTTTAGACACCAACGCACCGCAGGCTGCTGCAATGATCAGCGGAATGAAAGCGGTGAGACTGATATCGGTGAGCACTACCTCAATGGCAAAAAGAACTCCTGCAATGGGTGCATTAAAAGCAGCAGCAATGCCGGCAGCAGCTCCGCTTGCCAATAAAACCGTTCTGTCTTTGTAACTCAGTGCGTAAGCACGAGCATAGTTAGACCCTATGGCTGAGCCCGTGCTGACAATGGGTGATTCCAAACCCGTAGACCCACCCAAGCCCACGGTAAGTGCACTGGTAATCACATGACTGTACATCTGCGAGGATGGCAACAAGCTCGATTGTTTGGCAATGGCATATTGAATTTCAGCCGAACCCTTTTGAAAATTTCCATCGAGGATTTTGATAACGTAGAGGGCCGTCAGGGAAATTCCAAGCAAAGGCAGAAACGCGAAGAACCAAAATCCATATACCTCAGAATATTTCGTGACCAAGCCTTCCATCTGATGGACAAAAAACTTCAACGCCACAGCCGCCAGCCCGGCTGATAAGCCCACCACTACGCTCGATAAAATAAAAAATTGCCTGTCCGACATTTTATGCCGCACCCATAAAATCAAACTCCGTATTGTTCGGTGAAGTTGATGGAGTGGGCGAAAAGAGGTTGCTCTACTATTCATCAAAATACTACACCCTCATACTCATCGGTCACTAAGGCAGAAAGATCAAAGCAAGCAGCACCTGTATCCCCAGGTGCGCCCATGGTTTCGCTGAGTTCACGAGCAAGGCATTCTTCTTGGGTAGATAGTTGCTTTTGTTTGGCTGTGACCATCACTGTAAAATCTGTTTTCAAAGATACACAAAAGGCTAAATAAATCCGTTCACCTGTGTAACTTGCCGCGATGAGTTTGGTCTATCCTTCCTTCTTATGGGCATTGCTTGCGCTCGCCATTCCGATCATCATCCATCTTTTCAACTTCAGAAAAACCACCCGCATTTATTTTTCGAATACGCGCTTCCTGAAGCAAGTAAAAGAAGAGACTACACAAAAACGGAGGCTGAAGCAATATTTGGTGCTAGCCGCGCGCCTGTTATTTTTATTTTTCTTAGTGATGGCCTTTACGCAACCTATTCTGCCGGCCAAAGAAGAACTGGCACCTCAACAAAACATTGTCATTTATTTGGACAACTCGTTCAGCATGGCATCACCCGTTGGTGAAAAGACGCGCGCCTTAGACGAGGCCATCCGGATGGCGCAGGGCATTGTTGACTTGTTTCCGCCTTCAACCCGGTTTCAATTAATCACCAACGACTTTCTTACTAATTCATTTAAACTCAAGGCGGAAACCAGCGATTTGCTTTCACAAGTAAAACTGTCGGCTGTCAGTCGCAGTTCTTCAGAAATTCTTGCCCGAACAAGGGAAAAGCGGGCCACGCTTTTTTGGCTTTCTGATTTTCAAAAATCAACTTTTGGTGACGGGGG
>JAYVMP010000237.1:0-1531 GCA_043758895.1 Bacteroidota bacterium
CTGGAAGCCTTTGAAATGAAAAGTAGGTGAAAACGGATAGACGTCTATATACTGCCCTTTGAAATTGCTTTGGTACTGCTGCCCCCATTTATCTTTGACCTGAAGGACACTGCCTTTTTGTAGGGTGAGTACTTCCGACTTGATCCAGAAATATTTGCCGACTTTGGAGTTGACGAACAGCCCAACGTGAAAGCTGTTTAGCGAAGAAGGACTTCCACCCGATGAAAGTTGTTTTAAATCGGGGCCACTGACGTTGGCAGAAGTAAAGCCTGCCTTAATACCCATTTTCGTTTCACCTTGGCCGTAGGAAACGAGGCAACCAGCGAGAAAAAGTAAAGTCAGTATTTTAATTTTCATCGCTTATCCCTTTTTAAAAATTGATATCCCAAATCCCTGCCGCCCTTTCTAATTGAACCAGTGCCGCAGCATAAGCATACAAAGTGGTGAAGTAATCCGATTGAATGCTATTGAAAGTGCGCTGCGCATTCAGTACCTCAAGCAGGGAAGTTTTGCCGCGCTGATAGGCATACACTTTGCCTTCGAGCACACGCTTGGCTTCGGATAGCAACCCTGATTGGAACTGTTGCACTTGTTTTCGCTGGGCATAATAATTATTAAAAGCTTGGGCCACTTCCGTTTCCACCTGAAGCTCCACTTGTTGGTACTGAAGGTCAGCTTGGTCAATATTGTACTGTGCAATTTTCAAATCCCCTTTGTAGTTGTTTGAAAATTTCAACGGCATGGAGATGCCTCCATATACGGCCGTAAGGGAGGGAGTTGGTTCAACGAAATTGGTGACCACCGAGGTATTATTTGAGCCGATGATGATACCGAGATCAATGGCACGATTTGCCTTGGCGAGCCGCAGCGCACTTTGGGCCACATTTTTATTTTTTAATGCAGCCAGGAAATCCGAACGGTTATTGAGCGCAGAGGTGACAAGATCGTGGTAAAGAAAGTCACGGTTGAACATCGAAAAATCACCTATCGGATGGAGCAGTGTATCAATGCTTTTTTTTCCGACCAATAAATTGAGGTAGGTTAATGAAACCTTCCAGTCTGATTCGGCCTGAATGACTCTGTTGAGAAGATACCTTGCTTCTAGTTTACTTTGCTTCGCATCGATTTCCATGATTGCACCAAGTTTGAAGCGGATGCTGTCGGAGTTGGCCAATCGGTTTATGCTCAGATATGAATTGTTAAGCACCGTTAAACTATTTCTTTGCAGCAGGGCATTTAGAAACGCAAGGGTCGCATCGGCCCGCAGGTTGCGAAAAAAATCTTCGAGCTGCGCTTTAGCCAGTTCGGTCCCGTTGTTGGCCAAATCGATGCGCGCTTTTCTTTTTCCTCCCAACTCAAGTATGGTGCTGGCGTTAACGGAGTAACCATACCCTGCTTTTAGGCGGTTCTGGCCCATGTTGATATAGCCGTAATAAAGCTGAGGATTGGGAAAAATCTTGGCGATTTCAATTCCTGCAAAAGCGATATCCACATTAAATTTTTGGGAGGCATACAGCAAATTGCCTTTCCC
>JAYVMP010000238.1:0-7322 GCA_043758895.1 Bacteroidota bacterium
TGAGAATGGCAATGGTATCGGCTCGGTCAACAAATTGACCTTCTTTGATTTTCCACAAACTGATCCTTCCTGCAATAGTCGTCTCCACCGTTTGGGGGCGATTGCTGGGCGAGAGGGCCGTTACTTTTCCTTTGCCGTGAATGTTTTGTTGCCACGGCAGAAAAAGAACAACCAAAAACAAAACACCAACGGCCATGAGCCACCACGCCAGCACTTTGCCCGCGCGAGGAGTATCGAGCGACCGCAGGGAATATAATTTGTTTTGCGGAAGGTGCTTTTCTATTGAGTTGGTTGAAAGTTTTAACATAGTTCTTTGTTGCTTGTTCTCAGACCCTACCCCTTCGATCGCCATAGGTTTGCCGAAGGCAATCCCCAGCCTTTCTCCTTGGGGAGCCCTGGGGAGAGGGTGTCGGAGCAACGAGGACGGGTGAGGGTTACCATCAAGTTTGATTTAATTCACTTATTAATTTCCCCTTGCTCCTGTCATTTTCACTTTTCCATCTTCCAACCACACCACCCGGTCGCTTGCACGTTGTATCACTGGATCGTTTGAAACAAAAATGATCGTGCAGTGTGTGCTGGCACTGATGATGCGCTGCAGCAGATCGCGTTTGGCTTCTTCACAAAAGGCATAAAAGAAATCGTTCAACACCAAAAGTTTTGGTTGGTTGGCCAAGCACCTCGCCACAATCAGTTTGTGGATGAATGTTTCTGAAAACCCTTTGCCCCCGCTCAGCACGGGAGTGTCCAACCCTTGTGGCAGCGCGTGCATCTGCTCCCTGAGTCCAACGTGTTCCAACGCTTGCAGGGCGCGATCAGTCGTTACCGATGTCTTGCCCATCGTAATATTTTCTAAAATGCTGCCATCAAATAAATCTTCTGACGAAATATTTTTTGACACAAAATCGCGCACGTGCTTAAGATCAAGATCGCGCATGGAGTAATTATCGATTGCCACCACACCTTCATAATTGGTGTACAGGCCCGCAATGATATTGGTGAGCGTGGACTTGCCCGATCCGCTCGGCCCGCTGATGCAGATTTTTTCATTGTGGGCAACGTTCAAGTCCACTCCTTTCAATTGATAGCCGGGTTCATCGATGTATTTGTACCGCAGGTTTTTTAGAGTTACCGAAAATCCTTCTGTCCCGATAGAATTAAAATCCAGGCCGCCTGTTTTTTCTATTGCGAGGTCGGTAACGTGCGCCACTTTATCCACCGCAGTGAGCAGGTCATAGACCACATCCATGTACATGATAATTTTTTCAACGGCATTTAAAACGAGGATGATGATCACTTCGGCTGCTACAAATTGCCCGAGCGTGATCTGACGATCAACCACCAAAATGGTTCCCATGATCAATAGCCCACCTACGATAGCTGCTTTAAAAACTACTACAAATCCGTATTGGATCACTAATGTATTGAAATGAGTTTTGCGGTTCTTCAGATAATTATTGGTGTAGTAATCCGTTTTGCGAATGGGCAAGTCGGTGTTGCCTGCGAGCTTGAACGAGTGCAGCGAACGCGCCAGCTCTTCGAGCCACTGTGCTACTTTATACTTGTATTTAGATTCCAAGATGGACGACTGAAGCCCACGCGGTCCGGTAAAATAAAAAATCAATGCCAATATGGAGACCAGCAACAGACTGAAGAAAACGAAAAAAGGATGGTACAGCGAAATCAACAATAGGCCAAACAGTATTTGAATCAGAGATGACGACAAGTCGATCAGCAACTTGGGCAACCCTTTTTGGATCGTCATTACATCGAAGAACCGGTTGACAAGCTCGGGTGCATAACTTTTGGTGAGTGCTTCCATGCGGATGCGTGGAATGCGGAACGCAAATTCAAAGGCTGCTTTCGTAAAAATCCTGCGTTGCAGGTATTCCACCAAACTGATCTGAACAATTTGTAAGGCACCGGAAAGCAATACCCCAAAAATCACCAAGGCAATCATCAGGTAAACCGAGCTGAATACCACCCCGCCCGAAACCAATTCTACTGTTGTTTGAATGCCGAGTGGCAAAATGAGGCTCACCAAGCCCACCACGATGGCATAAAACAAAATGTAAAAAATTTCTTTGCGCTCTGTGCCGAGCAGTTGCATCAACCTTTGCACAGGCGAAAGTGGCTTGCCCTCTTGAGGCTCACCCAGTGGACTGTCGTAATGGAAGATGGCAAAGAATATTATTTCTCCCAACTCGGTTTGCAACAACGGCTTTTTTTGCAGGTCTATTTTTTGGCGAGCCGATTCATTCTCATCGATCCACAGGGCAAGTAATTCTTGCTTATGAAATTTCAATAAAATCGGCTTGCGGTCTGCAGCAGAAAAAGTAAGCACCGGGGTTGAACTTTGTTTTATAAAACTGAGAAATGCAGTTTTATCCATTGAGTTTTCTATGTACAACAAGCGTATTTTATTTCCGGCTTCTACCAGATCGCGCTTGAACTCGGTAAATTCCGATTCCGAATATGACCGAGGGTAATTCACTACGGATTGCACGGCATCCATGTTGAAATCATGGTTCACCATTAACGTTGTTTCACGAAGCGTGAGAAAAATATGGTTGCTGGTCAACATGTCTTATCCGTTTTGAATAACACCAAAAATTAAAGTCTCCAAAAACTCGTACAAGTCTTCACTGGCATTCTTACCAGACTGAATGTTGGTAACATTAATTATCTACGAGTGTGATGTCTATTTCTGAACTAATTTTAAGTCTTTTGTTTTTTGCTTTAGCCTCCGACAATATTTTTTGTAATTTATCCATTTCAATTTTTAATGCCGGAATTCGTTTTTGTGCAAATTCATCGTCTTTACCGAAACGCTCTTGTGAACTCCAATTTTTTATATTATGAAAATTGATTTTGTCTAAAAATATTTTCATCAAAATCTCTTTGGCATCTTCCTGTTGGAACACCCCTTCAATTAGTTTGAGTTTATTCTTTTTTTTCATAATTTTTTTATCGGTAAGATTGATTTCGCTGTACAAGCCCCAATTATTTAATTTTTGATTATTGTCCTTGTCCTAATGAGTATCCTGCTACACCATCAAAGTTGTAGAGATTTTCAGTTTTAATTATGTCAATATTCTTCGCGTTTGCGTTGGTCATTAATTCAACAATGTCATTTTTGGTTAAGCCATTATTTTCTGTTGGTTTAAACCGGCAACGCCAGTGGTCTGTACAAAAAGTTTCTTTAAATCCTTCGGGGTAAACTTTAATCCCCCTATTGGTTATCATTGAAAGTTTTACTTCTTTTTTGTCTAACTGATGAAGTATTTTAGCCAATTCATCTGGGTTGTTGTCTGTCCAGTGCACAAATAAATCTACTCCCACAAGTTCTTTTTTCGCAGCTGGTTTGCGTTTGTATTTTGGAAGATTAAGTGCTGAACTATTAGCGTAAGATACTGGCTTTAATAATGAAGGTTTGTGTCCTAAATTGGCTATTACCGCTTTCGCAAATTCTCTAGTGCCTACCTTTTGTTTACTTGTGCCTTCTTTAAAAATATCGTAAGTGTGTATTCCATCCTCCATTGTTTTAAGCCAAGCATTTTGAACTTTTTCTGCTACCGCTGTTTGGCCAATATGATTCAGCATCATAATAGCTCCTTGTAATAATCCTGATGGGTTGGCTAAATTTTGACCTGCTCTGCGTGGAGCCGAACCATGTATGGCTTCAAACATCGAACATTCTTCACCAATGTTTGCCGAACCCGCAAGACCTACCGAACCTGTAATTTGTGCAGCCACATCTGACAGTACATCTCCATATAAATTGGGCATCACAATCACATCAAATGCTTCGGGGGTGTCGGCCATTTTTGCTGCTCCAATGTCTATGATCCAATGTTCGTTTTCAATTTCAGGGTATTCTTTTGCAATTTCGTCAAACACTTTATGGAACAGGCCATCGGTTTGTTTCATAATATTATCTTTTGTAAAGCAGGTTACTTTTTTTCTGCCTTGCTGCTTTGCGTATTCAAAGGCATAGCGTACAATTTTTTCGCAACCCGGTCTGCTAATTAATTTTAAACACTGCACTACTTCATCTGTTTGCTGGTGTTCTATACCTGCATATAAGTCTTCTTCATTTTCTCGTATAATTACCAAATCCATGATGGGGTGTTTTGTTTTTACAAACGGGTGCATACTCTTACACGGACGAACATTGGAGTAAAGTCCAAGAAATTTTCGGGTCGTAACATTCAAACTTTTGTAACCACCTCCCTGCGGTGTGGTTATAGGAGCCTTAAGAAAAATTTTGTTTTTTCGGATTACGTCCCAAGATTCTTTGGCAATCCCTGAAGTGTTGCCTGAAAGGTAAACTTTCTCGCCTACTTCAATTTCTTCAATTTCAATTTTAGCTCCGGCCGTTAAAATAATTTCAAGTGTGGCATCCATTATTTCAGGACCAATCCCGTCACCTTTTGCTACTGTTATTTTTGTCATATTGTTTTTGAATTAAGTTTAACAATGCAAAATTGATGATCCGAGTTCATAAATTATTATTTATCTTCGTAATCTAATTCATTAATAAAATTTATGAACTATACATTAAATCAATTACAGATATTTTTGAAGATTGTACAAACCCAAAGCGTAACTAAGGCTTCAGAAGAATTGCACCTTACTCAACCAGCGGTTTCTATTCAGCTCAAAAATTTTCAAGCCCAGTTTGAAATTCCTTTAACTGAGGTGGTCGCAAGAAAAATTTATATAACTGATTTTGGACGAGAGATAGCGGAGGCAGCGGAGAATATAATCAACCAAGTTTATGCCATAAACCATAAAACCTTAGCCTATAAGGGTCAATTAACTGGTCGTTTAAAGATTTCAATTGTATCGACCGGGAAATATGTAATGCCTTACTTTCTTGCTGATTTTATGAAACAACATATAGGAATAGAATTATTGATGGATGTAACGAACAAAAATAAAGTTGTAGAGAGTTTAGAAAGAAATGAAGTTGATTTTGCTCTCGTTTCCATTTTGCCAAATGCCTTAAATGTTGAGAAACTGAATTTACTCCAAAATAAGTTGTACTTGGTAGGAAGTGCTAATGCAAGATTTAAAGAGGGAATTAGAACAAAAGAAATTTTTAAAGATTTGCCCTTAATATTTAGAGAAAAAGGTTCAGGTACAAGGCAAACAATGGAGAACTTTATTGAACACAATAATATATCCACATTTAAAAAGATGGAGTTGACTTCTAATGAGGCCGTAAAGCAATCATTGTTGGCTGGCCTGGGTTACTCAATAATGCCATTAATTGGTATTAAAAATGAACTGCACAATAATCAGCTACATATTATACAAATCAAAGGTCTTCCAATAAAAACAACTTGGAGTTTAATATGGCTTAAAGGGAAAAGGCATTCTCCGGTTTCTAAAGCGTATTTAGAATATTTAAAAAAGGAAAAATCACAAATCGTTGCTGATAAATTTAGTTGGTATGAGGAGTACTAGGCGATTGGCTATTTTAGGGTTTGCTTGGATTTGCTCGTGCTGTGGGGCAAACCCCAAATGTGTCAATGTGGTGGGCAGACATAAATTATTTTAAAACAGGAAAATTGGTAGAACATGGCAGAAATAGAATTGCTTTCCTCACAGTAGTTATCAGGCAATCATGGCAGCAATGGCAAACCCAGTGAATAGTTTGAAGTCGGAGTAAACGTGAACAGTTTTAATAGTCGTTCAAAAGTTAATTGTGGGAACAATTAACAGATAACAAACGGTTTTAACTTTATTTAATGCCCTTCAAAAAAGCGAGGCTCTGCGGCACCTGTTGCACTACGCGGCTTGATTCATCTTCAATGAAATAGTGCGTCACACCGGCTTCACGTGCGGCTTTCATCAGGTCTGCTATACCCACATCGCCTTTGCCTAATACCACATTGGTTTCCTCATCGGCTTGGCCATTGCTACTGTCAGGAGTGCCTGGCGCGCGGTCTTTTAGGTGCACCATTAAAAAACGTTTGGGTTTTTTATTTAGCCAAGCCAGCGGGGATTGCCCAGCCTGCTTTACCCAATAGACATCCATTTCAAAATTCACAAATTTCGGATTGGTTTTCTCCATCATGTAATCAAACAGCATTCGCCCTTCATACGGACGGAATTCATAACCATGTGCATGATAACAAAGGGATAAGCCTTCCTTTGCCAACCTTTTTCCCGCAGCGTTAAAAACTTTCACGGCCCGTTCGGTATCAGCAAACGTAAAATTGTCGCCATCGTGTGGAACCCAGGCACACATCACAAACTTGGCACCGAATTCCTTTGCATTCTTGATTACCTTACCTACATCCTTGTCCAGATCGTTGAAGTCAGCACCAACACTCACCACCTTCAGCCCATTTTTTTTGCACAGTTTATTAAATTCATCCATAGTGAGCCCGTACGTTCCACCACCTTCCAACTCGGTGATCCCCCAGCTTTTGATGAGAGCCAACGTGCTGGGCACGTCTTTCTGAAGCTGATCGCGCAGACTGTACAATTGTATGCCGATGGTTTGGGCAATGGCCTCTGCCGAGCAGTAGAGAAGAAAAAAAACAATGGTAAATTTTTTCATACTCTTTAATTTATATCCAAACTACTGATTTTTTTAAACAAAGCAATGCTTGAGTAGTTACATTTAGTAATTTTCCCATGACGGGATTTCAAAACTATGATTAATTTGCTCTGCAAAAATTCTTATGGACGACAAAAGCCTCAAACCACTTTTTAGCATACCTGTAATTGTGGCTGCACTCGGCTATTTCGTGGACATCTACGATCTCCTGCTCTTCAGCATTGTGCGCAGGCCTAGCCTCACCTCACTGGGTGTGCCCGATGCAAGTTTGCTCAACGAAGGAGAGTTTCTCTTGCAGATTCAAATGGTTGGCCTTCTCGTGGGCGGGATTATCTGGGGCATCATGGGCGACAAGCGCGGGCGGCTTTCCGTTTTGTTTGGTTCTATTTTGCTTTACTCCTTGGCCAATATTGCTAATGGGTTTGTCACGGATGTCCATCAATATGCTGCCCTTCGATTTATTGCAGGAATTGGTCTGGCCGGAGAATTAGGTGCTGGCATTACGTTAGTTTCTGAATCATTGCCCACCCGTTTGCGCGGCTATGGCACAACACTCGTAGCCACAGTCGGCTTGCTGGGCGCTGTGGTGGCCAACTTTGTAGTTCGGAATGCTGCTGACTGGCGTACCGCATTTTTTATAGGAGGCGGTCTTGGCCTGCTGTTGCTCATTGCCCGGATCAGTGTTTTTGAATCGGGGATTTTTTTAAAAGTAAAAGAACAAAATGTGCAGCACGGAAATTTTTTTATG
>JAYVMP010000239.1:0-3754 GCA_043758895.1 Bacteroidota bacterium
AACAATTCAAGGATGACAAAATTTTCAAACAATGCTCCATACGCAAAATGCGTGGAGAGCTCTCGCGGGTTTTTGATGCCCAGCAAATAGCACGCTAAACCGGTGTCGGTGATATAAAGCTTAGGTGCTTTCACCAATCGTTTCCTGAAATTTTTGTGATACGGTGGCAAGCGAAAAATAACATAGCTGGCTTCCAGTACGGAGAGCCATGCATTGGCTGTGTTGACTGAAATACCGGTCTCGTTTGCTAGGTGACTAACGTTAAGAATTTGCCCCACGCGACCCGCGCACAACCTCAGAAATAAATTGAATTGGGTGAGATTGCCCACGTTTTTCAAGGAGCGCACATCACGCTCGATGTAGGTTTGCAAATAGCTTGGATAAAACAGAGACGGAGGTGTCTTCTTTTGATGGAGGCCAGGGTAACTACCTTTAAAGATAAGTTCAACGAAATTGGTTTTCGGTGAAGGGTTCAATTCTTTTATTGTGAGCGGAAGCAACACCGATACACCCGCCCGCCCTGCCAGTGATTGAGTAATTTTTTCATTGAGCAAAAAATTTTGCGAACCTGTGAGCACGAATTTTTTCTTTGGGTTGTCGTCAACAATTCCTTGCAGGTAGGAAAACAACTCAGGTACATTTTGCACTTCATCCAACACGGCCCCTTTTGAAAATTTCATTAGAAAAGCGCGCGGGTCTTCCAATGCCAATTTGCGTTGATCAGGAAGCTCAAGCAAAATGTAAGGCAAGTTTTTAAATAACTCTTTAGCCAGCGTAGTTTTGCCCGATTGCCTCGGTCCGCTGATGAACACTACCGAAAAATGGCGACTTAGTTTCTTGATTTGTTCACTTGCCATTCGTTCAAACATATACAAATATAGTACAGATTTTCATTTGAAATGCAAATCTGTACTAAATACATTTAAATTTATCGAAAAAGAGCTTATTTTTAAATTAATATAAATTACTGTGACAATACTGTAGAGGAGTTTTTAAAATTTTATTTTTCATCCTACTCCATTTTAATTACATCCACAGGATTCATCCGCCCGGCTTTCCAGGAGGAATACCCTGCAGCTAGGACCACTAGAAAAAATGAAATGCCCGCGACCAGCAAGAAAATGACGTTGTTGAGTTCGACCCTGTAAGCGAAGCCGTCAAGCCATTCTTTCATTAGCCAATAAGCAATGGGCAAGGCCATTATGTTGGCAAAGAAAACTATTTTTAGAAAATGGCTAATATGCAAAAAAGAAATCTGCTGTCGCGATGCGCCAAGTACTTTTCGTATCCCGAATTCCTTCATGCGTTTGATGGAGAGATAAACGGAAAGTGAGAAAATGCCAAGTGAAGAAATCAGAACAATGATCCAAGTACCGGCTTGAAGTGTTGTGTAAGCCTTGGTTTCATTTTGATATTGCTCATTGTACCGATCTTCCAATAGGCTATAGTCCATCAAGTACCCAGGAAGGACTTTTTTGTAAGTCAATTCAATGGCATTCATCGTTTCTTTGAAATCTCCGCTGATTCTTACATTGAGGCAATATCCCGACCACGAATCGTATTGAAGCCGCAAGACCAATGGCTCGATTTTTTTGTGCAACGACCGTGTGTTGAAATCCTTTACCACACCTACTACTGTGCCTTCCCAGTTCAATCCCTGGTTTGTATTATTTGCCATGGCGATTGATTTTCCAATTGGATATTTCCATCCAAATGCTTTGACGGCAGATTCGTTTACAATAAATCCCTTTTTCATATCGCTTGGATTGTTCACATCAAAGCCTCGTCCGGCCAAAATCTTTACATCCATCGTTTTGAAAAAATCGTGATCCACAAACGATTCGTTCAGCAATATCTTTTTCATCAAGCCGTCTATTTCAACTTTATACCAGTCATTATAATAAGGAGTACTCGTCATGTGATAATAAGAGAATGACGCAACCTCCACTCCAGTTAACTTGCTTATTTCCGATTTCAAAATAGGCGCTTTTTCAACCGGGTACCGATCGGGCATGTAAACTGTGACCAGATTGTGCCGATCAAATCCAACATCACGGGTTTTGATGTATTTTAGTTGGTTTCCAATTATCCATGTCGATGAGATACAAATCACAGAAATGGTAAACTGAACAAGCAAGAGGAATTGACTCACGGAAGATTTTCTACCAAAGCCAGTCTTCTTTTTTAAATCGTTAATAGGATGGTTTGAGGAGAGCCGATAAGCGGGATAAGCGGTTGACGCGATCACAAGAAATGATACAGTAACCGCAACAAAAAAGAGCAGTTTTCGATCGGCAAGCATTGCAAACCGTAGATTAGAATCAAGCAATTGCAAGACCTGTGGAAAAAATAGATAAAGCAGACCCAAGCTCAATATCAAACTCATCAGACAAAACAATGTTGTTTCGATGATTACCTGAAACGCAATTTGCCTTTTGCTAGCGCCCAACACTTTGCGAACGCCAATCTCTTTGTTGCGGTTGTCGAAATCGGCTATGGATAAATTTAAGTAGTTGATACCCGCAATAACCAATAGAAAAAATGCAAGTGACCCATAGATGTAGAGATAAAGCGGATTGCCCTTTCGATCGAATTCCCATTTTAAGGGCTCACCCAAATAAATTTCTTTAAACGGCTGAAGGAATAAACTAAAGTGCTTTTCCCGGCCATCTTCACTTTTCACCAGATTCTTTTCAAGAAGGGGTTTGACTTTTTCTGAGAAGTCATTTAGTTCCGCACGGCTATCCATTCGCAAGAATAAATTGTCACCGCCCCAACCTATCTCCCACGAGTTAGCTGGCATCTCGGTGGGGTCGCGCATGGCCCCGAAATTCATTATAGCATTGACGAACAGACTTGAATTGGTCGGCCAATCCTCAAAAATGGCTTTTACTTCCAGAACACGGTCGAACCGGTCGGGGAAAGTAATCAACTTATTCATTGGATCCTCTTCGCCAAAAATTTTCTTGGCAACTGCTTTCGATAATGCAATGCCGTTAGGGTCATTCAATGCTCTCCTGTTTCCGTCAACAAAATGAAAAGTAAATACATCAAAAAGCGTACTGTCTGCTTCGACAAACCCAGGTAACCGAAGTAATTTATCGTTGTAACGAACCAAAGAGGCGCCCCATTCACTTATTCCGGCATAGGTTTTAATTTCGGGAAACTCCGCTTTAAGTGCAGTACCCAATGCTGGTGGAACGGTGGCATACTTTACTATTTTGCCATCTTCTACCCGAATGGAATTCACACGATAGATATTTTCATAATCCTCATGGAACTTGTCGAACGACAACTGATAAGAAATGTAAAGTACAATCACCAAAAAACTGAGCAGTGATAGCGTGAGTCCACCCAACTTAAACCCAAAGTTGATTTTGCTTTTAAAAATATGACGGTAGGTGGTTTTGAAATAATTTTGGAACATGGGCAGCTTATTTAGTTCAATTGAAAACTTGTTTCTTAATAAAATCCCCAGCCTGCAAAACCGGACTACATTCCAAAGCAATCTTCGCTTGGCTTTTCTTTCTCCAAAATTTTTTACATCTCGCTCAAATTTTTGAACGAGGTCGCCTTCGATTTCTTCGAGCAGGTGCGGTGGGCAGAAGGTGTGGAGGAGTTTGATCGGAAAGTGCTTCACTTCTTTCATAAATGATTACACTGTTGTCCGACTAAGTAATTGTAAAGGGTGGAGTTTAAGCCACCCTTTTTTATGTCATTTTTGTAGTGCAAACAAACATCAATGACATGGATA
>JAYVMP010000240.1:0-16809 GCA_043758895.1 Bacteroidota bacterium
AAAATAGAACTTGCCAATTTCTATTTGGATTACACTAACAAGATCGCTGAGGCAGGAAAGATTTATGACGAAAGCTTCACCAAAGTGGTTGAGAAAGAAATTGCTGTTCGCCACAAAGCCCAGCTGGAAATACTCAACCACATTGCCAGTTTTTATGAATTAACGGATAACTACGAAAAAGCTTCCGCCTCCTTGGAAAAAGCAAAAAATGCAGCACGGGTCAAATACGATTACAATGATTATTTGTATGGGGCAGAGCTTACCCACAATGCCAAGTTGCAAATCAAATTAGGGCAGTACGAGCAGGCCGATCAAAGCTTGACTTCTTCCCTGAAGATTTTAGAAAATTTCCGCAAGGACGAAGGCAAGAAAGGATTTTTGATTGATGCCATTGAAACCCAAGCTGTTTTGTTTGGAATCAAAGGTTTGTTTGATGAAGCCGAGAACAACCTTGAACGGGCCGCCAAAATTATTTCCAAAGCCGACCGGATAACGGGCATTGATGAAGCCAGCACGGCCCGCGAGCTATCAAGTTTATTTATTCAATTGGGCCGTTATGCCGATACCGAGGAGCTGCTCATAAAATTGATTGCTGACTATGAGCGAACGTTTGGGGCAACGTCATTGCGCTTGATTGAGCCTTTGGTCAACCAAGGGCGGCTGTCGCTGGCTAAAGGTGACTACACCGAAGCCGATAGGCTCGCTTCGCGTGCACGACAGATTGCATTAAGTGTTTATTCTGAAAAATCGACCAAGACGGCCCCTGTGCTTTTGCTCAAAGGTGATATTGATTATAGCATTGGCGATTATGAAGATGCCGAAAGCAACTTCCACAAAGCGATGGAAGCACAAGAACAACAATTCGGTCACAACCATATTGAAGTAGCGAAGTCGCTCTCCCGGTTAGCACTGGTAAAATTTTACAAAGGCGACCTGCCTGCAGCGGTGGAAAAAATGTTATTGGATGCCCAAAACATTATGGGGAGCCGCCTGGGCAAAGATAATCCACAATATGCGGAAGTGCTGAAAAACGTAGCTGTTCTGAGCATTTCACAGAAAAAGTACGATGCCGCTTTCAGTTCGCTCACGCAAGCAGAAGCCATCTGGCGCGCCAAGACCGGAAGTAAAAACAACATCAACGCAGCAAGCATTTTTACCCTTACGGGAGATGTCTATTACCAAATGAAAAACTACACCAAGGCAGAAGACCTCTACAACAACGCAAAAAATATTTACGAAAAATATTTTAGCCGAGCGCATCCCGAGTACGTCAAGATCCTCTCCAAGTTGGCGAAGGTGTACTACATGGAAAAAGATTACAAACGCTCCAAGCGCAGCATTGAAGAAGCACTCAACGACTATGATCTTTTTATCAAGCAATATTTTCCTGCCCTGAGCGAACGCGAGAAAGCAAAATATTGGAATACCATGAAAGGTGATTTTGAATTTTACAACACCCTCGCTTTTGGCCAATTGGATGATTTTCGCGACTTGGCGGGCAAAGTTTATAACTATCAGTTGCTGACAAAAGCCTTGCTCCTGAGTTCTTCGATTAAAATTCGAGAGCGTATCCTCAACAGCAAAGACGAAACTTTGAAGGCTGCCTACAACACCTGGGTACAGAAAAAAGAATTTTTGACCAATGCGCTTTCCATGAGCAGTGAACAATTGATCCAAAATAGCATCGACCCTGCTGCGCTCGGTACCGAAGTTGAAAAATTAGAACGCGAACTCAGTGAGAAATCGGAGCTGTTCGGCACAAGTTTCGAGTCGAAAAAAATAACCTATGAAAACGTGCAGAAGTCCATTGGCAAAAACGATGTGGCCGTAGAGATGGTACGCTACCGGTACTTCAACCACGACTTCACCGATTCGATTATTTATGTGGCCATGTATGTGAAGAATGACAATGCCCGGCCCAAGGTGATTGAATTGCCTGAGGGCCATCGCATGGAAACGCGATTTTTTCATTACTACCGAAATAGCATTATTAGCAAACTACCGGATGCCTTTTCGTACAAGGTTTTCTGGGAACCAATCCAAAAAGAAATCGGCCAATATGCCACCATTTATTTTTCGCCTGACGGGATTTATAACCTCATCAACCTGGAAGCGATTCCCACGCCCGATGGAAAATACGTGATCGACAACTCAAACATTGTGATCGTGAGCAATACCAAAGACTTGTACCTGCGCAAGCAAAAGAAGCGTGAGGTCTCGTCCAATACAGCTACGATGTTTGGCAACCCTCGGTTTTATCTTGCCTCCACCGATAGCCGAACCATTGCTGATCTGCCCGGCACAGAAACGGAAGTGAACGAACTGGAAGAATTACTAAAGCAGAAGGGCTGGAAGACATCGGAATATGTGGAGACATCTGCTACTGAAGAACGGGTAAAAGAACTAGAGAGCCCCAAGATTTTTCATATCGCCACGCATGGATTTTCCACGCCAGCGATCAGTGAGGACGATGCCAAACAAATGACCCAAAGTGAAGCTCAACTTACCGAAAACCCATTGCTAAAAACCGGGCTGTTGCTCAAAGGCGCGGGCGACCTGCTGAACAAAACCAAGTACAACTACAATTTGGAAAGTGGCATCCTCACCGCTTATGAAGCGATGAGCCTTAACTTGGATAAAACGGACCTTGTGGTTCTGAGTGCTTGCGAAACGGGACTTGGCGAAGTTTCCAATGGAGAGGGTGTGTATGGCTTGCAGCGGGCTTTCCTCGTAGCCGGTGCAAAAGTGTTGATCATGAGCATGTTTAAAGTAGATGACCAGGCCACACAAAAACTGATTCTCAATTTTTACAAAAAATGGTTGACAACGGGCAACATGCGCCAGAGTTTTGTGGATGCAAAAAAGGAATTGAGGATAGAGTACCCGGAGCCAATCAACTGGGGGGCCTTCATGATGATCGGGTTGGAATGAGGTGAGGTTTAAATTTTTGCATGTGGATTTGAAAATAGAGAAATAGAGAAAAGCAAGAGTTTTCAATTGCTTCCAATTTTAAATTTTATCCCACACTTTGTGGTATTTTATTCTTGCATAAATACCTTAAAGCATGGGTTTCTTGACAATGGGAATCGGGTTACTTTGCAACCGTTAACTTCTTCCCATAAGGTTTAGGAAGATTAGTTAAATAGAAAAAAAACCTCGGAAGGCGTTCGGGGTTTTTTTATTTGCTGAAACCCACCCTTAGATATATTTTTTGTCATTAGCAATTTTTATTGCCTCCGATTTACTGGACACCTGAAGTTTAGTGTAGATATTACGAATATGGCTTCGGGCTGTTTCCTTAGAAATAAACAGCGCCTCTGAAATCTGACTGTAGGTATTACCTTCTGCCATCAACTGGAGGACTTCCTTCTCGCGGGGTGTCAGAGGTGAATTGGTGTTGATGTGAAAATTGTGAATGACCATCTTGGCAATTTTAGTGCTCATTGGCGCTCCCCCTTTAGCAATTTCATCCAATGCAGCAAGCAATTCAATGTGGTTGGCACTTTTAGTGATATAACCTGACGCGCCCGCTTTTAGCGCATTAAACACAAGTTCATTGTCCTCGTAGATGGTAACCATGACTATTTCAATATGGGGATATTTCTCTTTGATAATTCCTGTTGCTTTCACTCCGTTGAGGTTCGGCAGTTCAATATCCATCAAAACAATTTCTGCCTTTTTACGAACGATTTCTTTCAATGCGTCTTCGGCATTTGAATAACTGCCGACCACAATAAATTTATCGGAACTGTTGACGATATGGGTGTAGGATTCGAGCAAAATCTTATCGTCTTCGATAATAATTACTCTTTTTTTAAAATTCATGTACTTATTTAAAAATAAATTAATAAACTGATTTTTGTTCCGTAAATACCAGAGTGTATGTTCAACCTGCTATTGATCCTTTTGCTTCTCAGTTTGATATTGGCAATGCCCCCATTGGGTGCGTTCATTTTATCGGGCAGCATTCCAACCCCATTATCTGTCAAAAGTATTTCAAGTTGAGCATTTAATTTAGCAAAACGAAGAGTTACTTGGGTTGAGCCGGAATGCTTAAAGGCGTTGGTCAATGCCTCTTTAAAAATAAAATTGATTTGCCTTCCTGTTCCGATAGCGAGTGAAATATCTTCAGGGAAATCATAAAACGCCCTGAATTCAATGTTCTTTTCAGGCAGCAGCCGATCACCAAAATCCTTCAAATGAACGTACAAGCTCCCCGATGAGTCGTTGAGGCGGTCCAGTGCCCATATAAAATCCTTGGTGCCACCGATTAAATTTTTTGCGGTCTCTTCAATCTGTGCCAAATATCGATCCGTCTTGCTTCCGTTTATTTTTATCAAACTGATATAGTTGATAATGCGCGCCAGTTGGTTTCCGAGCTCATCGTGAAAATCTATTCCAATTTCCTTTCGCACATCGGCTAAGGTATCTTGCCTTGTTTTCTCCAGCTTTAAAAGCTGCATGACCCTCCTCCGCGAATAAAAATGGGCGGATAGTACAAAAGCACCAATCAGAAATAAAATAATGAATGCAATAAAAAAAGTTGTCTTGTAAAACGGAGGGGCAATACTAAAATTATACTGAATTGAAGTTGATCCCCATTTTCCGTAATTGTCACGCGCCATTACTTTAAATGTATAAGCGCCTGGTTCCAGGTTTCTATAGGTAACTTCCCGTGCATTTGTAGGAGGAGACCATTCTTTGTCTTGCCCCATTAAAATGAATTTGTACGATGTAGCGCGTGGGTATTTTCTAAACACCTTGGCAAAAGAAAATTGGACAGAGTTATGGTTGTAGGGCAGTTTTGGATTTTCGGGGATATGAAAAAAACCAAGCTCCTTGGGCGCATATTCCGCAAGTTGAGCGTTAGAATTTACCAGCTCGACATTGGTCCAATGCAGCGGATGTTCGGATGCCTTAGGGTTATCCAAGTCTGAAAATTTATACACGCCATCCACCATACCAAAATATTTTTCTTCTCCATTGAAATAGAGGGTGGTGGACTCTAACCCGGTCAAACCGTGATCCTCGGAAAAGTGCATGTATTCCTGCATCCCCAGGTCTTCGTCAAACCCAATTCGCTCGATGCCGTTCTCACTACCAATCCACAGCATATTTTCTTCATCTACATTTAAAGCGTGGATCAAGTTGGATGCCAGCCCATTCTTTTTAGAATAATACTTGGTCGATCCATTGTCTAAATTATAAATGCATATCCCCCGGCCGGAAGAACCAATAATTAAGTATTTCTTTTTATAGCATGCGACCGAGGGGGTTGCGATACTATCAAATCGAGTTACGATCCGTTTGGTTTGGCCATGGTAGATTTGATTCATCCCCTTGGTGGTGCCCACGATTATCCGATCCCCATAAGGGACATATTTAATACAAACCACCCATTTTGAGGAAAGCTCGTTTATCGGATGTAAGTTGTTGGGCTTATCCGCATCCGTATAAGCGAGTCCGTTTTTCCACCCAATCCAAAGCCTGTTATGATCGTCCAATTCAATATCGGTAACCACACCGAAACCCTTTGAATCCAAAATCGCTTTTAGGTTTTTTAGCGAATCGATCTTGACGATACCGAAATCGCCCGCGGCCCAAACCGTTCCATTTTTAAATCCCCTAATTTTACTCACCCTGGCATGTCTCCCCAAGTCAAAATGCTTTTTTTGCTGCCCCGTTTCCGACACCTCCAGGCCGTTCTCGCGTGTGGCCACCCACAGCTCCTTACCAGATCCTTCGATCGCAGTTACCACTCCCTTCCTGATCAGTTCAAAACTATTCTTCGAATATTTTACGAGGCCTTTGCCTTCCGTTCCAAACCATGTACTTCTTTCGGTACCCGTTATTTGGTCGAGGATGCGCACGTTAATTGCCAAAGTATCCGTCACAGATAAGTCGTCTTTTCCCCCTCTAGTCATTTTGGTGATATTGCCCCGGTTGGCCGTCCAAATCGTTTTAAATTCCTTGTCGGTGAGAAGTATTGGATAATTCATGTGAGGGTCAACAGATTGCAGTCCCTGCAATGTCCAGGTATAAGCACCCGATGAAGAAACAATGTTTATCTGATCGCCAAAGGGAAATAAATTATAGATGACACCCAACGTACTCAGATCAATTTGGTGGGTACCATAAAGCCCCTTTCGTTGAAGCAGGTGGCTGGTATAATATAAATAGAGCCAACGCGGGGAATCAGAAAGAATATCCTGTATTTCGTCCCCCTTGTAATTTTTTAAATTCGCGTTGGAAACAGAATCATGCACGATCTTAATAAGACTGTGGTTTCTGCTTAATGCGAAAATGGTATCGTTAAATTCTACGATATGATGATATACCGCTCTTAGCTTATTGAAATTGTGGAATTCTTTGCCGTCAAATTTTGACAATCCCAATCGGGTACCGGCCCACACGTTGTTATGGCTATCAATGAAAACTTTATAAATCGTATTGCTCAAAAGGCCATCTTCAAATGTATAGGTAGTAAAGGTCCGTCCATCAAACTGAGCCAGCCCCCCTCCTTCTGTGGCTATCCACAGGTATCCGTTTACTTTATCCTCGGCCAAGCTCGAAACCACCGACTGGGGCAATCCATTGTTCACTGTAAAAAAAGTTTTGGAATATTTTTGAGCAAACAGAAGCGAACCCTCGAAACCATAAATTGCCAACAAAAAGATGATGCTTCTACGCATACTTAAAATTAGTTCAGTTTTTCTGAATGTAAGCATATCTTGTGTTTGAATGGGGTATTTTAGAAAGCTGAGCAGCTAAGGGAAGAGCGGCCCTCGTCATTTTTAAAAAAAATCCGTTTCTTGGATGCGGTTTTTTTTCCATCTTGATTAGCGATGCAGAAAAACTCAACCCTTCCTACCATGAACAGAAGAAATTTTATTTCGAGCAGCCTCACCGCTGCAGGCGCAGTAGCCTTTTCAAATGCCTCTGCCGAGCAACTAAATGCCTCGCCTGCTCTGCCCTTCAAGCTCAACTATGCGCCCCATGAAGGGATGTTCAAAAATTCGGCCGGTGCTGACTTTATTGATCAGCTTAAATTTATGGCCGACCAAGGATTCCGCTCTATGGAAGACAACGGCATGTTGGGGAGAAGTGCAGCCGAACAAGAAAAAATCGGGAAAACACTTTCTCAATTGGGCATGACAATGGGCGTGTTTGTGGTTGACGGAGGCGATAACTGGAAAATTTCTTTGACTTCAGGAAAACCAGAATTTAAAGACAGCTTCATCAAAACATGCCATCAATGCGTAGAGGTGGCCAAGCGAGTAAATGCCAAGTGGATGACCGTGGTGCCCGGGTTTTATGAAAACCATATCCCCCAAGAAATTCAAACCGCCAATGTCCTTGATGCGCTGAGACGGGCTGCCGAAATATTTGAACCGCTTGGCCTGGTAATCGTGTTAGAGCCGTTGAGCGACACCCCCGAATTATTTTTAAGGCATTCCTATCAAACGTTTATGATTTGCAAAGCGGTGAAGAGCCCTTCGTGCAAAATTCTATTCGATATGTACCACATGCAGCGCAACGAAGGCAATATCATGAACAATATCGATTTGTGCTGGGATGAGATTGCCTACTTTCAGATTGGCGATAACCCCGGGCGCAAGGAACCCACCACGGGCGAAATGAATTACAAAAATATTTTCAAGCATATTTACGATAGAGGATATAAAGGAATTTTGGGCATGGAACACGGCAATTCACAAAAAGATAAAGAAGGTGAAACGGCCGTCATTGCAGCGTACCGCCAATCGGATAGTTTCTAAAATAAAAAAACTTCTGCTCTTCTAACCAACTATCAACTTATGGAAACAATTAAAACGAGAGTGTTGAGCTGACTTTTATCTTTTAGATAAAATCCATTGCCGATTCCAACCCTATTCCGCGGGATGCTTTCACTAAAATAGTAGAATCTTGTACTGGATTTTTCTTCAGTTCTTCCATCAGCAATTCTTTCTTCACAAAGTGTTTGGCAAAAGGAATTTCTTCTAAAGCAGATTGAAACAATGCACCTATGAGGTAAACGGATTGAAAATTTTTCTCTCGAACCAATTTTCCGATGCTTCGATGTTCTTCTTCCGCCTCTCCTTCCAGTTCAAACATATCGCCCAAAATCAACACTTTCTTTTCAACTTTCATGGCTGCAAGGCTTTCAATCGCGGCTGCCATCGAGCTGGGGTTCGCATTGTAGGCATCAAGAATGATCGTGTTGGTTCCCTTCTTCACCATTTGCGATCGCATATTTTCCGGGTGGTATCGAGCAATAGCTTCATTGGCTAAGGTTGCCATCACTCCAAAAAATTTTCCGATGCACAAAGCGGCAGCGATGTTCTCAAAATTATAGGCACCCAGCAATTGCGTTTGTATTTCTTCACCATTCTCGCCTTTGAACCTGATAAAAGGATCGGCCGAAATAAATTCAGCATGATAGTAATCGCCCGCAGCCGGATAAAACAGAGGCGATTGAAACCGCTTGGCCATATTGAACAAAATTGAGTTTTGGGAGTTGATAAAGACCTGTCCGCGATGACCGATCAGGTGCTGATACAATTCAGATTTGCCCCGGATAATATTTTCAAATCCACCAAATGTGCCGATATGTGCTTTGCCAATGTTGGTGATAAAACCATGTGTCGGATTGGCAATGGCAGCAAGCGATGCGATTTCGCCCACATGATTGGCACCCATTTCGATCACCGCCATTTCATGGGAAGAATGGATAGCTAAAATAGAAAGCGGCACACCGATGTGGTTGTTCAGATTCCCTTTCGTGGCAAAAGTTTTATACTTCTTGGCAAGGACGGCTTGCAATAATTCTTTGCTGGTGGTTTTGCCGTTTGATCCAGTCAACCCAATGACCGGAATCTTTAATTGGCTTCGGTGGTGGCTTGCCATCTGTTGCAGGCTTTTCAATCCATCCTCAACCAATAAATAGTTCGCGCCCTTTGCATAAGCGGGATCATCTACCACCGCGTACAAAGCACCTTTTTGCAGGGCTTCATCCGCAAAAGCATTCGCGTTGAACTTTGGCCCTTTGATTGAAAAAAAAATCGAATTCCGAATTACTTGCCGTGTGTCGGTGCTGACCACGCCACATTCAAGATATTTTTGATAGAGTTTTAGCATGTCCGTCATTCCCCAAAGGTAGTGGAGTTTGCCTCTAACCAAGATTGACAATGCAAAACAATGGCTGGGAAAAATAGCTCAAACTCTTTTTTGAAACTTCCATAATCATTTTGCAAATCAGCCACTGATTCCTCCATCTTCGATTCAAATCGTGTTCGTTTCGCCATGCCAGTAAGTGCCTTATGGATGCCCTCCAGCCCGGCATAATTAACCAACCAATTTCCGTTGATCATAAAGGGCAACATGTAGTTCACTTCTTCTGGCAGGATGGATTTCTGTTGTTGAAGGGTGGAATAACATTCATCCGCAAAGGCAGGGAGCAATTTTTCAGAATAATTTTCCCAGTTCTTTGCCAAAAAATGATCGTAAAAAACATCCACGATCACACCGGAATAATGGCGGTATTTTGGGCGAAGCCTGTCTTTGCTTTGCTTCACCACCTGATGTGTGTCGGTGAACCAATCGATCTCGCGATGCAAAGCAATTCCCTTTGCCATTCCTGGCCCGAACTGGTCTGTGGGGATCTTTCCTTTTACAAAATCACCAATAAAATTTCCCGTCAGGATTTCGGGGTTGTTGCCCGATAAATAAAGGTGTGCGAGAAAATTCATGGTCGTCAAAATTGCAAAAAAGAAAATTGATAAGGGCGATTGATTCGCGGCTCGTTTATCTTCTTACGGACATCTCAAAAACCTAGCCTTTGACTACCTCAACCTGCAGCCGACAGGCCTTCACCATTCTTCGGAAGAAAGGGTACAGGGTATTTTTAAAGATACCCTTATAATAATCCTTGATCAACGCTGGATTTTGGTTTACATTAACTCCCAAAATAAAAATCCATGAAAACTAAATCTGCCTTATTCATTTTTTTCCTAACGATTATCAATTCTGTCCTATCTATTGCGCAGCCTCAAAAAACAGCCATGCCACTTCCTTATGGCGAACCCATCCGATTAGAGCAGGCTGAAAAAGTGATGGCCGCGGCCCTGCTGGAAGCATCCAAAAACAATTGGGCGATGGCCATCGCGATTGTAGATGCAGGTGGCCATCTGGTCTTGTTAAAGAAAATGGACAATACGCAAATCGGTTCTATCGATGTGGCGATGGGCAAAGCAACAACAGCCAACAATTTCAAACGGCCGACCAAGGTTCTTGAGGATGCCGTGGCCGGTGGCGGTATTGGTCTTCGGCTTTTGTCACTTTCCAACGTGACTGCCTTAGAAGGCGGTGAACCTATCATCGTCAACGGAAAAATTATTGGAGCTATTGGAGTATCCGGTGCACTGTCCATGCAAGACGATCAAGTTGCCAAAGCAGGGCTGAGTGCATTGAACTAATGACCTAAGAAAGATCAAAAAACCAAAACCAATGAAAACCAAAACCCTTCTCCTTTTTTTACTGATTGCCTCTTCAATTTTATGTCAGGCCCAGCAGCGCACACTCATTCACTGCGGTTCGCTCATCGATGGAAAAAACAAAGAACAACTTCAGCAGGTAACCGTGGTGGTGGAGGCCAACAAGATCACCTCGGTAGATAAAGGGTTTACGAAACCCGGCACAAACGATAAGCTCATTGATCTCAGCAAGAAAACCGTGATGCCAGGCCTGATTGATATGCACGTGCACATTGAAAATGAAACCAGCAAAGATGCTTTAGTAAAGCGCTTCACCCAAAATGAAGCTGACGTTGCGTTTCAATCTACCATCTATGCCAAAAAAACCCTGATGGCCGGCTTTACCACCGTGCGCGATTGTGGTGGCAGCGGTGTTAATATTTCCCTACGCAACGCCATCAATCAAGGAATTATAGCTGGCCCGCGTATTTTTACGGCAGGAAAAAGCATTGCCTCCACCGGTGGCCATGCCGACCCGACCAACGGATCGCGCAAAGATTTGATGGGCGACCCCGGACCGAAAGAAGGCGTGATCAACAGTCCGGAAGACGCGCGCAAGGCGGTGCGCCAGCGCTACAAAGACGGTTCTGATTTTATAAAGATCACCGCAACGGGCGGAGTGCTGAGTGTGGCCAAAGATGGTAGCGGGCCACAGTTCACACAAGAAGAGGTCAATGCCATTGTAGAAACCGCAAAAGATTATGGGATGATCACGGCCGCTCATGCTCATGGGGCGGAAGGCATGAAGCGCGCGGTGTTGGCGGGGATTACAACCATCGAACACGGCACATTGATGACCGAAGAAGTGATGGACTTGATGAAACAAAAAGGAACGTATCATGTGCCTACCATCATTGCGGGTCGGTCGGCAGCCGAGTACGCCAAGATACCGGGATATTATCATCCATTGGTTGTGCCAAAAGCATTGGAGATTGGCTCGAAGATTCAGGAGAATTTTGGCAGAGCTTACAAACGTGGCGTGAAGATGGCGTTTGGCACGGATGCCGGTGTTTTTCCTCATGGAGATAACGCGAAAGAATTTGGCTACATGGTCGAAGGCGGTATGCCAGCGATTGAAGCGTTGCTTAGCGCGATGCAAGTGAACTCTACAATTTTAGGGATGGGCGACAAAGTAGGTTCCATCGAAAAAGGAAAACTGGCCGACATCGTTGCTGTAGATGAAGACCCAACAAAGAATATTGCCACGATGACTAAAGTTACTTTTGTGATGAAGGATGGGGTGGTGTATAAGAATGAGTAGTTGTGAATTTAAATTCATCAAAATCCTATAAATCCAGCTACCCTGCCCTACTGTCAAATCGATTCACTTGAACAACGCCCTCCACTGTTTCTAATTTTCTGATGAGCATCTCCAAGTGGCGGGTGTCGTTTACATAAAGCATGATCTCGCCATTGAAGATGCCGTGATCCGTTTTGAAAGAAAGCGAGCTCATGTTTACTTTCAGTTCTTCGGAGATCACTTTGCTCACATCGTTAATCAAACCCACACGGTCGGTACCGACTACTTTCAATCCAGTGAGGAATGCCACTTCATGTTGACTGGTCCACTTCGCTTTAATGACCCGATTGCCATGATTGGACAATAATTCGGGAGCGTTTGGGCAATTCGTACGATGAATTTTTATTCCTTCGCTTACGGTAACAAAACCAAACACCTCATCGCCAGGAATTGGGGTACAGCATTTCGCCAACTTATACTCCACTACATCCATATCCTCCCCAATCAATAATGTGTCTTCAGCCCCGCCTTTTGATTTTATTTCGTGTTCAATTGTTTTCGAATCAGGCGCTTGTGCAATTGATTTCCTGATTACGTTGGTAGGTTTATAGTCTTGAAATTTTTTAAGGTCACTTACCGAAATAATTTCTTTGCCAATTTTATAAAGTAATTCCAGTTGCGAACTTACGTTGAAGAAGTCACGCAATTGTTCATACACCTGGCTATTCACATCGATCTTCAACTGCCTCATCTTGCGAACCAAAATCTCCTTGCCGTCCTCGGCAATCTTTCTCTTGTCTTCCTTGAGCAGGTCCTTAATTTTATTTTTTGCTTTGGGGCTGGTTACAAATCGCAACCAATCCTCGTTGGGTTTTTGCTTTGACGAAGTAAGGATTTCGATCTGATCTCCGTTTTTAAGCACATGATTGATCGGCACCAATTTCTGGTTCACTTTCGCCCCAATACATTTTGCCCCGATGTCGGTGTGGATTTCAAAAGCAAAGTCCAATGCCGTTGCCCCTTTCGGAATGGTTTTCAATTCGCCTTTGGGCGTGAACACAAAAACTTCTTCATTGAATAGATTTCCCCGAAAATCATCAACAAATTCGAGAGCGGTGAGATCCTGCTTCTCAAGCGTCTCCCGCACGCGCACGAGCCATTTTTCCAAATTCGATTCGTACTTGGCCGCATTGTCTTTGTATTTCCAATGGGCCGCGTAACCTTTTTCGGCTATCTCGTCCATACGCTTGGTGCGGATCTGCACTTCAACCCATTGGCCATTTTTGGCCATCACCGTAGTGTGCAGCGATTCGTAGCCATTGCCTTTGGGTGTGCTGATCCAATCGCGAAGGCGATCGGGGTTAGGTGTGTAATAATCCGTAACAATAGAATACACTTGCCAGCAATAGGATTTTTCTTGTTCAATCGGTGTATCAACGATGATACGAATGGCAAACAAATCATAAACTTCTTCGAAGGGAATATTTTGCTTGTGCATTTTATTGAAGATCGAAAAGATTGATTTTGGCCGGCTTTTGATCTCACATGCTACGTTAAGCAAATCAAGTTCATCCTTGATGGGCTGAACAAACTGCTTGATGAAGCGGTTGCGCGATGCTTTGGTCTCGTCAATCTTATCTGCAATGTCTTTATAGGTTGGATAATCCGTGAACCTCAAATACAAATCTTCCAACTCCGTTTTAATCGCGTTGAGTCCAAGCCGGTGAGCAAGCGGGGCATAGAGGTAAATCGTTTCGTTTGAAACCCGCAGTTGCTTATTGCGCGGCATGCTGTCGAGGGTGCGCATGTTGTGCAGCCGGTCGGCCAGTTTGATGAGGATCACGCGTACGTCTTCGCTGAGCGTGAAGAGCATTTTGCGGAAATTTTCGGCCTGGGCCGAAGTGCCGTATTCAAATACTCCGCGTATCTTCGTAAGGCCGTCTACGATTTTGGCAATCTTTTTTCCGAAAGTCCGCTCAATGTCGGCCAATTGAATGTCGGTGTCTTCCACTACATCGTGCAGCAAAGCTGCGACAATAGAGGTTGTTCCTAAACCAATTTCTTCCACACAAATTTCAGCTACCGAAAGCGGATGAAAAATATAAGGCTCACCTGATTTTCTGCGCATGTTCTTGTGCGCTTCCATGGCAATGGTGAAGGCACGCTTGATCAACTTGGCATCGCCCTCTTTTAATATGGGCTTTGCCTTGCGCAGCAGGGTGCGGTAGCGGTTGATGATGTCCCGTTTTTCTTCTATTGCGTCAACGACCATCGTTAGGGGTTCTCCGTTTCAAGATACGAATTTCAATTGTACTGAGTCGCTGACTTTTCACTTTTTCTTAAAATTTATTGTGATTCGTATCCAAGCGTAACCCGCCCTTGTAAGTGTCTTATTTTTCAGCGATCACATAATTCATCTGATTGATGTTTTTTCTCTCAATTTTAAATCCCGTCTCGATCAGCAATTGTTTAATAAGTTGATTCGTGATCCGAATTTTGAAATAGGAGCTCACTTTCTGAATCCATTCCCCGTTTATTTTTTCATGTAGAAGATCGGTCACCCGCACCTTGTCTTCAAAATATTCCAAAAAGCATGTGAGTATTTTGTCCTCATCTGCCCTCACGGGAATGAATCTTTGATCAAAGACAAGTTCTGTTCCATAATCCCTATACGACAAAACTAATTTTCCATTCTTCAATAAACTCTTCTTACATTGAACGAAGAGTCGCTGCAATTGCTCGAATGATTCCAAATGAGCAACAGTATCGCCCATGCAAACAATTACTTCGGCAGGTTCATTAAAATTAGTTTCATCCAACAAATCCCGCCTGAAGATTTCGATCCCCAATTTCTTGCCCCGAGCCTGAAGGGAATTAAGCAAGTATTGATTAAAATCAATGGCCTTCACTTGAAACCCCAACTTGGCCAATGAAATAGATTGAAGGCCGTGGCCTGCGCCAAGATCAATGGCCATTTTATTTTGGAAAGGTGTGATCCGATTTCTTTCAAAGAAATCCTGTTGCTCCCGCTGCTTAATTTCAAAATCGCCTGACATCCATTCATAAAAATGGGCCAAGTGAGAATTATAGTGGTTTTGAACAGTCATGAACCATTTTTTTTTTAGAACTTTAATAGTAACGAATAATCCCTAAATTTGCGCTCCCTTTTGATGAAAAAGGCTTTTTTTCGCGCATGTGGCGTAATTGGTAGCCGTGCCAGACTTAGGATCTGGTGCCGTAAGGCGTGGGGGTTCGAGTCCCTCCATGCGCACAATAACCAGTTGCCAGTTTCCGGACACCGGTAAACTGGCAACTGGTATCTTGTAACTTTTAAATTCTATTCCCTTGAACATTACATTAGACAAACCAACTACCACAGACGGCCTGCTCAAAATCCAGTTGATAGAAAGCGACTACCAGCCGAAGGTAGAAGAAAAAGTGCGCGACTATGCACGCAAGGCCACCATCAAAGGTTTTCGCCAAGGCAAAGTGCCGACTGGCGTCATCAAAAAAATGTATGGCAAAGGCATTTTGGTGGAAGAGGTGAACCACATCATTTCACATTCGGTATCGGATTACATCCGCGATAATAAACTGCGCGTGTTGGGCGATCCGCTCCCAAATACCGAAAAAGCACGGACCATCGACTGGGATTTTCAAAAAGAATTTGAATTCGAATTTCAAATTGGCCTGGTAGAAGATTTTACGGTGGACCTTTCTCAAAAAGTGAAAGTGACTTCCCATCCGATAGAAGTCGATCAAAAGGTGATGGACGAGACACTGGAAGACATCAAACGAAGGTATGGCAAGCGCACCAATCAGGAAGTAAGCGAAGCGGGCGACAATTTGTTTGGTGAAATCAACAAACCGGGCAGCGAAGAAAAGCAAGGTTCTTATCTACGGATTGAGCAAATCGAAAAATCAGAACAGAAAAAATTCATCGGCTTGAAAAAGGACGATGTGGTGGAGTTTGATGTAGAGAAAACCTTAAAAGAGGCCGAAGCCATTTCTCAATTATTGAATAGCAACGAAGAAGAAGCAAAGGAGGCGAGCGGCACCTATATTTTCAAGGTAACGAATGTAAGCCGCATAGAGCCAGTGCAGATCAACCAGGAATTGTTCGACCAGGTATTTGGCAAAGATGTGGTCACCACCGAAGAAGCCTTCATGAACAAAATCAAAGAGACCATTGCCGGGAATTACGAGCGTGAGACGCAGCACTTGCTAGAACACGAAATCCAACATCACTATGTGGGCCATACTAAAATCAATATGCCCGAAGGATTCTTAAAAACCTGGCTGAAGGCCACCAGTGAAGGTCAAGTGACGGATGAAGTATTGGAAAAAGAGTTCATCACTTATCGCGACTCCATCAAGTGGGATTTGATTAAAAACAAAATTGCCGAGGAGAAAGAAATCAAAGTGGAAGAAGGTGAAGTACGAGAGAAGGCCAAACAAGTGATTCTCGAACAATTTGGCGGCCCCGCCATTGCCGAGCAGTTAGGCGACAAGTTTGACAGTATTGTTACAAATTACCTGGCCGGAAAAGACGGCAAAGGCGAAAACTACCTGCGCACCTATAACCAGCTGCGCCACGATAAAATCTTGGGCGTAATTAAAGAAGCCATCACGATTCAGGAAAAGCGTGTGAGTTTGGAGGAATTCAAAAAAATAGCCGACTTGCACAAGCACTAAAGAATAGGCCTGTGAAGTTAGCTCCACAAAAAAATCTCCCGATAAGAATTTGATCAGGGATTAAAAGAAAGCGGCACGCGAGCTAGCCTTGATTGAAAGGGGCAAAAAGGAAAGCGGCCGATAGGGGAGTTAATGAAGGAACTATGCGAATGAACTTATCGGAAATTAAATTAGTTTTAAGAAGCCTGTCAACAGATGGGCTTTTTTATTTCCATTTTTCTTATCTAAACTTGAATTAAATTGATAGGATTAGGTAGATAGTTCGCAAAAGTTTGTTGGCACTAATATTATTAGTATTTTGGTACTAAATTTATTAGTATATGTTCGAAGGGATAACGGTAA
>JAYVMP010000241.1:0-37033 GCA_043758895.1 Bacteroidota bacterium
AGAAACGTTTGGCGGTCATATCTTTTCATGGCTTTTTCGATTTCAGCTTTGGGGTTGGTACAAGCCACAATTAAAAAGGCGACAACGAGGAATGTTAAATTTTTCATGGTTTTGGGTTGAAACAATTGGACGAATAACCAACAACCCATTTTGATTTGCAACCCCCTAAATTCGGTATTTACCAAACCTGGCTTCAGCGCAATTAATAAAACTTTTCGCTAATTTACCCGCTCAAGCGAATCACCATGGAGAAGATTGTCCTCACCGAAAAATTTTCAAAAATAGCAGATCACTGGCACCCCTACATTGTTGGCGAGTTGAACGACAATTTCATTAAGCTGGCCAAAGTGAAAGGTGATTTTGTTTGGCACAAACACGAACAGGAGGACGAGCTTTTTATTGTGCAAAAGGGAACTCTCTTTATTGATTTTCAAGATAAAACCATGGCGGTGAAGCCCGGGGAAATTTTAACGGTGCCCAAAGGGGTGGAGCATCGGCCAAGAACCAATGGGGAAGAGGTTTTTCTCATGTTGATCGAGCCAAAGAAAACGAAACATACGGGTGAATTGGTGTTGGAGAGAACTATAGAACAATTGGAATGGATATAATTTTACAAGCACAAAGACTTCAAACTTCAGCTCCATGGTTCGTTGTTACAACCAAAAGCCATCAACAGCGACTTAAAGACAACCATTAAATTTTATGAAAATGAAAAAACTTTCTATACTTATTTTAATTACTGCCGTAGCAAGCAGCCTCGCTCTAACAGATTCTACAAGTCTTGGATGGGCTGTGACGTCAAAGTAGGATGAACCCTGCGAAATACCACAGTACTCTGTCACCTTTCTTTTTTTCATCTATTTATTAGTCAGTACAATTCAGACCTTCATAATAAATAATCAGTGTGACGGAATTTATAGGCTATTGCTTTTCGGTTTTGGTAGGTGTGGTGCTCGGATTGCTGGGCGGGGGCGGCTCTATTTTGTCCATTCCAATTTTGGTTTACCTTTTTGGCATAGAGCCGGTAATGGCATCAGCCTATTCGTTGTTCGTTGTAGGGGTAACCAGTTTGATCGGTGCG
Source organism: Bacteroidota bacterium (assembly GCA_043758895.1). Classification (GTDB taxonomy): domain Bacteria; phylum Bacteroidota; class Bacteroidia; order Cytophagales; family Cyclobacteriaceae; genus ELB16-189. The sequence continues at coordinate 1,082 of JAYVMP010000241.1, forward strand.
GTACCCAAGTACCGCGAGCATTTAGTCAACCTCAAAACGGGATTCCTGTTTGGGATACCCTCCATCGTTGCAATCTTTGCCACACGCCATTGGATCGTGCCGGCCATCCCAACAGTCATTTTTGAAGCGGGCAATTTTATTTTCACAAAGCGCGAATTGCTACTCGGCATCTTTGCATTGCTCATGGTGTTGGCTTCGTTTAGGCTCATCCGCAATGCAGGCGAAGCAAGATCGGATAACCGGAAGTTCCGTGTTTTTTTGGTGATCGTAGAAGGAACGTTGATTGGTTTTTTGACAGGCCTGGTAGGAGCAGGCGGAGGTTTCCTAATCATCCCGGCTTTAGTTTTTCTTACCGGGCTGCCCTTCAAAACTGCGGTGGGCACTTCCTTATTTATTATTGCCATCAACTCCCTTACCGGATTTGTAGGGGATTTGCTCAATCACTCGATGGACTGGCCATTTTTGCTGACCATCACCATGCTGGCCGTGGGCGGAATTTTATTGGGCGATTTTTTCTCCCGCAGGATTGCCGCGTTTTATTTGCGCAAATCCTTTGGGTGGTTCACTCTTGCTGTGGGCATCTGGATACTCGTTAAGGAGTTTATTGTTTAAAAATTAATTGATTTGATATCCAGCTACTTAGGTTTAAATAAGTTGCTCGACTTGACATATAATAATTAAAAAATTTATTATAAATTAAACGAAAAATAATTTACTATGAAAAAAATCTTTGTAGGAATAGGAATTATTATTTGTGCTTTAATCTTTTGTGTTTCGCAAAAGACGAAGGCTCAAGGCGCCTGTTATGACACTGGTGGTGAAATAACTTGGAATGGACAAGTTTGGTTCGTTTGCCCAATGGGTGGGGGTACAAGCCCTTGTGCGTATGCCTGCAGAGCAAAACAATAGAGAAACCTTTATCTTACTCAATATTCATCACCACCATAAATCAATTCTATTATGAAAAACAATTTTAGAAAATTAATTTTGGCAGTTGCAATCATAACTGGTAGTTTGCTAGCTAGTGTGCCATCACTAGCCCTTTGTCCGGATTGCGGGTCCTATATTTACGTGGGTGATAATGTGTACTTTTATTGTGGTAACAACGGAAATACCAATTGTATGCGCCCCTGCAACCCAATGCAATAATTTATTGTCCGGGAAATGTGCAGCCTTGTATTCGAAAATAATGCAAGGCTGTTTTTTTTATTTTCCAATCTGCCTTAAAGTACATTAAATGCATTTCCATGAAGAAACCCCTGATTATATCATCGTTTATTCTTTCGGTCTTTGTTTCCATCAGTTGCACCCCGAACAAACCTGACGATGGCTCGGGTCTGAAGAAAATTGAACTACAGGCTACTGACACTGTGAAAATCAACTACAGCGGTCAGACATTATTAATAAGCGATTTTAGAAAGGATATGCTTGTATTCTTCGATTTTTTCTCCAAAGAAATCTTGATCACAGATTTACGTGGAATCATCCTGCACCACTTTAACAACTCTGTATTAGGTGCAGACAATTTTGGCGATCAAATTCTAGGAGTTCGATTTCAAACCGACACTTCAATTTCTGTCCTTAGTGACGTTGGCTATTTTATCTATACATTAGACGGAAAGACCATTTCAAAATACAAGCATCCTTCACACATTGACAAGGCCTATATTACTGGCGATTTTAAACTAGACTATGATCAAAAACGAAAAATGTTTATATCGCTTTTAACGACTTCGACAGATCTTTCATCGAGCGTACCTGAATTCTATACCGAAATCAAACACATAACAACTTTCAAGTTGGACTCTCAAAAATACTCCAGAATGATAAAGTGCGAACCCGAAAGTTCTTTTTTGCAGAAAGAATACTTTAATAATGAATGGGGTGTGCACTTTGATATTAATAAAGATACAATTGCTCTGATTTATGGAAGGGATCCCATTGTATATATTTACGGATTATCCAGTTTTCAAAAGAAGACTAGTTTCAAAACTTTTCCTGAGCACTTCAGGAGTGAGGTAAAATTTAAGTTTGGAGAAAACACCAGTGATAATCATAAATTGCGTCTTACTTCCTTCTCAAATTCCACTTACAGAAAGATATTTATTCACGGAGACACAGTAACAGCTTCTTACAATGCTGGTATTCCTCTTGAGGAATTCAAAAACGTTGAAAACTTAGACGATTTGAATAATATTGGATATCTAAAGCAACAACACTATTTGCAAATCTTCATTAAAGGAAAAAAGGAATTCTCTGACTTTGAATTGCCAAAAGAATTTCCTTTTGTGGAATTATTTTCAAAGGGAATAGTTATACTTGGTGAGCAAAGCCGGTGGAATCTCAAAAAGGACGGAAACAAACGTTTTTTGATTGCTCAAATTAAATACAAACCCTCAAAGCTGATTAACCAGTAAGATATTACCTTTCGACCCGAATTTGATGTTCTTCTACCACTTGCCAATAGCTTGGAGAATTTTCTTGAAAAATAAGAGAACTATTGGTCTAAATATCATTGGCCTTACATTGGGTCTTAGCCTTTCAATTCTTTTGGGCTCTTATTGTTCCCACGAATATCATTATGATGCTTTTCAAGAAAAGGCAGATCGAATCTATCAGCTCTGGGCAACGGTTCAAATGGGGCCAAATGCAACCGAAATAAACAGGTTCTCACTTGGGACTGGTGAAGAAATAAAAAGTAAATATCCAAAAGTAATTTCGTTCACCCGAATAGCGAAGCAAGGAAAAGCTTTACTGGCAAGAAGCGATCAACTTAAATCAGAGGAACAAAACATTCTTTTTGTAGATAGGAGTTTTTTTGAAATTTTTACTTTCCCTATTGTTAACGGAGATTTCTATTTAGCCGACCAGCCCAATTTCATACTTATCAGTGAAACCATGGGAAAGAAGTATTTTGGAAATATCAATCCGATCGGGGAAACACTCATGTACAATGATACCTTGGCGTTACAAGTTGCAGGCGTTTTTAAAGATGTGCCAGAAAATTCATCCCTAATATTTGATTTTTTGATATCATTTCCAACGTTGAAGTCATTCCCTAACTTTAAAAGGAATTTTGATATCCATCAGATTGGATTAGGGGTAGTACAGACATATCTCCTTCTTCAAGATCAAGCAACTGCTGACTTATTGGAGGAACGGCTCCCTAAATTCAGCGAACCCTTTAAAATAAATTCGTATCACCTTGAACCCGTGAATGGAGCTCATATTCGAAATTATGGAGGAGGAAATCAGAGCAGCGTACCTTTATTTTCAGCCATTGCAGCCTTTCTTTTCTTTATTGTTATTTTAAATTCAGCAAATGTCACGGCCTCTTTAGGCTTTGAAAGAAAAAAGGAAATTGTGATTAGAAAAATAAATGGGGCTGCTAGAGGCTCAGTTATCTATTTGTTCTATATCGAAGCAATCATGCTCTCATTCATTTCCTTGGGACTTTCTTATGGCTTGGCTATTTTATCTCTAGATGGATTTCAATATCTATTTTCCGTAACAATCAGTTGGCGATTTCTAGTTCAAAGACCTTTTATTGATTTGGTTGTACTGGGCTTTATATTTATGGTTTCGGCAGGAGGGCTTTATCCTGTACTTGTACTATCTACAACCAAGCCAATCCTTTCACTAATATCTTCGTTCAAGAACTCTGCATTGGCAAATTTCGCAAGAAAATTTTCTATCGTGCTTCAACTCGTGATCTCCTCAGTGTTGATTCTTGGAGCTATGCTTATGCGAGATCAGGTGTCATACTTAGAAGAAAAAGACCTTGGCCTTAATATTAAGGATATTTTGGTTTTCAGGCTCTCTTCAGAGGATGCCATTAATTATCCTCTGATAAAACACGAAATGAGTATCTTGAAGGGAGTTTTAACCACAGGCGCCAGTAATGTCTCCCTATTTTTGGACGACCCACCAACCGTCATGGTTAATCGTTTTGGCTCCTCTGATGCTGTTGCTCTTTCGTTAATGATTGCCGACCCCGATTTTTTCAGAACTATGGAAATTTTTGATTCTAAAGACAGGTTAGCTCCTGGTATTATCCTGAATGAAACAGCTTCTCAAGCTTTTTCGGGGACTAAAAATTCCACCGGGTATCAAATAAACATGGGACAGAGGCCAGTTTCGGTTACATCCGTGATAAGGGATTTTAATTTTACAAGTCTACGAAACAAAGTTGGTAATTTAGGCATCACTTTGTCAGACGATTCAGCTAAGGTATTTGGTTACACCGGGTGTTATATCTATACCAAACTAGAGTCCCGTCATAAACTTATAGCAACTGTAAAGGAAATAGAAATGATTTTTAAGAAACTTGTTCCATCGAAACCGTTTTCTTATTCATTTTTAGAAGAAACTTATTTGAGTGATTTCAGGACTGAGCAGATTTTGCTAAAATCACTTAGCTTGTTCACATCGATAGCCATTTTCATATCTGGATTTGGATTAGCTAGCCTGCTGATGTTCCAAATCAGCAACCGAATGGTAGAGATAAGCATTCGCAAAGTACTAGGTGCAAGCTCTTTTGAAATCGGTTATATGCTTTTTAGAGAACTGATTGGTTTTCTATTCATCTGTGCGGCTATCAGCATTCCTCTTTCCTTGTATTTTATTACCCACTGGCTTCAATCCTTTCCAAGCAAAGCTGCTATTAATTACTCAACCGTGCTTTTTGGCTTCTGTTTTGTTGTGTTTATTGTCACTATCATAGGTTTCATTTTTGTCAGAAAAGCTTCGATTTCAAGCCCGATTCGGTTTTTAAGAAAAGAATAATAGGTATAGCGTTTAGTAATTGAAAAAAGTGGCTGTATAAAGCAGGTGACGATTACTTGTTTTGTTTTCTAACCAAAGTTCAATGGCTTTCAACGATAAACACGACACTAAATCCCTCTTTTTCTCCTTTAATCATTCACCAGCGGTCGCCACTAAAATATTTGATTTTTTGATAAAGGACCCGTCAAACTCCATATAAGGTTTCATGGTTCATCAACAGGGGCAATAACCGTTTATCTTCTTCTCGTTTTTTTAACTCTTCCCCCCATAGGTATCCGTTACCCGGCTCTATCGTTTTCTCCAGCACTTCCCTGCCCAATTCTTGCCATAGTTTGGCAAACCCTACCTCTAATAAATCTAAATCATAAAAATTGACGTTGCCCTTGAGTTTGCGAAGGGCATCATAGCGGCTTTCCGCTAGTGCTAAAAATTCCTCCTTTTCCATACGTATTGCATTTTAGGTTAGTTCTATAAAATTAAATACTTCCCGTGTGTTTTTGAAATGCACCCCTTGAAGAATTAAGAGAACGCGCAAAAAAAAATCACCCTGAACTGATAAAACTTAATGTGAAAATTAGCCAGTTGGATGTAGAAAAAAAATTGACAGTGGAATACCTGAAACCAAAATTGAACGCTAACTATTATTTTTTAAACCAACAGATGACACCGCAAGGAAATTTGACTTCTTTTAATTTCATGAACAACTACAAACTTGGGTTTGATTTTTCCTTACCAGTGCTGATGCGAAAAGAGCGCGCTAAACTATCGCAAGCGAAATATCAATCAAAGGAACGCAATATGAAATATTGCAAACCGAGCGCGAGATTATGAACCAAGTGAACAGCGTTTTCAACCAACTTGATATTTCGCTGATATGGTGCCAACTGTAAAACACCAATATCATCATAACAGGCTAATTACCCAGCCCATTTGAAAAATGAAAATTTTATTTTTTTTGCGTTCCTTAGCGGAATAATAGTTTGTGGCTGGTTTACCGGCACACTTGGGGTGTTAGCTCAGTTTGGTTCAGAGCACTTGCTTGACAGGCAAGGGGTCACTGGTTCGAGTCCAGTACATCCCACAAGAATTTTAGCGTGAAGATGTCAATTACGACAATTGATCTTTCACTTTCTTAGGTAGTTTCGCAAAAACCAATTCGTACGATTGCTGGAAATAGTGCTTCCGTTCCTTTAAAGTTACAGAATTAGATTTCTCTGTAAATATCCAACGGTTCCTCGCCATATAGGGAGCAGGAATTACTCCGTCACGTTTCCGTCAGTTTCTCCAAATTCTTCGACCTGAACTTTTAAGGAGACTTTTAAAGGATTACCCAGCACAGCAACACAATATATCTTGCCGCCAACGAGATGGCAGCGATCATTTCCCCATTTGATGTCTGTGGTGGTGCCGCTAAGGCTAGAACAAAATCTTTCAAGCTCAAGATGGTTCATCCAACAAGGGTGATGCCGAAATGAGGATTTATATTTATTTAGAAATAATCTAAATAATAATTGACTTCAATAGCCCAATAATACATATTTGCAATTATTTATAATAATTCTAAATAAAAAAACGATTAACCTATGAAAACCATATTCACCTTTACTTTTTTTATATTATGCACTTGTGCCTTGGCGCAAACAGGCTCGATTCACGGATCAATAAGGGGAAGTTCGGGCAAGCCAATAGCTCAAGCCCATATCTTTTTAAGAAAAACAGCTTTTGGGATCATCGCCAACGGACCTGAGGAGTACAGCCTAACAAAAATACCGCCCGGCAATTACACCATTCAGTTTTCTGCAATTGGTTTTAATTCGATCGAAAAGAAGATTGAAGTTATCGCCAGCGAAACAACTGAAGTCAATTTCGAGGCGGAAGAAAAAATTGAACTTCTTCCTGAAATTGAAGTATCGGGCGTAAGATCAATTACTGGCATGGGGTATATGGAAGACCACGGTGGCGTAATTTATTCAGGGAAGAAAACAGAAGTTTTGCTGCTTGATAGCATTGATGCCAACACAGCACAAAATAATCCCCGGCAAGTGCTTGGCCGAGTACCAGGCGCAAATTATTCTGAAACAGAAGGGAGCGGGTTTCCATCTAATGGAATTGGGTTTCGAGGATTGAACCCAACGCAATCGGTGGAAACCAACACCCGGCAAAACGGATACAACATCACGGCCGATCTTTACGGATATCCAGAATCCTATTACTTGCCGGCCCTCGAAGCGGTGGATAGGATTGAAGTCACACGCGGTGCAGCTTCTTTACAATTCGGACCTCAATTTGGTGGAGTGATCAACTACATTATAAAAAGAGGTAACCCTACGAAGCCCCTTGAAATCACTGCCCAACAAACTGGTGGAAGCTTTGGAATGTACAACTCCTTTACATCAGCCGGGGGACAGGTTGGTAAATTCAACTACTATGGGTATTTACAATACCAGGGAGCGCAAGGATGGAGACCTAATTCAGACTATAAAAAAATCACCGGCTATGGACGAATTGAGTTTCAATCTTCCGAAAAAATTAAAGTAGGTGTTGAATATTCCATATTGCGAAACCGTATCCACATGCCGGGAGGTTTTACCGACAGTTTGTTCAAGGCGAACAGTTTGGCTTCTTACCGCGCGCGAAACTGGCTGAGAAGTCCGTGGAATATTTTTACAGCCACCTTGGATTGGAAAATTTCACCGTTCACTCTTCTTAATGTAAAATCGACCCTCAATTCGAGTGCGCGTGACCTGGTGTGGCGCAACGAGGATGGCGGCCCTCAAGCCGTTGATGCCATTGACCCTGTTACCAACGCATACGTTAACCGCGAGGTCCAACGCGAAAGGTTTAAGAGCAGCACCACAGAAATACGGTTACTTTCGCATTATAATTTGGGGAGAACAAAAAATACACTAGCGGCTGGTGCCCGTTTTTTTTACGGGAAAATGAAACGGCAAGGAGGCGGAAAAGGCACTAACGGTTCTGATTTTGATTTGAGTTTAGTGGCACCGGTTTATGGATATGACCTGAATTTTACCACCACAAACCTCGCCCCGTTTATAGAGAACACGTTTCGTTTTGGCGAAAAGCTATCCATCACGCCTGGCGTGCGGTTGGACTATATCAGCTCAACGATCAGGGGATTTAACCTGGGCCAAGAGGCGGGCAGTATTGTTTATTCAGACCGTACGAAAGACCGCTATATCTTTCTCTCAGGTATTGGCTTTCAGTTCAATACTTCTCCCGCTACAAACATTTATGCCAACTGGTCGCAAGCCTACCGGCCGTTAGATTATTCCAGCCTAACCCCATTGGGAACTATTGTAACCGTTGATCAAAATTTAAAAGACTCTAATGGCTATAACAGCGACATCGGTTTTCGAGGTGCGTTAAAAAACTATTTGAATTTTGACGTTAGCGGATTTTATCTTCAATACAACAATCGGGTGGGCATCATTGAAAAAACTGGTGCCAACGGGGTGCTCTATCCCTATCGCACCAATGTGGCCAACAGTGTGCACAATGGATTGGAAACTTACCTTGAGTTCAATCCCATTAAGGCATTTTTTGATTGCCCAACGTGGAACATAAGTTTTTTTAATTCGCTGGCACTCATTAATGCAAAATATGTTTCTGGGGAATTCAATGGAAAGTACGTAGAGTATGCTCCAACCAGCATCAACCGTTTTGGCACGACTGTGTCGATCAGAAAATTCTCCACCACATTTTTGGTCAGCAGCACAGCAAAATCATACAGCGATGCGGGCAACTCGCAAACGCCTTCACCTGATGCGGTGGCTGGCATAATCCCGGCTTACACCGTGATGGATTGGTCAAGTACACTTCTTATCGAAAACTACAACCTCAAATTGGGGATCAACAATGTGGTCGACCAACGTTACTTCACCTTGCGCACAGGCGAATATCCAGGGCCAGGCATCATTCCTTCCATCGGCAGGAGTTTGTATGTGGGCATTGGTGCAAAATTTTGATTAGAATCCATCATGGATTTAGAGTTGATTTTCAATGGCCCCTGGATTAAGATGAAGAAAACTTTCTGATATTGCGTTTTTAATTCCGCTTGAAACCAATCTATACTTTCTTTCACGCACTCTATATTTTATGGGTGTTCCTCGTGTTCACGGTTTTCATGTTGCTGTTTTTGCCTGGCCTCACTTTTCCTTTTTTATTTGGGAAAAGGTTTAGTTGGATTGGCTACAGCTTTCTTTGGATATGGTCTTGGATTTTTAGTTTGCTTACGTTCATCCGCTATGAGTTTCATGGGCGTGAAAATTTCCGCAAGGGTCAATCCTATATTTTTGTCTCTAACCATACTTCATTTCTTGATTTGCCTGGCCTGCGGTTATTGATTCCGGGCGAATTCAGACCGTTGGCAAAAAGGGAGCTCTTAAAAATTCCTGTCTTCGGGCTAATTGCAAGAGGTGCAACTGTAATCGTGGACCGCTCCAGAGGAGAAAGCAGAAAAAAGAGCCTCGACAAGTTAAAAGAAATTTTGGCCGGGGGAATTTCGATTTTACTTTTTGCCGAAGGCACACAAAACAGGAGCAAAGAAATTTTGCAACCCTTTAAAGATGGAGCCTTTCGGCTGGCCATTGATACGCAGAAGCCCCTGTTGCCCATGGTAGTAATTGGAGCGGGCAGGTTGATGCCGCCCGGCACAATCAACCTCAAGCCAGGGTTGATTAAAATTATTGTTGGCCCGGAAATTTCAACGGAGGGGTTAACTGAAACGGTTGAATTAAAAGCGAGAACGATGGAGATCATGAAAAATATAATCCTTCAAAACAGTTGAAAGCTATGCGTAACATGCAAGATTTTTTTTTGGTGTTTGTGGGTGGCGGCATCGGCAGCACGGTGCGCTTTTTGTTGAGCCGATTGGTCAACACGTGGCACAACTACAACTTTCCCTTTGGCACGTTGTCCGTGAATATTATTGCCTGTCTGGTGCTGGGCTATGTGGTGGGCATTGCTGACCATCGCCAATTGATTTCTCCGGCTGCGCGCCTGTTTTGGACGGTCGGTTTTTGCGGTGGCTTCAGTACGTTTTCTACGTTTAGTGCAGAAACGCTAACCTTAATTCAAAATGGGTTCCACCTTTCCACCGTTATTTATATCGTATTGAGTCTGGTGTTGTGCCTTGCCGCAACATTCGGGGGTATTTATTTGGGCGAAAATGGTTAGGCTACACTCAAAAATTCAATCACCCCGATTAACAAGAGTAAAATCCAGGTGAAAGCGAAAATCATCACTGCCCTTTTTATTTTTGCATTGTCTTTTTTGATAAGGCCCCAGGTGAGAATCAGAAGTGTAAGAGACAACCCAATGAGTCCGATTGAAAATTTTAAAATACCTCCGGTAATCATTGAGGGTTGATTTAATGGATTGGCATATAAACCAATTTCTTGGTGTCGAAATAACCTTCCTTAAAAGAATCAGAAAGGTTGTAAAGGCTGTAAGGTTTTTTCAATTCATTTAATTCTTCATTCAGGTCTCCGCCTTTCAAATAAAGGATGCCGTTGTCCAACGTGTGCCGAGACTCATTTTTAATTCGCTTGTCAACCCAACCGTAAAATTCTTTCATCCTCGTTACCGCGCGGCTCACCACAAAATCATATTTATTTTTCACCTGCTCGGCACGGATTTGTTCGGCAGCAACATTTTTTAACCCTAACGCTTGAGCCACTTCGTTCACTACGGTGATTTTTTTCCCGATGGAATCAACAAGGTAAAATTCCGTTTCGGGAAATAGGATCGCCAGTGGAATGCCCGGAAACCCACCACCCGTGCCCACGTCCATTACGTGCGCGCCACTGCTAAACGTTATCACTTTGGCGATTCCGAGCGAATGGAGAACATGGTTGATATAAATATTTTCAATATCCTTTCTCGAAATCACGTTGATCTTTTCGTTCCAATGCTGGTACAATGCGCCCAACTTTGTAAATTGATCGCGTTGCTTTTCTGTGAGCGTGTTGAAATAATTAAATATTATGGAAGTGTCTTGCAATTAGAAGTATTTGGGTTATTTTAATGCTGTCGAATTCAAAAGTAAATGAAAGCAGCAATAACTTATATAGCAATAGTAATTTTTCTTGTTGGCTGTGGCCGAACAGAAAAAAGGATTGGAGTCAAATCTTTTCCAGAAAAGGCGGATTCTGTTTTTGCCGCTGCTCCTGATTTTAGCGGAGTGGTATTAATTGCTGAGAAAGGGAAGCCGGTTTATCATAAAGCTTTTGGTTTTGCTAATGTGGAAATGAAGATAGCGATGGACACTACCTCTATTTTTGAATTGGCCTCGGTGTCAAAGCAATTTACAGCCTCGCTGATGGCGATGTTGAAAGCCGATGGAAAATTAAATTACGATGATGGGGTCGAGAAATACCTGCCCGGACTTCCCTATCAAAAGATAACGGTTCGCCAACTGCTCAACCACACTTCCGGTTTGCCCGACTACCAAAAATTGATGGACGAAAAGTGGGACAAAACGAAAGTAGCTAGGAACGAAGATATTATCGCGTATTTAGTAAAATTCCATCCTGCCTCGTTGTTTGCGCCCGGAGAAAAATATGAATACAGCAACACCGGGTATGTGCTTCTTGGTAGTATCGTGGAAAAAGTTTCGGGAAAGGATTTTGTTGCGTTCTGCCGCGAGCGGATTTTCAACCCATTGGAAATGGGAGCCACCAACATTCGGACGAAATGGGAAAAGGATTCCATTCGCAATTTTGCAATGGGATATATTTTTGTGCCGGAGAAAAAAAAATATGTTCGAGCAGATTCTTTACCCTTTTCAAACTATACCATCTGGTTGGGCGCGCGAAAAGGTCCTGGCCGTATCAGTTCCACTGCTTCGGATTTGTTGAAGTGGGATCAGGCTTTGTATGCTGAAAAACTGCTGCGCAAGGAAACGTTAGACGAAATGTTTTCTCCCGCCAAGCTTAATGATGGTTCGTTTTCAAATTATGGTTTGGGATGGATGCTGCGAAGGGATTCAACCCTTGGCAAAATTGTTTTTCATACAGGCGATAACCCAGGCTACAAAACGGAGATCATCCGCTACATTGACCGCGACAAAACCGTGATCATTCTTTGCAACAATGCACATGAGAAATTTGATGCGTTGGTAAAAGGAATTGAACAGCAGCTCAGGTAAATGACCAAAAAATTTGGCCGATCGCGTTTCGGCAAGGGATGGAGGCAGTTTGTTTGAGCCCGCAGTGGGGTGTGGGTGGATGGCGAGTGCCGACAGCCCGGTGGCTCGCGTTTTGGACGAGCCAGGCCGCCAAAAAAAAATTATTTCTTTAAAAACTTGTAAATACCTCGCGAATTATTTTGAATATCGTAAACGGCAATGATGTAATAGCCTGTTGGCAGGTCTTTAACCTTCACGCGGATTTCGAACTCATCAATCAGGTCTTGTTCCAATTCAAGGCTATTCCCGATGATGGTATGAATTTCCAAACGGGAAGTCTTGGCAACGGGTGACTCAAATTTAACAGTCAAATAATCAACTACAGGATTGGGATAGACTTGAACGGATTTTGAAGGATCACCTACCCGAAAGCTGTCGTCATGCCCTTGGCCATAGCAAAGTTGGCCAGCGATCAGGACTATCAGGAAGAGTAAAACAGCTTTCATCAGGTTTTCTTACTCCGTTTACGTTATTAATTGACTCTTGGATGCAGAACGTAAGCCAAAAGTTTAAATACGTTGCAATTTAATATAAAATTTAACGTTACGCGCGGTTCAATTTATTGAAAGCTGCTGGAATTGAGTTGATTAGGTCGCTTGCCATGAGGGATTCCATGCTCCCATGGCTGGCGGCCAGGTCGCCAGCCAAGCCATGGAGATATACTCCGAGAATGGCAGTAACTTGCGAGGGGTAGCCTTGGGCGAGCAGGCCGGTCAAAACCCCGGTGAGTGCATCCCCACTTCCGCCCGTGGCCATGCCAGGGTTGCCCGTGGAATTAAAATGGACAGTCTCATCTGGAGATGCTATCGAGGTGAAGGCTCCTTTTAGCACGACAACACATTTGAGTTGCGCAGAAAATTTACGAAGCAGTTCAAGCCGCTCAAAATCATTTTTCCAATGGCCGGCCATTCGCTCAAATTCTTTCGGATGAGGAGTGAGGATGCTTCCGGACGGAAGGAGTTGAAAAAGCTCTTGGTTTGCAGACAGTATATTCAATCCATCCGCATCGATCACCATCGGTTTTTTGAATTGCCTCAAAACTTTGGCAAAAGCTTTCACGGTTTCCGAATCAACCCCCAATCCTGGACCAATCCCGATGGCCGAATAATCCAAACTTTCTGGTGGGGTGGAGAAATAATTTCCGGATGCATCTATGGTGGCCATCGCTTCAGGCACGGAAGTTTGAATGATCGAATAACCCGAAGTGGGAACATGAACAGTGAGCAGGCCTACGCCTGCGCGTAGTGCGGCCTTTGCTGCAAGCACACAAGCGCCCATCTTTCCATGTGAGCCTGCAATGAGCAGGGCGTGGCCGTAGTTTCCCTTGTGCGAGAAACGAGAACGCGGCCTCAGCATTTTTTTGATGGATTTTTGATCCATCAAAAAATACTGTGCTGCAACGGTGTTAATAAATCTGGGGTTTGACCTAATATCAACCAAGTGCCACTCGCCAACCCATTTATTATTTTCGGGAAACAGAAAGGCGAGCTTGGGCAACTGAAAAGATACGGTATGGTGGGCTTGAACGACTGGACCATGGGAAGGGGAGTCGGCAAATAAACCAGAAGGCATATCCACGGCAATGCGGACACCTGCAAATTGATTGATACATGAAACCACCTGAGCGAAAATTCCTTCCAACGGTCGCGAAAGCCCCGTACCGAACAGGCCGTCAATCAAAAGGTCACAACCCTTGAATAATCCTTGGTCGGATTCTTTTGCTATTTCGTACAAACTGATTTTGCCGCGGATCCTTTCTAAATTTTTTTTGAAGTTTTCGGTTTCTTTCCGGCCTTCCCGCACGATCCATACTTTTAACGTATAGCCAAGTCCGTTCAAAATCCGAGCGATGCCCAGCCCATCGCCTCCATTGTTTCCAGGCCCGCAGACAATCCCAATTTTTTTTTCTGTCCGGAAATGCTGGACAAACCAATCAGTAAAAGCAAGACAGGCGCGCTCCATCAGGTCAATCGAAGCAATCGGCTCATGCTCGATAGTAAATTGATCGAGCGCCTGGATCTGTTTGGCAGAAAGGATTTTGACCATGAAAAAATCAGAATTCAAAATTATTTTTTTTCCATTTCTTCTTTGGCCTTTTGCAACGAGCCGTTGATCAGGTCGCGCACTTTTTTGATCTTTTCCATTTCGTTTTCAAGGTATTCGCGGGCTGATTCTTGGTTGACTGAATCGGGGAGTGGCCTGAACTTGTGCATCCAGTCCATCATTGACCGGTCGGCCGAGTCAAGCTCTGAGATAATTTGATGGAGTTGTTTCTTTTGGTATTCAGGGAGAGCTGGGGTTTGGGCGATTTTGTCTTGAAGCTCTTTTTTCAGTTGATAAAGTTGGTCGCTTTTGGGCATCACTTCGTTATGCACGTCCATCACCTGATCGTACAAAGCTTGGTTGGGGTTATCGGTTGTCTTCGTATCCTCGTTGGGTTCCTGACGGCTTGATTTTCCGCAGGCAGCCAGCATGAGCATACTTAGTATAAGGCCTTTTAGGATTGATTGCATGGAAGTTGTGTTTTGGTTGCGCTATGCAAGTTGTGATTTTTTTTGGAGGTTTACCCCGAGGGACAGGTTAAGTGTTTATAAGCTCAATAAAAAAGCAGACTGCCATAGGGTCTAACCATCAAAAAAAATCCCTCCGCCTCACTATTGCATCCTTCCTTTATTTGAATACCTTTGCAGTCCTTAATTTTTGAAGGGTATAAAATAAACTATAAATGCCTACCATTCAGCAACTTGTGAGGAAAGGAAGGACGAAATTGACCTTTAAGTCAAAGTCCCCGGCCCTCGATTCATCCCCCCAGCGAAGGGGCGTGTGTACCCGTGTGTACACGACCACACCCAAAAAACCTAATTCTGCCATGCGCAAAGTAGCCCGTGTGCGCTTGACCAACGGACGAGAGGTGAACGCTTATATCCCTGGCGAAGGTCACAACTTGCAAGAGCACTCGATCGTGCTTATCCGCGGAGGCCGTGTTAAGGATTTGCCCGGTGTTCGTTACCACATCATTCGTGGTGCTCTGGATACTGCCGGAGTTACGGGCAGACTTCAGTCGCGATCTAAGTACGGAGCAAAACGTCCGAAAGCTGGTGCTGCCGCGGCTAAAAGTGCACCCGCAGCCAAAGGAAAAAAATAAAAAGAACTGATCATGAGAAAAGCAAAACCTAAAAAGAGATACCTTTTACCAGACCCTAAGTTTAAGGATACCTTGGTCACCAAGTTCGTGAACTATATGATGGAGCAGGGAAAGAAAAGTACTGCTTATACAATATTTTATGATGCTATTGCGCAAGTAGAAAAAAAGGCTGCTGGTGAGGCGGGTCTTGAAGTATGGAAGCGTGCCATGAACAATGTGATGCCTGCCGTTGAGGTGAAGAGCCGCAGGGTAGGTGGTGCTACATTTCAGGTGCCTGTGGAGATCCGCCCAGAACGCAAAATCAACTTGAGCATCAAATGGTTGATCGACTATGCCCGGGCTCGTGGCGAAAAGACCATGATGGACAAATTGGCTGCGGAAATCTTAGCGGCTTCCAAAGGCGAAGGCGCAGCGATCAAAAAGAAAGATGATACGCACCGCATGGCCGAAGCGAACAAAGCATTCTCTCATTTCAGATTTTAAAATTTGTCTTGAGTTAGTAGTCTCGAGCACTGAGATGAAAGTGCAAGAATTTCAAAGTAAAAAATAATTTGAGGCGGTACTAAGGACTCTTTACTATAGAATAGAAAAAATGGCAAGGGATTTAAAATACACGAGGAACATCGGTATCGCTGCTCACATTGACGCAGGAAAAACGACAACTACCGAGCGCATTCTTTATTATGCTGGTGTCAACCACAAAATCGGAGAAGTACACGATGGTGCCGCTACCATGGACTGGATGGCGCAGGAGCAGGAACGTGGAATCACGATTACCTCCGCAGCGACAACGGTTTATTGGAAATACAGAAAGAACGATTATCACGTAAACATTATAGATACCCCAGGTCACGTTGATTTCACTGTTGAAGTGAATCGGTCATTGCGTGTGTTGGATGGCCTTGTTTTCCTGTTTAGCGCGGTGGATGGTGTTGAGCCTCAATCTGAAACCAACTGGCGCTTGGCTGATAATTATAAAGTTGCCCGGATCGGTTTCGTTAATAAAATGGATCGCTCGGGTGCAGATTTTCTTGGTGTTTGCAAACAAGTAAAAGAGAAATTAGGCAGCAAGGCTGTAGCCCTTCAACTGCCCATTGGCTCGGAAGACCAATTCAAAGGGGTTGTTGATTTGGTGAACAACAGAGGCATTATTTGGAACGAGTCCGACAAGGGCATGACGTTCCAGGAAGTTCCGGTTCCTGCAGACATGGTTGAAGAAGCCAAAGAATACCGCGAAAAATTATTGGAAGCCGTTGCCGAATACGATGAAACCCTAATCGAAAAATTCTTCGATGACCCTAGCTCTATTACTGAGGCTGAAATTTTAACAGCACTTCGCAAAGCAACAATCGATATGAAGATTGTGCCGATGGTGTGCGGCTCGTCATTTAAGAACAAGGGGGTACAAACCATGTTGGATTATGTGATGGAGTTATTGCCATCGCCCTTGGACAAAGACGAAATCGTTGGGATAGATCCAGATACTGATTTGCCCGTTATCATCAAGCCCGATGAGAAAGAACCTTTTGTAGCATTGGCTTTCAAAATCGCAACTGATCCTTTTGTGGGTCGCTTGTGTTTTATCCGAGCTTATTCGGGGGTGCTTGAATCTGGTTCTTATGTTTACAACACACGTACTGAATCGAAGGAGAGGATTTCGCGTGTGTTTCAAATGCACGCCAACAAACAAAACCAAATTGATAGGCTGCCGGTAGGTGATATCGGAGCGGTGGTTGGGTTTAAAGATATCAAAACAGGAGATACGCTGTGTGATGAAAAACGCAAAGTGGTATTGGAGTCAATGGTATTCCCTGAGCCTGTGATTGGCTATGCCATCGAACCTAAAAAACAAGCCGATGCCGATAAGCTAGGAATGGCCATCTCTAAATTAGTGGAGGAAGATCCAACGCTTCGCGTGAATACCGATCACGAAACCGGTCAAGTTATCCTTCGTGGGATGGGCGAGTTGCACTTGGAAATTATTATTGACCGCTTGAAACGCGAATTCAAAGTGGAAATCAATCAAGGTGCTCCTCAGGTGGCTTACAAAGAAGCATTGACCAAATCAGTAGAGCATAAAGAAGTTTATAAGAAGCAGACGGGTGGCCGGGGTAAGTTTGCGGACATCGTGTTTGAAATCGGGCCGCGCGAACTGGGCCCTGAGGACAAGCCAGGACTTGAATTTGAGAATGACATCGTAGGCGGTGTTATTCCTCGCGAATTTATTCCTGCTATACAAAAAGGTTTTGAACAGTCCATGGGCAATGGCCCGTTGGCCGGATATCCAATCGATTCAATGAAAGTGCGTTTGTATCATGGATCATACCATGATGTTGACTCGGATTCGTTGTCCTTTGAATTAGCGGCTCGCATTGGCTTCAGAGAAGCGGCCCGCAAATGTGCTCCTCAGTTGTTGGAACCGATCATGGCCGTGGAAGTAATTTCACCCGATGAATACACCGGTTCGGTTACAGGCGATCTTAACCGCAGACGTGGTGTGATGAAGGGCATGGATACCCGCGGTGGTGCTCAGGTAATTAAAGCAGACGTTCCCCTTTCGGAATTGTTTGGTTATGTAACTGACCTGCGTACGATCACCTCCGGTCGTGCATCGGCATCGCTTACGTTTGCTCATTATGCACCAGTGCCACGTAACCTGGCTGAAAAAGTAATTGAAGAAGTAAAGGGCGCAGCAGTAGCAAAATAGGATCACGATTTTAAGATTGACAAGGATAAAAACAAACATTCCCAGGCGGGGAGTAAAATCAAAAAAAGATGAACCAAAAAATCAGGATTAAATTGAAATCGTACGATCACAATCTCGTGGATAAATCCTCTGAGAAGATCGTGCGTGCGGTGAAAGCCACCGGTGCAGTAGTAAGCGGCCCGATTCCGTTGCCTACTGAAAAGGAAAAATTCACCGTGTTGCGTTCACCTCACGTGAACAAAAAGTCGCGCGAGCAATTCCAACTTTGCACCTACAAGCGATTAGTCGATATTTATTCCGGCAGCCCCAAAACGGTTGACGCCTTAATGAAACTTGAGCTCCCCAGTGGGGTGGATGTAGAGATCAAGGTATAGTTGGTGCTGTTATTAAAATTCGAAGCATCCCGGTTTCGCCAGGATGCTTTTCTTTTTGTTTTATCATGTGTGGAGGTCGAAGGGTTCAGTCCACGCTGTTCTGTCCTATCTATTGTTTCACTATTGCAGCAGTATTAAGAAAATCTCATGGCTTTACTCGAAAAAGAACTTTTTGTAAAAAAATCTACTTTGCCCGGTGCAGGCAAAGGTTTGTTCACTAAAGTATTTATTCCAAAAGGAGCGCGCATCATCGAATACAAGGGAGAAGTCCTTACCTGGAAGGAAGTGGAGAAGATGGCGGATGACCGCAATGGATACGTGTTTTACTTCACCGCCAAGTATTGCATCGATGCCTGGAAATCAAAAAAATCAATAGCACAATATGCCAACGATGCCAAGGGAATCACTCGTGTCGATGGGATAAAAAATAATTCTGAATACGTCACTGTAAAAAGACAGTGTTTTGTTGAGGCCATCCGCGACATACCATCAGGTGGCGAAATTTTTGTTGGCTATGGCGCTGAATATTGGCAAGTAATCCGTTACAATATCCGCTTAGAGCAAAAGAACCGGGAGAAGGAGGGAAAGAAAAAAATACCGGATGAGTTGCCACACCACAAGGCCGCCAAAAGAATGAAGATTTCGCATTGAAAGAACGCCAATTATTTACAGACGCTAACTTGTTCTTGGGGTTTTGTAAAAAGATCGATACGGTGAGGGTGAATCCACCACCCCCTGATCAGCAGGGTAAAACCAATCCCGGCCATTGCCAATCTTGACAGGAGCGACCAAGAAAATTTATTCTTAAAAGAGGTTATATCCAGTAGCTTGGCTACACCGAACATTACCGGCCAAGTCCCTAGCCCAAAAAGGAGCATGAACAAAAAGCCATCGGATGCACTTGGCAAAATCAAACATGTCGATAGCGCGAAATAAGTGAGGCCACAGGGCAGCATGCCGTTCAACAGGCCAAGTGCAAATGTCGTTGGCATCCATTTTTGATTTATAATAAGGCCTGCTATCTTTTTTAGATTGGAGGTAAATGCGGTGACCATTCTGTCCATGTAAGGAACTCGTGAGGTAGTCATTTTCATTGCTCCCAGCAGAAATAAGCTGCCTAATCCGATGGAGATGACTTGTTGATAAGCGAAGAGGTGAGAGAAGGAGCCAACGGCAGCTGAAAAAGTGCCCAACAGCGAGTATAAGAGAATCCTCCCGCTGTTATACAGCAGGGCTGATCGCAAGAATGGTTTGTTCCGGGCCATGGCTATGGCCAGTGGACTGCACATCCCAGCGCAGTGAAGGCTGCCGGCTAAACCCATGATGATGGCCGTGTAAAACATTATAACACCATTTGCTTTTCGAAATGGAATTCCTTGCCATCCATCGTCCACGTTAGTGATGCGCGATACAGACCAGGCATCCATTTTCCTAAACTAAACTCTTGGATTGCATGCGAAGGCACTAATGAATAATGGCGGTCCAGGGTTTCGTTGGACGGGCGCTCAATCTTCAGCTTTCCTTTTTGGATGAATTGATTTTCAGGAAAGGAAATTTTTATGTGACCATTTTTAACAACAATGGAGGGAAGTTGATCCAAGTGCTTCGCATTGTTGATGTGGTCTAGTTTTTGCTGGTATTGCAATTCATCGCGGTAGTAATTTTTGGAAACGAGGGCCACATCTTGTTTTATGCAAATAACAACGAGGCCCCCGATGTAAGCCGCAAATGAAACGAAAGCAACCACAATCCATTTTCCGAAATTCATAATTATTTTTTTAGAGGCCCTATAAATTTGATTGTATTGGAAAATAGCTTTTTCTTTTTTTCATAAACACCCAACTGCAAGATCGTTTTGGTAGAGGAGACCAATTCAAGAGGCAGCTTTATCAGGTAGAGCCCTTTCAATAGCCCTTCTTTGGGTACGATGATGTTGGGGCCGCCCACACGGATGAAGGTAGCACCTGATGGAGATTCGATTTTTAATTCTAATGAAACATCGTTAAATGTTTTATTGATGAACTCGATGTTGTAGAGGTTGGTGATTTGCCCATCGTCTGTCCTGGAATATAACGTGCCGGGTGCTTTCAGCACCGTCATTTCAATATCCTGGCGCGTAGAAATGAAATAGATTAATAAACTTAACAAAGCGATCAACACCATGGAATACCCTGCCACGCGAAAGTTGAACAATTTTGTCTTGCCCTCATTAATCGCATTGTACGAGGAGTAACGGATCAACCCCCTTGGTTTGTTGATTTTCAGCATCACTTCATCGCACGCATCAATGCAGGCGGTGCAATTGACGCATTCAAGTTGTGTGCCGTTGCGAATGTCGATCCCGGTAGGACACACGTGAACACACAATTTGCAATCAATGCAATCCCCCTTTTTTTCTTCCGAAAGTAATTGTGATTTTTTTAATTTGGTTCGCGGCTCACCTCGAAGCCAATCGTAAGCAACCAGAATTGAATCTTTTACAAGCAACACGCCCTGTAATCTTCCATACGGACAAACCACCGTACAGGCTTGCTCGCGAAAGCGTGCATAAACGCCATAAAAAATTACGGTGAATACCGTCAGCCCAATAAATGCCGAGAGGTGATTGGAGGGGGAACCGCTCATCATTTCTCTGGCCTCATGGAAGCCAACAATGTATGCCAGGACAGTTTGTGAAACTAAGACCGAGATGATGGTGAACAGAAGGTGCTTAAGAATATTTTTAGCAACTCTATTGAAAGTCATGGGGGAGGCCTTTAATTTTCGCTGATGGTTAGCATCCCCTTCAATCCAGTATTCGATTTTGCGAAACACCATTTCCATGAAAAGGGTTTGCGGGCAAGCCCACCCGCACCAGACTCTTCCGAATGCAACAGTGAACAAAATAATAAAAACAAAAAAAGTAATGGCGGTTATCGCCAGCAGGAAAAAGTCCTGTGGCCAAAATACCTGTCCGAACAGAATGAACCTCCGGTCCAAAAAATTGAGAAGTAATAAAGGGTGGCCATTGAGTTGAATGAATGGTCCGCTAAAGAACGAAGCGAGAAGTAGTACAGTTACTGCAAGGCGCCATCGGTGATAAATACCCGATGGCTTTTTCGGATAGATCCATATCCGTTTTCCTTGGGCATCTACCGTTGCAATGGTATTGCGAAACTCTTCATCGTAATGGTAAAGTGCATCGTGCGGAGAATCAACATCCTCTTTCATTTCGCTTCTTCGGTTTGTCTGCACTGTTTAAATGGAAGATTGTTTTTTTACAGCATCAGTCTTGACTGATTTACGTTCTGGTTTATATAAATCTCCCTCCGGTTTTTTTGGATTAACAGGATTTGACCCTTGAAGGGTAAGCACGTAGCTCGCCACATTGCGAATCGCCTCCGGGCTCATCGCACTGCCCCAAGCCACCATGTTTGTGCCGGGTACACCGTCCATTACTACTTTGAAAATGTTTTTGATGTTTCCTCCATGCTTCCAATATTTATCGGTCAGGTTAGGGCCAATATCACCACCACCATCTTTGCGATGGCAGGATGAGCAGGTATTGAGGAAGGTGGATTTGCCATTAGCCAACATCGTGGCATCGGCAGTGGCTTCCACAGTAGCTTCATCAATCTTTGGACCGGGATTGGTCGTTTTTTGTTTTTGAGTTAGCTCATTGGCATAGGCTACCTCACTATCGTACTCGCCAATTGAAAGTGGAAATGAATTGAATACGTGATAAGCAAAGAAATAAACTACAGCCCAAATGATGGTTGCATAAAATAACCATTTCCACCACGGTGGAAGATGATTGTCCAGTTCTGTAATCCCATCATAATTGTGATTCATGACGAGCGCAGCTTCTTTTTCTTTGGGAACAAATCCATTAATATTATCCCATAAGGCCTTGAATGGAGAAGGCCTCGGCCGATAGACCGCACCTGATTTTTCAGCTTTTTCTCTGGCCGCATTCTCAGCGAGAAGAGTAATCACTTTGAGTAAATACACCAAGGTCAACAAAACCAGGAGGCAAACAACGAAAATGAAACTGACAACTAAATAGAATTTAGTCAGGGGATCATCCCACACCGAAGCGGTAGCAGGCTCTTGAGCCTGGCCTGTGAATGAAACGGACAAAATGGTGAGGAAAAGGAATAGACGTTTCATGAAATTGAAGGGTTTGTATTTTTAAGCGGATTAGTTCCATCGTCTAATGGCATCTCGCTCATGTGGCGAATGAAAATTTTGTCAACCGTAATTGCCCACCCCAGCAGAATGAGAAAAAACAGGAAGAAAATGACAAACGAAACCACAGGCCATACCTGAATGTTGTCGATGCTTTGTAAGATTTCTTTGTACATAGTTCGTTTGTTTATTTATTACAGATAGTTGTATTCTTACTGGAGACTGCCTTTGCTTTAGCGCCATGCAAATTTGTTACTTGTTAACTTCAATCGTTTTCTCTGCTTTGATGTCTGACCCCAGCCGTTGCAGGTAAGCGATGAGCGCCACGATTTCTGTTTCAGGCAGCACTTCATAACCCTCCATTTTTAAGCCTTCAGCAATCTTTGCTGCTTGGGCATCTAAGTCTTCATTAGCCCGGTATTCATAGCCCGCTTCATAGGGTACCCCAATTTTTCGCAAGGCATTAATTTTAGGGACGGTAGTTGATCGGTCAATGGTTTGTTCAAATAACCAGGGGTAAGACGGCATGATTGACCCGTTGGACACTTCTGAGGGCGCCAGCATGTGGCGATAGTGCCAACTGTCGGCATATTTTCTGCCCACCCGGTGCAAGTCAGGCCCCGTACGTTTTGACCCCCACAAGAAGGGATGATCATAAACATATTCTCCCGCTTTAGAGTATTCTCCGTTTTTTGGATCGTATCGTTGCACTTCACTGCGAAAAGGCCGAACCATCTGACTGTGACAACCCACGCACCCTTCGCGTATGTATATGTCTCGGCCATGAATCTCTAATGGCGTATAGGGTTTCACCGAGGCGATCGTAGGAATATTTGATTTGATTAAGAAAGTAGGAACCATTTCAATTGCTCCTCCAATTAAAATTGCAACCAAGGCAAGTGAAGTGAACAATATCGGTTTGCTTTCAAGCACGTGGTGCCAGTAGCCATCTGTGTTGGCGGCTTTTACCATGGGTGCTACATCGGCTTCTTCGTTGGCGATAAACTTCCCCGCATAGGCGGTCTTAATCAAATTATAGGTCATGATGATGACGCCCGACAAATACAAAGCACCGCCTACGGCCCGCAGCATGTACAGCGGAATTATTTTTGTAGTGGTCTCCAAAAAATTTTGATACGTGAGAAATCCATCGGAGTTAAATTCTTTCCACATCAAACTTTGTACGACCCCGGCCGTGTACATTGGCAAGGCATAGAAGATGATGCCCAGTGTTCCCAACCAAAAGTGAAGATTGGCTAATTTGGTAGAATAAATTTTTGTGTTCCACATGCGTGGCACTACCCAATACAGCATTCCAAAAATCATGAACCCATTCCAACCCAAGCCGCCTACGTGTACATGTGCAATGATCCAGTCGGTGAAGTGGGCGATAGCATTTACATTTTTTAGTGCCAGGAGAGGGCCTTCTAGGGTAGCCATACCATAAGCAGTAACGGCTACGACAAAGAATTTTAAAACCGGTTCTTCGCTCACTTTGTCCCACGCACCTCGTAAAGTGAGAAGCCCGTTAAGCATACCGCCCCAACTTGGTGCGATCAGCATAATGGAAAAAACCACACCAAGAGATTGCGCCCAATCGGGCAATGCCGTATAAAGTAGATGGTGTGGCCCTGCCCAGATGTAAATGAAAATCAATGACCAAAAGTGAATGATCGACAAACGATACGAGTACACAGGCCGGTTGGCCGCCTTCGGAAGGAAATAATACATCATCCCCAAGTAGGGCGTAGTGAGGAAAAAGGCAACCGCGTTATGGCCGTACCACCATTGCACCAGCGCATCTTGCACCCCCGCGTACCATGAATAACTTTTGAACAAGCTCACGGGCATTTCAAACGAGTTGACAATATGCAAAACGGCAACCGTAACAAACGTAGCGATGTAAAACCAGATGGCCACATACATGTGTTTCTCGCGCCTGCGCAAAATGGTACCAATCATGTTCCAGCCAAATATGACCCAAACAACGGCAATGGCAATATCAATCGGCCACTCTAACTCCGCATATTCTTTGGACGTAGTGAAACCTAATGGTAGTGTAATGGCTGCCGACAAAATGATCGACTGCCATCCCCAAAAATGAACCCAACTGAGCGTGTCGCTGAACATGCGAGTCTTGAGCAATCGCTGCATTGAATAATATACTCCGGCAAACATAGCATTGCCGACAAAAGCAAAAATGATTGCATTGGTGTGCAATGGTCTGATACGCCCGAAGCTGGTGTATTGCAAATCGAAATTGAAAAGAGGATAGAAAAGTTGGATGGCGGCAAGCAAGCCTACCGTCATCCCCACGAGGCCAAATGTGACCGTGGCAAAAATGAAGAATTTAACAATTTTGTTGTCGTAGTGGATTCTTTCTAATTCCATGTTGATCTGGTTTACGTTAGCGACCTAAAAGTAGAGTCGCACCATAGAGTTCATGATGACAAAAGGCAGATCAAAAGATGATTTTTGTCAGGACGGTTGTACCAAGAGTAGCGTACCCAAAATTTGGGAACAAGGATGAGGGCTGTATCCTACTACTGAGGAGAACCCATCTCAAAAAATAGCATCGTCACGAAGTGAAGCAATCCCCAATTCGGAGATTCAATAGGGGATTGCTTCGGTAGTTCTTCCCTCCCAAAGATGTTTTTTTTATTTTTGAGATAGCGTATAGTTAATTTTATTCTGATCAAAAAAAAGTAGGCAGTCAGCAGTAAGTGGACTCCACTTGCCACTGAAGAAACTCACCCAAAAACTGATTGATGTCAGGTTTGGATTGCCAAATAGCATGCAGGCTTATTCGATGACCATTGTCATGGAAACAAAGAGACCTCAGTCATTATCCAATAAGGGCAGTTTGATTATTTTTGTCTCAACAATACACTACTCTTAGGGTATCTCTAAAAGCACCTTGTGCCTTCTCTTTGGAGGCCAGAATAAATATAATTTAAAAAGTACAGCATGAACGATAGCCAATTCAACAAATACAGTCATCCCTTTCCTGTGGAGCTCCCGTGGAGAGGGAACGAGGGAGAGGTTTTTCTGCACGAGTTTATTGGTAGAAGGGCGGATGAGATAGTCAAAGGCAGGTTTTTAGAGATGCTCTTTAGTTTCGATTCAAAATACATGCGTTATGTTAGGTGAACTTACCCCAAGGGAAATTGAATCTTTGCTGCAAAAGCAAGTCATTGGCCGAATCGGTTGTTGCGATGCCAACAATATGTTGGTGGTGCCGATTACTTATGCGTATGATGGTGCTTATATCTACGGCCATTCGCAAGAAGGCATGAAAATAAAAATGATGCGCAGCAACCCACAGGTATGTTTTGAGGTAGATGAAATGACTGACATGACCAATTGGAAAAGCGTGATACTCTGGGGCATGTATGAAGAGCTGGTAGAGGAAGAAGCCCACAGCAATGGATTGAAGATATTTACCAACCGGATGAAGCCATTGATTACCAGCGAAACGATACAGTCAACGCTGCGCCAACCAGAACCACACCCACCGGGAGCTTTTTCCAAACCGGTTGTATTCAGGATAAAAGTGGGCAAGAGAACAGGCCGTTTTGAGCGGTCAAGATAAGTTATTAGCAAACCAACTGATAGAGATGAAATTAAAAGTCATTGTTAGTGGTATTGGCATAACCCCCTTGACGTATTTGTTCAGTTGCGTTGGTGCCACGAAAGTCTTTACTGATTTTGACCCAGACTACTCTATTAAAAACTTTAAAACTTTTGGATGGACCGACAGCAAGCAACTGGAAGCGAAAGGGAATCCGCTCTACTACAATGAACTAAACGATAAGCGAATAAAGAAGGAAGTTGAACTGCAAATGACCGGCAAGGGTTATCAATTGGCAGCCAAGAGCCCGGGCTTGATCATGGATCCTAAAACCAACAACCTGGTGTGGCGTGGATGGGCAGTGGGTTTTCTTGATGAAGAAAGACCAGATCAAACGGGCAAACAGATTAAGCGCGCCATCCAAAATATTTTTGCAAAATTTTAGGTCCGATGACACTTCCCATGTATTCGTTTTAAAGCAATTAGATCGCGCGGAATTTTTGCTGCTTATTTCAAACCCATCTTATATTGCCAAACCCCTGCAATGCTTTGGGCGCGACTTTTGGCTTCATCTGCTTTGAATCCAACAAAATGCTTATCGACCGTTTGAACAAATAACTCGAGCCAACGCGAAAAATGGGAGGAATCAATTTTGAGAGGGAGATGCTTTCGAAACGGATTCCCTTGGTAGGATTGATCACCGAGCAACGCAGATGACCAAAAGTTGTACATTACGGGAAGATGTTGGGGCCAGTTCACGTTCCGAAAAACAGGGGCAAGCAACTTGTCATGCTTGACTTTTTCATAAAAGCTGTTTACCAAAACTTCAATATCACTACGTGTGCAAATATCGTGCAACATCTCATTATTTATTTTCCTTCACTATCAAAAATATATTTTTATCACACAAACCAATTACTTCGTGCCCCACATCAAGAGGGATTTGATAGGTATCAAATTTTTTGAATTTCATTTTTTCTGCATTGATGCAAAACAATAGTTCACCGCTAAGAACGATGAGCAATGCGGGGACTTGTGTTTTGTGATGCGGCAAGGTTTGATCTTTTAGCAAACCTAAGGCAAATACATTCAATGCTGCTGTTTTTTCAATAGCCACCATGGTGGGTTTGAAAGTGTTGAACTTTACTTCGTCAGCGATATTCATCATTAATAAAATGAAAATCTGAAACTTAGCCCTGTAACCACAAACCCTACTGCAAGAAGGGTGGCCACAATAATATGAAATGCAAGCAGCGGTAATTTTTCCACCGTTAATCGAGGAACGATAAATAGACGAGCATGAATGGCGAAGCCCAGTGTGCAAACCAACAAAAGGATTTTGATCCAAAGATAAAGATGATGAGGCGTTGACAGCGACCACCAATCGCTCAAAGGAACATACGTGAGGGCCATCCAGAATCCGGTAACTGTCTGAAGCAGCAATGCGGGTATCCCAACCCGCTCAAACTCCTTTTCAAAATCTAAAATGATCTTGACGTTCTTTTCTTTCATAGCCTTTGGGAGAAAGCCAATTGATAAAATAAGGTGGCCTCCCACCCAAATTGTTGCTCCCAATACATGAAACAGAACAAGCCACTTCATTCGCAGAAACTATTTTTTTGCAGGAGGTAGAAGTACGGCATCCACTACATATACAATACCGTTGGATGCGGGAACAGTAGCAACTATATTAGTTCCGTTTACGGTGTACTTTCCATCTTTCATTCCGATGACAACATCATCCAGGTTGACTTGGTTTATTTTTTGTCCGTCTCTCAAGTTCTCCAATTTATAAACACCCACAGCTACATGGTACTCTAAGATATTTCGGAGAGCATCTTTGCTTTCGGGTTTCAAAAGCCCTTCTACAGTTCCAGGAGGGAGTTTGTCAAATGCCGCATTGGTGGGAGCAAATACAGTAAAGGGCCCTGCATTGGATAGAACGTCCACGTAGTCGGCTGCTTTCAGTGCGGTAACGAGTGTGGTGTGATCGGGTGACCCAACGGCTACCCGCACCACATCCTTTTCGGAAACATCATCTTTCACGGTGGATTGACCACCACCTGCCGGGATGCCTTCAACAGAAGCTGCCGCTTCCTGATTGCTCTTGTTGTTGCAAGAAAATAACGCCATCCCCACGAATATTGAGCAGGCCAAAATTGTTTGTTGTGTTTTCATAAAAATTTAGTTTTTGATGCTGGTTGATTGAAATTCAAAGTTGAATGTTCCTTCGAGATAAGAAAATGACTTTCATCAATGTTCATTTTTTTTGTCAGCAATTTCGAGATAGATTAAAACCAATGGTATGATTGAAATCATAACCCGGTTTCTTCTTTGAGGCAGTAAAAGCTGCAGGCCTTCAAATATCTTTTCGGGAAAACTTTTTCATGGCGAGGCTGAAAGGCACCAGTGCCCAGAGCGTCAGGAAAAGAAGCGAATACGCAATGCCCAACCCGCTGCCGAAAAAACTTTTGTAAAAAGATCCGGTGTAGCCCATCAAGGCCGATAAATCCAACTTCAATAAAATAACAACCCGAGCGAGATCGATGGGATTTAGGGAAACCAAGGTAAGCGTAATCTTATCTAACGGATAGTCGCTAAAACTATAAATGATATAGAGGATCAGGCTGTCGTAAATTAAAGCAGAATAGAACCAGAATAAAAGTGCGATGCCGATGGCCTTGGCTTTATCGCGAGTAGATACGGAAGCACCCAACGCCAATGCGACAAATACAAAAGTTAAAAGTAACCCAGCCAATAGGAGAAAGACGGTACTTCCACTCGAATTAAAAATAAGTAAGGGCAGCCCTACCCCAATAAAATAGGCCAATGATAGAGCGAGCGAAACCGATACATAGTCAGCCACAAAAATAGTTTTGCGATTGACTGGCTGGGCAAGGAGCAGTTCGATGAATTCATACGAGTTAAAGAAATGAATGGTCGTAAAGATGATGCTGATAAGGGGAACCACCAGCAGAATGATATTGAGCAAACTCAGGGTTGATTTTCCAGGATCGCTGTCCAGGCTTAGCAAGCCGAACGTAATGACTAAAAGAAGACCGGTGTAAAGCAAAACAAAACGATTGCGCAGAATATCGTATAATATATACTTGGCAACTTTGCTCATGCCTTTTCGGTTTTGCTCAGGTTTCGTTTCATGATGGTTGCAATGGCACGCCCTAATTTCAATTCAGAAGTTTCTTCTTTAAGAGCTTCAATCGTGTCATTGAATAAGACTTTCCCTTCTTCCAAGTAAACAACATTTGAGGTTAATTCTTCAAGGTCGCTCATAATGTGTGAGGTAATCAAAAACGTGCGCTTGTTATTTTTTTCGGTTGCTATTTTTTCTTTCAAGGCCTCAACGGCAATAGGGTCAAGGCCGGCCGTAGGTTCATCCAAAATGAGGATTTTAGGATGGAATAAAAATGCCAACGATGCGCTAACCTTTTGCCGCGTGCCACCTGAAAGAGAATGCATCCGCTTGTCGCGCATGTCGTTGAGTTTAAATTCCTTTATCAAGTCGTCATCGATAGTTGTTTTGGGCTCTCGCAAATCGCAAATCATGTCAAAGACCTGCCCGATTTTCATTTGGTCCGGATAGCGGCCAATCTGAGGCATGTATCCAATTTGTTTTCGATAGGTCCAATCATTGGCAATGGATTTTCCGCCTACCGCAATGATGCCTGAATCAGGCAATACCATTCCGAGAATACATTTGATCAGCGTTGTTTTGCCTGATCCGTTTGGGCCGATCATTGCATAGGATTTACCAGTAGTGAAATCGGCCTGAATCGATTTCAGCACGGTGAGCCTGCCAAACCGCTTATGAAGATCAGAAATTGTAATCATACCTTCGCATGGCAGGATGAATATCTTTTAAACCTTCCGGTGTAACCGAAGGCACTACCTTTTCGGAGCGGTCCAGCAGATACACCAAAAAGCTATGCCACAGCATAATGGATGACGGCATTTTTTCTACTACCATAGAATACAAACTTAATGGGTGGTAGGCGACATCGCCAATTTTATCTTTGTTTAAATCGTACCCTTCATATTTGTCCCAATAATTGGAATCCACCGTATTTAAAACGAGAGAACCATTAGTGGCTACATCAAAGGTATTGGACATAAAATTATTTTTTAAAAAGATATTTCCATCGCAATTGGCCTGGATTTTCACACCCCATCCGTTTTCGGAAAAGCTATTTCCTTCAAAGCGACAACGGCTTGTCCCTTCCATGTAAATGGCCATTGTGTTTTTTGAAAATAAATTATTCTCAATTTGGCTGTCGCCAATATCTTTCAACAAAAGACCGTAAGCGGAAGCACCCCAATTGTATAGAAACTTATTTCCGCGCATGGTTACTCCTTTGGTGTACATTACAGCAACGCCTGCACCATTATTTTCAAAGGTGTTGTGCTGGTATTCATCATGATTTGAAAACATAAAGTGTAGTCCGTAGCGCATGTTGCTATGGCTATAATTTTTTTTGATCAATGAATTTGTGACAAATTCAAAATAGATACCATCGCGATGACCACTGATCTCATTATTTTGAATGGTAATCGATTCACATTTCCAGGCATGGATGCCGTTGCCAATCTGATGCTCAGCTTCTGCGTTGGAATGAAGTACGTTATTTTCAATTCGGCAGTTTTTAGAGTTGGCCAGGTGAATGCCGAAAAAAGTATTTTCAAATTGATTGTTCAGCACTAATAATTGGTTGCAATCAAGGGCATTGATGGCAGAAATATCGTTGATACTGGCTACCCCCGTGTTGATCATCCGCAGGCCAATAATCGAAACCCGGGTAGCCACAATGGTAAAAAGCTCAAATTTATTTTCCCCATCTAATGTAGGAAAGCCAGACCCCAATAGGGTAATGGATTTTCTGATAATGATATTTCCTTCTTTATAAACACCGGGCATTATTTTTATAGTGTCTCCCGGAGCTGAAAGTTCCAGGGTGGATTTTATGGATTTGTTTTTTGTGTTGGGGGCAACAATCCAAACTTTTGAGAAAGCGGAAGAACAAATTAGGAAAAGAAAAATTGATAGTCCCCTTCTCATTTACTTAAACTGAGTGATCACCTCGCCCCATGCCAGGTAGATTCCTTTTAATTCTTTCTTGAACTTATCTAAGGCGGCCTTGTCTTGAAAAGCGGCCACCTCGCTGTTCATTGGGCTTCTTATGGCGGACGACTTTAGATAAAATGCTTCAGTGGCACTAAGGAATTTTTCTGAATGGGCATAATCGATTACCAGTTTATACTTTATATTGTTGTCTTCTTCAATGCCTGAATTATAGAAGTTGAGAAAACAGTTGAGATCATCAAATTTATACACCTTGCCTTTGGTGGTGACTAACTCCGCCCCAAATTTTTTGTCCATCAAGGTCATCTTGCAGAAATAGCAGGAATCTTTGCCGTAAACCAAAGGTTCAGGTTCGGTTGAGCAAGCAATTGAAATTTGTAAGGCTAAGAGAGACACGAATAGCGAAGCGGACTTTCTCATCTTATTTATTGAATTTTAATTCATAGTAAACAAATCCAATAGCCGTAGCGGCTACGCCAATGAAAATCCATCCACCTATATCGGGGCCTGAAAATGCTGTAAAATTCAGCAAAACTTTTGTTCCAATAAGTGGCGGCTGATATGACATTCCTTCAATCTTTATCGGGGCCTCGGGGTTAAGGTTATGGCCGTAATCATAGCCCCATAAATAAAAATCCATCAACGCGCCAAGCCCAGCTGCCGAAATTGCCGCAAGATATAAAAGGAGTAAAATGTGCTTGTTGAGGATACTTGCCAAGAGGCCAATAGCGATAAGTCCCCCGACAATATAAATCATGTATCCAAATTCGGGGAACATGGATACCTCAATCGTTCGCATTCCAATGTAATGGTTTAGCGCACTGATGGTTTTCACTTGCCCCGAAAGTGAATTGATCCAAATCTTCATTTCCAAACCCTCCGGGTATTGTGGAGCCCACAAGAGAATTTGCCATAGCGGAACGAAGTAGGCCGATACCAGGGCCAAAGCTGATAGGGCGATAGTTGCTCGGGTAATATTTTTTAGCGGTTTCATCGCGGTAGTTTAAAAAGGCGCTCATGCCGAGCGCCTTAATTAAAACAAGTAAACTATGAGCTATTTCTTTGTCTCGGTTTCAATCACACCAGTGGAGTACTTGATGGGCAAGTTACTGCCAACGGGCGAAACCCGCGCATAACCTTGCATCTCCTGATGCAGTGCAGAACAAAAATCGGTGCAATAGAAAGGGGATACACCCACTTCATCCGGGATCCATTTTAAGGTTTGGGTTTCACCGGGCATGATTAAGATTTCGGCATTGTCGTCACCTTTCACGGCAAATCCATGCGGCACATCCCAATCTTGTTCCAAGTTGGTGACGTGGAAATACACCACATCTCCCATTTTAATGCCCTCAATATTATCGGGGGTTAAGTGCGATCGAATGGCCGTCATAGAAACATGCACCTCATTTCCCTTTCTAATCACCCTTGCTTCTTTTTCTCCTTTGGCCACGTAAGGGTGATTATTCTCTTCTATCTTGAAAATCTTCGTGGAGTTGGGCATTACTAAACTTGCAGGAATGGCTTCTGCGTAATGCGGCTCGCCAACGGTGGGAAAATCGAGGAGCAATTGCATTTTGTCTCCCGAGATATCATATAGCTGTGCCGACTGCGCCAGTTCTGGCCCTGTGGGCAAGTATCGGTCTTTGGTGATTTTATTGTATGCGATCACGTATTTGCCATGGGGCTTACGTGTTGGGCCACCGGGTACGCACAAGTGACCAATGGAGTAATACGTGGGAACCCTATCCAGCACTTCCAATGTTTTTAAATCCCATTTTACAATTTCAGAGGAAACAAACATGGAGGTGTAAGCATTGCCCTTGTCGTCAAACTCGGTGTGCAATGGCCCAAGGCCGGGTTTCTTTACTTCGCCATAAAGGGCCGATTCGTATTTGATCACCGGAATGCCTGCAAAATCACCTTCATAGTCTTTGGCAGCAATTGCTTTTTGAATTTTCGTGAATGAGAACACAGGAATCAAAGCGGCCAATTTTCCTGAGGCTACAATGTATTCCCCACTGGGGTCGGTATCACAGCCATGCGGTGATTTAGGGCAAGGGATAAAATAGCAAATGTCTTTTAGAATAGTAGGGTCAAGTTGCAAAACCTCGGTCATCATTTCAGAAGTTGACGTATGCGTTTTCTCGTCCACCACATTGTGCGCGTATTTTGATTTTATTTTTTCACCCATACCTTGGGCAATGTATTCTTCCGCTTTTTTCCAATTCACAGCCATAACAAAATCTTTGTCTTTTTGAGAAGCATTCACTTCGAGGAGCGTGTAGGCTTGCTCGGTATTATAACAGGAGAAGAAGAACCACCCGTGCGATACACCTTTTCCAGCGCGCGAC
Source organism: Bacteroidota bacterium (assembly GCA_043758895.1). GTDB lineage: Bacteria > Bacteroidota > Bacteroidia > Cytophagales > Cyclobacteriaceae > ELB16-189. Next base: position 34,487 of record JAYVMP010000241.1, read on the forward strand.
AAATCAAAATTGACCCCAGGTGTTTTCAACTGAAACCCGATATTCATTCTTCCGGTTTGCGGATCGATTTTGATAAAACTGATGGTGCCTTTGAAATTTTCTTTGAAAGAACTGATCGGAACATCTTTCTTGTCGCCCATGGGAACACTGAAACGCGTGCCCGCAACAATGTACTCGCTGTTTTCGGTTATGAAAGGAGAGGAGTGATTTCCTCCACTGTTTGGCAGCTCTAAAATTTCTTCGGTCTTAAAAGTTTTTAAACTAACACGTGCTACGCGAGGAGTATTATTGCCATTGGCAAAAGCCCAGCGGCCATCATGCTCGCCATTCGTCAAGGAAAGTGCAATGTGGTGCAGGTCATCCCAAGGCACAAAGCCGTGCGAAGTATTCAACATGGGTTTTGTTTCCTCACTAAAACCGTAGCCGTTTTCCGGAAAAAGAGAAAATACAGGAATGATCTTTATCAATCTTCCCGAGGGAAGGCCATAGACTGACATTTGACCGTTGAACCCACCCGACACAAAATTGTAGAACTCATCGTACTTGCCGGGTGCAACATATACTTTTTCAGCCGCATTGCCCACCACCGCAGCCTGGGGGCCTTTGGGCTTGCAATTGAATAAAAGGAATGCCGATGCTGCAAAAACTACCGGCATGACTATTTTAATTTTGGTTTTCATTTTATGTGTGGGTTAACTTTATTTCTCACCATCATTTTGCCGCATAAATTCAAGGACGTCACGGGCATCACCAACCGAGATGTTTTGGCTGGGCATGCGCATAAGGCACAACTCCAATAGCTTTTGAGCTTCCGGGTCTTTCTCCAGCATAATGTCAACATTGGTGACCATATTCATAATCCACTCCGGTTTTCTCCGCTTCGTTACATCCTTCCATCCAGGCCCAACTAAACGCAGGTCGGTAAGCTTGTGACATGCTAAGCATTTCATCTCATAAATGGCCAAGCCCCGGGCAACGCGATCTTTTTCTATGGGGCTGTGGAGCGTTACATTTTTTACAGCGCCAATTCCTTTGGTAGGATCGGTGAGCACCGCTTCCACCGCAGACTTTGTGTTGTCTTGCGAGGGGTATTCTTCCACATTCTTTGGTTTGTCGGGTGCACAGGATCCCACCAGAAAAAATCCAAAAATAATTGCAATAGTCTTGTTCATAGTTTGATTGTTTTGTTGGCCTAAAATTAGGGACGGTTCAAGTAGGAGTTTATGATTTCGATCACATCCAGAAGGTGACCTATATCAATCCCAATCGCATCACACTAAAATCTTGTGCCTTACTAAGCATATCTTTCCATTCTCTTCCAGTTTTTTCACGGAGCGGATCACTGTTTCAACACGAAGACCTATCATATCGGCCATCTGCTGACGTGTGAGGGGCACTATAAATTTTTCACTATTGTGCGCTTGCCGCGATTTGCTTTTAAGAAGAGTGATTAACCTCATTACACTATTCTCAGGGCTATCAAATGCCATGGAGGCAATCACCTTGTTTTTATAGTGAAGGCGCTCACAGAGAATTTGGTCTAGCTTTAAGTGAATTTCAAAATTCTCTTTGATTAGATTATAAAAATCCGCTTTCCTAATCTTCCAGACTTTAGAATCCAGTAAGGCGATGGCCGAGCTTGGATAAGAAAAATTACATAGAAGGGGAGGCTCGCCAAAACTTTCGCCTTGAATAGAAATCCCTTGGATAAATTCCTGACCCCCTTCACTGCGCGAAACCATTTTAACTGATCCTTCTTCAATTTGAAAATAATGAAGTGCCTCCGTGCCTTCCCTGAAAATCAGTTCACCTTTACTGAATTTGACCAGCAAGGCATGATGACTTTTTACTATTTTTTCAGGAATCATTTTTTGAAGCGTTGACCGTTGGCTTGATTTTCTTTTTATCTTCAAACAACATCCGCACCGAGGGCCCATACGTGTCGTCATATTGCCCGCTCCTCATTGTCCAAATAAAAGCACCAAGAAAAATCAGTGCGATCGCCAGTGAAATAAAAATGAGTGGGATGATGATCGACATTTTTTTATAAATTAAATGTGGGGGCTACTGGTTTCAAGGCTGTCAACCCTGAAGCAATTTCTTGACACCCAGTTCACCGCCAATGTGCTAAAACCCACTACGCTCATGCTGCTGAGGGGCATAAGGACAGCCGCCACTAACGGTGATAAATTTCCTGAAACAGCAAAGCTCAAGGTGATGATGTTGTAGAAAAATGAAATACCAAAGGCTATTTTTAAAATGGTCATCGCAGACTTACTCAGCTTAATGAATTGATTTAAATGCGGGAGTTCTTCGCCTTTCAAAATGGCATCGCTCGCGGGAGTGAAAACCCCAGTGTCGTCCGTTATGGCTATGCCTACGTCACTTTGTTTCAGTGCGCCTGAGTCGTTGAGGCCATCGCCCACCATCATTACCCGAAATCCATTTTGCTGAAGGTTGGAGACGAAATGTAGTTTGTCCAACGGTGTTTGATTAAAATATAAGTCGGCATTGGCCGGAAAAATAGTTTTCATCCTTTTTTCTTCA
>JAYVMP010000242.1:0-16650 GCA_043758895.1 Bacteroidota bacterium
AGTATTGATAGCACAAATTGAACGGTATGAAGGGCGGGAAGTAACGGATGGTCTCGATCGCAAAGTCGGCATGATCAAAAACAACATGGAAACGCTCGCCCACTTGGTAGGTGATGATTTGGTTGATTTGGCTGGCCGCATGGTGCTGAACGAAAAAAGAGAAGTGATCTTCAACTTTGGCAAGCATAAAAATAAGTTGGTGAGTAAAGTCTTTAAGGAAGAGCCAGCCTATTACGACTGGATGATGAACGGAGATTTTCCGTTGGACACAAAACGAAAACTCACCGAGCAAAAGCTGAAAAGCCTAAAGAAATAAAACCCACCGGACTTGGTGGAGGTTTCTGAACCCCATAAAAGACAAGTTTTGGGCTGCCGTCCGCTGCAATCTTCCACTGTTAACCTGCTTTTAGGGCGAGGTGCTGATGTTGCCGCCAGCATGAGGCCTGATTTTAGTTGAAAGCTTTACCCGGAATTGTTATAATTGTTAGGTTCAGCAAACGTGTCCCAAATCCGAGTGGGTGTTATTGCACAAAGATAAACAATGACATGAAGATTGCAGAAAGTTTTTTAAACAGAAATCTTTGATCGGTTTTCCCCTTAGATTTGTGCCGAGAAATGGCCATTAAGATCCGCTACACCCAACGTTATGATAATCCCGGCCATTCCATGTGGCAACTAAAAAAACAATTATTACCATATGAAATGCCCATCAGCAAAGCAGACCCAACGGAATGATAATGGCTTTGGGCATTCCATGTGATCATAAAAAATAAATATTAACACATGAAACCCATTGCCCACTTCAGCCCAGGCCCGTCACAACTTTATTTTACTGTCGAAGACCATATCAAGAACGCTTTTCGCGAAGGTATTCCCTCACTGGGGCACCGGACTAAAGAATTTGAAAATATTTACCAAAAGGTGAAAGAGGGATTGGTCGAATTGTTGGGAATCCCCCCCAACTATCACATTTTTTTTGCTGCCTCGGCCACTGAGATTTGGGAGCGGTCCATCCAAAACTTAGTTGCCGAAAAATCACTCCACTTGGTGAATGGGGCTTTCTCTAACCGGTTTTATGAGATCGCCAAATTGCTCGGCAAATCTTCCACCAAAATCAGTGTCCCTTATGGGCAATCCTTTGAAAGTCCAATTCAAGTCCCATCAGATGTGGAAATGATTGGACTTACTCATAATGAAACCAGCACCGGGGTATCCCTCTCCGTTGATTTTATCAATCAGGTCAGCGCAACCAGCCCCAATGCGTTGATCGTGGTGGACGCGGTTTCATCGTTGCCTTACCCCTCCTTTGAATATTCAAAAGTTGATTCCGTATTTTTTTCTGTTCAAAAAGGATTTGGGTTGCCCGCGGGCCTCGGAGTTTGGATGGTGAACGAACGCTGCCTGGCGAAGTCAGAGCAGCTTTTGGCAAGCGGCCGCGGAGTTGGCACCTATCATTCGCTGCCTTTCTACTTGCAAAACGCTAAGAAGAACCAAACCCCTGAAACCCCAAACGTGCTATGTATTTATTTACTGTCCAAGGTAGTAGAAGATTTTTTGAGGCGTGGGGTAAATGTGCTGCGGCAAGAAACCGATTACAAGGCGGCACTACTTTATCAAGCACTTGAAAATCACCCGAAGTTCTCTCCCTTTATAACAAATAAAAATTCAAGATCAAAAACTGTAATCGTTGCCGATTGTGGCGAGCATACAAGCTTCCTTGCAAATCAGCTTGAACAACTTGGCATACTTCCGGGCGATGGCTATGGCGAATTTAAAAAAACACAATTGCGTTTTGCCAATTTCCCTGCACATAGCAAAGAGCAATATGAATTGCTGGTGGATTGCTTAGAGAAAGTGAAGTGAACTTAACATTTAGGCCATTGCCTAAACTGCTAGCCTAAACAAACCGTGCCTGCTTTTGGAAGACAGCGAACTCCTGCTAAAAATACGTCAACCGGAAACAAGAAATTTCGGCTTCAACATGCTGGTGCGGAAGTATCAACAGCGGGTTTATTGGCTCGTGCGCAAAATGGTAATCGACCATGACGATGCCAACGATCTCACGCAGGACATCTTTATTAAAGTGCACAGGGCCATAGACAGCTTCCGGGAAGATTCTCAGCTTTTTACTTGGATCTATCGGATTGCTACCAATGAGTGCCTTTCCTATCTCAATAAAAGGAAAAGAAGGTTCTTTTTGCCGATCGAAGATGTAGGGCAACAACTTATTTCCAAGCTCGACAGCGCAGCCCACATCAATGGCGATGACATCCAACTAAAACTACAAAAGGCAATACTTAAACTACCTGATAAACAACGCCTTGTATTCAATTTGAAATACTTTGAAGAAATGCCCTATGAAGAGATGGCGGAGGTGACCAAAACCAGTGTGGGCGCACTCAAAGCAAGCTTTCACCATGCGGTGAAGAAAATAGAAAATTTCCTGTCCGAAGATTAAACTTTTATACTAATATTAAATCCTAACAAACGAATGAAAAAGCTGACGGACATACCGAAAAAAAGCATCTTTGAAGTACCCAATGGGTACTTTGATAGGTTGCCCATGCAAATTCAGTCAAGAGTTGACAAGGGCTCGTCAGCCCATGGCCAGCCAGAGTGGACCTTGGCATTCCGCTATGCGGTGGCCTTAGTCATTGCCGGTTTGGCTTTAGCCTACTTTTTAATTCCAAAGTCAATGCGAGAAACAGAAGATTTGTTGGCCACTGTTTCGAGCGAGCATTTAATCGCCTATTTGCACGATACGGATATCTCTGAGTTTGAATTATTAGAGATTGCTGATTTTGACAATGCTGACGCTGATTCCTTAAATAGCAAGGTGCAATCGCAATTGCCACTTGGAGTGCCTGCCCAGAGTAAATTAAAGAGTGAAGTGGAAAATGAGCTCTAAGGGGATGAAAAAAATCGTTTATCTTCTTATCGCCTTTTGGATGTGGTCACCCATTCATGCTCAGGATATTGGCGATACCCAGCCACAAAATGCAAAAGCCCGAGAGAAAATCAAGGTGGCAAGGATTGGCCTAATTACTCAACGGTTGTCGCTCTCGCCCGAGCAGGCCGAAAAATTTTGGCCCATCTACAACGAATATGCTCAAAAGCGAATGGATCTGAGAACGCAATACAAAAACGCAGAGAAAAACATAAACCCGAACAATCCCGACCCAAAACAGCAGGCAGCCCTTATTGATCTTGGGTTAAAAGTAAAACAGGATGAACTAACGATTGATAGGGAGTATTCGGGCAAGCTGATGGGTGTGATTAGTGCTCAGCAATTATTAAATTTGCGTCAAGCGGAGCGAGACTTTCGCAACATACTTATTAATATGCTGAACAACCGAAGATTGCAGCAGCAACGGAAAGAGACCGTGCGTGATATGAAGTTGCGTGAGAAGAAGAAATAAATCCCGTGGCACTTGATTTGGTAAATAAAATCAAATACAGTTTTATTTTCATTCTTCTGGCAAATGGCTGCTTTGCCCAATCAATTGACTCATTGAGTTTAAAAATGAAAGGCTCGGCAAACCTCGACTTAATTGATTCCATTTCCATTTTTGCCCTTATCGACAGTGTGGTGCAATTAACTGAAACTTTCGGATCGGGTTCAACCTTAGTTACGCGATTTGGTTATAACAGCAATGTTGCTTCCGCCAATCAGGTATTGGGCCTTAGTCAATTTGGCCTTTCACCTGGCATTTCTTATTACCACAAATCTGGCCTATACCTTGATGCTACAACCTATTGGAGCCAAGAATACTCCCCCAGTCTCTACCTCACTGTTGGCTCTGCCGGGTATTTGAAGACTTTAAAAAAGTGGACTTTCAATTTAGAGTACAGCCGGTACTTCTATTCGTTTTCAGATTCTGCCTATAATTCACCTTATACCAATACGGTGGGCATCAGTAATTTTATTGATGTGAAACCTTTCCTTTTCCGCCTTGATTACTATCACTATTTTGGCGAAAAAAATGCAAATCGGATTATGCCATCGGTTATGCTCAATTTAGAAAAGAGAAATTGGCTCGGCTTGAGCCGTGTGCTGCTTTATCCTACCTTTAGTGTCCTTATTGGAAACGAGTCTTGGCAAAACGATCAGTACATCCCCTACACTACCAAGCTTTCTGAAATCATCGCGCGCATTGATCGTCACCAGCCTCTCTATTATTTAAAAACAGATCATGAAAATAAAGCTGGGTTTTTAAATTACTCCATTTCCTTGCCGCTAAGCTTATCCTTAAAAAATTACACATTTCAACTTAGCTACACTTACAATTTTGTACAGCAGTTGGCAGGCGAGCCAATTAACCTAAACAACAATGGATACCTATCACTGGCTTTTATCCGGTATTTTAATTTTAAATCCCACGGGGGCTTGATCGATTTTTACAAACTACTCAAATAGACAATCCGATTATCATGAATTCAAAACCAGCTTTGATTATTGTTCTTATTGCTTTTGCTTTTTTATGTGCGAAAGCGCAGACGGGCTATTGGCAACAACGTGTGGAATACACCATGAACATAAAAATGAATGTGGCTACACACCAGTTTGATGGTGATCAAAAACTTGTTTATTACAACAACTCCTTCGATACCTTATCAAAGGTTTATTATCACTTGTATTTTAACGCATTCCAACCCGGAAGCATGATGGATGTGCGTTCACGAAATATTTCTGATCCCGACCGAAGGGTTGGCGATCGCATCTCAAAACTAACGGGAGATGAGATAGGCTACCAACATATTCTCTCACTCCAGCAAGATAAAAAAAACGTAACCTTTCAGGTGAATGGCAGCTTGCTGGAGGTTACATTGGCAAAACCACTGTTGCCCAAATCAAAAACAACCTTCGAAATGAAATTCAACGCTCAAGTGCCGTTGCAAATCCGCAGGTCAGGCCGGGACAACCGCGAAGGCATAGCTTACTCGATGACACAATGGTATCCTAAAATGGCGGAGTATGATGAGCAAGGCTGGCATGCCTATCAATACGTTGCCCGTGAGTTTCACGGGGTTTGGGGAGACTTCAACGTGCATATAACCCTCGACCCCAAGTTTATAATTGCCGGGACCGGAAAATTGCAAGACCCAGACAGGATCGGTTTTGGATATGAGAAAGGGGAAACCCCCGTGAATAAACCAACAGGCGACCTTACCTGGAATTTTATTGCCAAAGATGTCATTGATTTTGGCTGGACTGCCGATCCCGACTACACACACGACAAGGTACAGGTGCCCCAAGGGCCTGAGCTCCATTTCTTTTATCAGAAAAATGAGAAGACCACAGACTCGTGGAAAAAAATGGAAGACATTGCCGTGAAAATTTTTCAGTATTTGAATACGCATTTCGGAAAATATCCATTCGATACTTATTCCATCATACAAGGTGGCGATGGCGGAATGGAATACCCCATGTGCACACTAATCCTTGGAGAAGGTTCTTTGCAAGGCTTAGCAGGCACCATGGCGCACGAGGTAGCACACAGTTGGTTTCAGATGGCCTTGGCTACCAATGAATCACTCTATGCCTGGATGGACGAAGGCTTCACCGATTTTGCAAGCAGCGAGGCGATGGCATTGCTGGGCGAAAACATCAATCCACATGCTGGAAGCTACGCCAGCTATTTTGCATTAGTAGCTAGTGGCCTGCAAGAACCTGCCAGCCAACACTCCGATCATTTCAACACCAACCGGGCTTATGCCACAGCCGCTTACAGCATGGGCGCGGTGTTTCTTGCGCAATTGAAATACCTGATCGGAGAAGCTAATTTCTACAGAGGGATGCTCCGCTATTACAATACATGGAAAATGAGGCATCCAAGTCCAAACGACTTTATCCGCGTGATGGAAAAAACTTCAGGATTGCAGTTGGGTTGGTATTTGCGCTACTGGATCGGCACGACCAAACGGATTGATTATGGAATTGGGCAACTTGTTGAAAAAGACGGGGCTACATTGGTTGACCTCAAAAGAATTGGGGATTTTCCAATGCCGATTGATTTGGAAGTTGTTTATAAAGACGGAACAAAAGAAAAATTCTACCTGCCGATGAACGAATTATTGGGAAGCAAACCGGAGGAAGGTTCGGAGAACAGAATCCTGTGCGCAACATGGCCTTGGGTTTATCCAACCTACACTTTAAAGATAAATAAAAAGCCTTCGGAAATTTCTTCCTTGGAAATTGATCCTTCGCAACGCATGGCGGATATTGACCGCAAAAACAACAAACTTGTTATGGCCGATCACATGCCTTTTAAAGACCCAACGAAATAGTTTGATCGGAATAAGATAATCGCATATCTTGTCATCAATTCAAAATAATTATGGAAAAGAAAGCCGACATGCAGAAAACGATTTATGATAATGCCAAGAGTCACTTTCTGGGCAACTTCCCGGATTCGCTCCCAATTGAGCAAGCGTATGTGCATATTGGCATGTACCTCGGTTGGATCATTGAGTCGGATTTGTACTCAGATTATTTTGAAGAAGAAGCAGCCGGGCAAATTTTCCGTTTTAAACGAAAAGAAATCTCGTGCACGATACTGAGTGAAATATGGGATGGCTACCTTGGGTTTGAGCTTTTCAACCGGGAGGGGAACATGTTCACCTATTACTATTACGGTGGCGGCCTTTACCGTGCCGACTATGACGACATCTTGGTAAAGTCACTGCCCTCCATCTATCACGTTACCGATAGTTGGGAGAACTATGAAAAAATGAAGCAGCGCATTAATTTGCGTTATCAAGATTGGAAAAAGTTAACAGGCAATTAATCAATCAGTTTTTTTTACCTTTCCAGTTTTATCCACCGTCATAATTTTAGCTTCACCGTTGCCTCCGGTTAGCTTAATGGAAATATCCCCCGTGTCACTATTTAGGGAGAGTTCGGACGGCAACATTTCAACACTAAAATTATTGCTCCAAGCCAAACCATCCGAGCGGTAGATCTTTGCAAGTGTCATGGGGAAATGATCATTATTTTTTTGGGTAGAATAAATCAAAAGAAGGTAAGCATTGCCTGCCACATCAGAAGTAGCCAGCCCCTTCACAAGTGGGAAATATCCCTTTTTATAAATTAGCTGATCAACTGGGAAAACGGCTTTCAAATCTGGGATCCGCGATGGGGTTATCGTATAAAAATAACCTACTGCAAGTGAGTCTTGATAGTGCAAGCCAAAGGTGTATTTGTCTTGCTCGATAACCAATGACTTAAATTTCAAATCCCTGCCTGTTTCAAAATACAGAGGGATTGAATCGGCCATACTTACTTCCCACTTCATCGATTGACTGGTCGTCTCCCACTCTGTTTCTTTTTTGAGCCGTTCGCGCTTTGCAAATTCCTGTGTTGCGCTGATGGTGCTTTTTAATACCGACAATGTGCCAAAGACCTTGGCAATGAAATGATGATAATTTCTTTCTTCTTCCTCAAAATTTCGCTGACTTAAATTGTTTGCTAAGCTATCGATTTTCTGCAAATCATTGATCTCCGTTTTAATTGCGCCAAGCCTAAGCACAACATTGGCAGAGTCTCTTAGGGCTTTGTTCAAAATTAAGTTGGAGCGATATTCCAGTTCAGCGATCTTCATATCAAACAGTGAAAATGGCATCGGGTCAGAGTCATACTTCCTTAGCTGAACAGCTAAGAGTTTGTTCCCTAATCGGGTCAAATCACTCTTCACTGAAACTGAATCTTTTTTCAATTTTTCGTTCAAGTTATTCAACTCAATATCATAGGCCACCAAGTTTTCACGTACCGGAATAATTTCCTTTTCGATGACTTCCATCGACTGGACTACCCATCTTTTATAGTCCCACAGTTTTAAGTCATCCTTCATGAAATCAACAGGGCTGGATCCATCCCGTTTGATATCCTTGATCTCTTGCAAATCAACAAGCTGACTATAGCCTGTTTTACCGAGCTCTTTTGATACGGATTTGTATTTGTCAAAGGCAGTAATCGCAGAATCAAAGACTACTGCAAGTCTTTTCATTTGCACCACCATTTCGTCATCAGATCGCAGGAAGAATTCTTTTTCATTGCCATAAGTAGATAGCAATGATTTGTAGAGTGCATTGGCTTTGGCATAGCTTGTGGCCGATTTATCAAAATAGTTCTTCAATAGCTTTACCCTATCCTTTCGGTCCTTTAGTCCGCGCATCCGGTTTTCGATATCCAGTTGCACATCCGAAAGTTTGATGACAAATTTGCCTGTGCGCAAATCCCTTCGCGTATAGGCCTCATAGTATTCATCATTTTTTCGCAATTCCTTGTCGGTAATGGCTTTATATGCTTTGTCGAGGAAGAGCAGGGAAGAATCAATATTGGCGCAGAGATTTTCGGTATGTATCAACGGATCCATCTTCAAGGTTTTCTCTTGAAAAATAACCCCCATATAGAGAAATGCGTTTGGATTTTCGTCATTTTCCTTTAAGTATTTTTTTAAAAAAGGCTCGGCCCTTTCATATTGCTTTGCTGTGAGCAGCACAATCAAGTCTTTGTACTTTACCTTTTGTGCCGATGCGTTTAAGCTGGGTAAGAGCGGGATGAGCACCAAGGCAAAAAACCGTAGCATCATTTTTGCAAATTTCATTGGGGAAAGTTATCAAAATAATGACATTTGGTAAAACAATTAGACGATCAATGAAAACTATCCTCCGGTCACTGCTATGGGGTGCAGTACTTTTGGCTCTTTACTTAGCTGGAATATTCAACTTTGTTTCTTCCCTGGCGCAAGGGGCCGTGATTCAATCAGGTTTAGTTGATGCTGCACCTGATAGCAAAGGCGATGCGCCTTTTGATTTTAATTTTGTGATCAAAGACCTTGCGGGGAAAAAAATGGATTTTAATACTTATAAAGGCAAGGTCGTCTTTTTGAACCTATGGGCGACCTGGTGCGCGCCCTGCCGCAGCGAGATGCCGGCCATTCAGAAACTTTACGAAGAAGTTGACCAAAGCAAGGTGTCATTTGTGATGCTTTCGCTTGATAAGGACACCCAGCGCGAAAAAGTAAAAACCTTTGTGAACGACAAGTCCTTTACCTTCCCTGTGTTCATGTCATCCGGTTACCTTACTGAACAACTCCAGGTGCCATCCATCCCCACCACCTTGGTTATTGACAAACGGGGGAATATTGTGTTTAAAGAAGTGGGGATGAGAAACTATCACACCCCAAAATTCAAAAAATTTTTAGATGAATTGACCGATTAAATTTAAGCTATTTAAAACTTTGTAATTTACAATCGAAATAATAAACCTATGAATATCCTATTTTTACCTTTCTCCTTCATGTTCATTTTCTGTCAGGCGCAAGATTCCCCACTTTGGCAAATCTCCGGCAACGGGCTCACCCAATCCTCTTACCTTTTTGGTTCTTTGAAATTTACCCACGAAAAACATTTTCAAGTGCCGGAAGTGGTCATCAAAAAGATCAAGGCATCCAAAATCTTTGCCATCGAAGATCAAGTTGACCACCATGCGCAGCACGAATTAAATTCAGCACTTCATTTTCCGAAAGGGGAAACGCTGGCCACCCAATTGAAGCCCGAAGAGTACAAAGAAGTGGTAGCATTTTTCGAAACGGAATTTCACTTGAATAAACCAACTTTTGAAATGAAGTATGGGAAAATGAAACCTTTGGCATTGTCGATTGCCATGACGCGCTTGTCGCTCGGTGAAAAAGTGAAATTCTATGACATTGAACTACTGCGCATTGCTTCTAAAAATAAAGTGAAGACGTATAGTTTAGAACCCATCGAACGCGAGGCGCAAGCACTGAACGCTTACCCCCTGCTAAACCAAACCCGCGCCTTACTTTATAGTGTTGAACATTTTGAAGAACAAAAATCAGAGTTTCAAAAACTGATGGTCAGTTTTCCATTAGGGACTTTGGACGAGATTTTTGAGTACGCTCAACATCCCACAGAGGGCAATCCCATCTTCATTGAAGAATTTTATTTTAAGCGCAATGCAGAATGGCTTCCCAAAATTGAGAAAATGATGAAAGAAGAATCCGCATTTATTTGCATTGGCGTATCTCACCTCGAAGGTGATCATGGATTATTGGCCCTCTTAAAAAACAAAGGCTACACGCTTACTTCTGTTTCATTGAAGAAATAATCACCCAATTCTTTTGGCTACCAATTCAGTAAGGATCAATAAGCCTTCCCGAAGGTATTCGTCATTCAGTTTCTGAAGTACATCTTGGGGAAGCCCTTCTTTATTGGAAGAAATTTTAGTGTCTAACTTGCCCGAGGCTTTTTTCTTCTCGGCTTCCTCCATTTGCGCTCTTCGCTTAACTTCATTAAGCGAAATGCTGGTTTGATGTAAATTTTTGCGCAGGTCTTCGGTATCAAGGATATAATTTTTTAAGCTGGGATCATGCTTTACCCGTTCGTTGTAAGACTTGTTCAAATTCGCAATCATATTGTCGCTCACATCCGATGTCTTTTGGAATGAGGCGGCACCGATCACGTCCCAAGGCAGTGCGCTCAGGTTGGCACTTTCGCCATATTGCTCTGCATCCAATGCCGTGGGGAATTTAATGTCAGGTTCTACACCTTTGTGCTGGGTGCTGCTGCCACTGACCCGATAAAATTTTTGGAATGTATATTTCAATTCACCGACCGGTACATTTTTTTCATTCATCACTTGTTTCAAATCCTGTACACGTTGAACCGTTCCCTTCCCGTATGTGGATTCCCCCGCAATCACCCCGCGGTGATAATCTTGAATAGCACCCGCAAAAATTTCGGAAGCAGATGCGCTAAAGCGGTTGGTGAGCACCACCAAAGGGCCACTGTAAGTGATTCCTTTGTCGTCATCTTCGCCCACCTGCACTTGGTTATTGGAACTTCGCACTTGCACCACGGGTCCATCCTTGATAAACAAGCCGGTGAGGTCAATTGCCTCCATTAATGATCCTCCCCCATTGTTGCGCAAGTCCATGACCAATCCATCGATCCCATCCGTTTTTAGTTCTCCAATTATTTTTTTTACATCACGTGTGGTGCTTCTGTAGTCCGGATCACCCTTTTGATAAGCATCAAAATCCATATAAAAACCTGGCAAGGTGATGATCCCCAATTTCATTTCCTTTCCATTGGCTTGATACCGGATCACATTTTTCTTAGCAGCCTGATCCTCCAGTTTTATTTTGTCGCGCACTAAGGTGATTTCTTGTGACGGGCCGTTTATGCCCGTTGCCGCAGGAAAAATCTGTAGCCGAACGATCGTACCTTTAGGGCCTTTGATAAGTTTTACCACATCGTCCAGGCGCCAGCCGATCACATCCACCATTTCGCCTGCTTTACCCTGGGCCACACCTATAATGAGATCATTGGCGTGCAGTTTCCCTGATTTATCGGCATCTCCCCCGGGCAAGATTCTAGCCACCTTGGTATAATCGTTTTCAATTTGTAGCGATGCACCAATCCCTTCCAAGGACAGGCTCATGCTCTGCTTAAAAAGATCAGATGCTTTAGGTGAAAGGTAATTGGTGTGGGGATCGTAGGCTTCTGTGATGCTGTTCATGTAGATGTTAAATACATCTTCTGAATTGAATTGGGTAAACGATTTTTGAAAACGTTCGTAGCGTTTCTTTAAAACATCGGTGATCTCGTTTTGATTTTTGCCCGATAGCTTCAAGCTAAGGGCCTGGCTCTTTATTATTTTCCTCCAAATATCATTCAATTCGGCAGTACTGCTTGCCCAAGGCACCTTGTCCCTTTCGCTATCGTAATATTCGTCTATTGTATAATCAAAGTCCTGCCCGATCAGGGTTTTGAAAACATAATCCATTCGCTCTGAGTAGCGTTTCTGAAATAACGAGTAGATGTCATAGGCAGGGCTTACGTCTTCTTTTCGGGTGAGGTCATCGATGGAAGACCTGAATTTATCAAATGACTGGATGTCGGAAGCGAGAAAATAAGTCTTGTTATTGTCTAAATCGCTGATGTACTGTTGAAGAATGGCAGCCGAAAGGGAATCGTTCAACGTAATTTTCCGGTAATGATAATTATCAAGGATGTAAGATATGATCCGCGCCTCGCGGCCATAGACCGGCTTGGGCTTAAGTGCTGTGGTGTCTGCAACACCACCCTGTGAAAATTGATAGGTTAAAACAAAAATCAGCAACGCCTGCAACTTCTTCATTTCTTTAAATTATTTAATACTTAAGACTAACGGATTAAGGCAACGGTTAGTTTCCGGATAGGGTTAGGATACCTTATCAAAATCAAATTCCTTGAGGAATTTTTCCAATTCCTCTATGGATTTGAATTCGAAGGAACGCTTTGCGCCAAGGGCTGAATGAAGGTCAATTTTAACCATATCGATGTTGCGTGTGTTCCTCTGCAATTTTGGTTTCTGCAATTTGTAATCGTCCACTTCCTTTTTGGAAATATTGAAAGCCGTAGCCCGCACATTTTTACAATAAGAACACTGATAATGCTTCAGTAACTCTTTGGGCGACCCGTCTTCATTTTTCTCCACCACTTCTTCGCGCAATACTTTCATGGTATAAAACCCGCAGTTATTGCACTGCAGTGCGACAAGATGGCCATCGTATTTTTCGATTTTTACTTCTGCCGTGGATTCATCGACCCACACGTCATAGTCGATCGAGAAAATGTTTTCCTCTGCTTGCATGCCCTCGTTAAGGTGAACATCTTCTTCGTCTTCGCTGAGCATGCGCATGCGATGGCCATTTTTTGGGTTGATGCGGGGCGAATAGCGAAGTTTGCGCAACTTAAAGTTGAGTTTTGTAGGATAATAAAATTCAAGAATGAGGGCAGCCACGTACGTAATCAAAGTACCCGTGGCAATGGAGAAAAACACCCGAACAAAAAACCAAAGCCCCATTGAAGTAAACTTGTCCATGCCATAAAGGTTAACCGCGCAAGCGGCAGAAAGTCCAAAGAAAAAATATACACGCTTGTACCAACGGATTTCACTCAGATTGATAAAATCATATTTCTCTTTCGGTTCGTTAAAAAGAGACACCCTCAGTTGATATAATAAATACACAAGCAAGCCGATGGCGGCCATTCCTATAGTGCCCACCAACATTACTTCGTTCCAAGTAATCAAAAAAGGAATTGGGGTTGCCGGCTGGTTCATAGTTTAAAATTTTTCGGGATAAAGTTAATTATAAAACCAACACATGGAGCCAATTTTTGGAATAACACCTTCACCCAAACCGAGTGGTTTTTTTGATTAGGATAATCCACAACACTGTCTATTTGTTAGCAAAAGCCTCTTTTTTTAAGCAAATGGGGTATAAAAAAATAAATGTGCAATTTTACACTTGATAATTATTAAATTATATAATAATAGTATTATAATTGTGAATTATTACACAATATATCTATGAATAAACATAATACTAGGAAATCAGAGATCGACTTTCTTAATTTCACCAAGAGGAATTTTGAAAGTCCGAGCAATTGTAGAAATATAGACCAAATTAGGTTCTATGTGAGGGAGTTATGCTTAAAAATTGAAGACCACGAAAAGAGGTTCAATTATGTGCCTGCTTGGGCCTATTCCCTTCTCACACAGTACAACCACGTCCACAATCAATTGTTGTATGTGCAGTTTGCAAAAAGCTACGCGGGATGAAATATATCCCCTCCCCTATCCCTGTCAAATTTGACTATATGTACAGTGCTACTTCCAATAAATCAGGACGAATGCAGTATCATCGGGTACGGCCAGGGGTAAGCAAGGTGAGAATCAGCCGCAGTGATTATATCCGAGCCTTCAATGATTCTTCCATTATCGCTTTGAACCCGATGCAGGTTCGTGGCCAGGAAAACATTTTTCAACTGGAGTTTTATGTGTGATCCTCGATCACCCTTTTTAAATTAGCCGGAGAATAGTTTACTGATTTAATGGTTTTGTTATCTGCCTTCCGATAAACTAGCCACCGGCCTTTTTCTTCACGGTAGTAACACTCTGTGCCGTCCTTGTCCTTATAAAAAGCTACCGTTTGAAGTGCTTCTTGCTCTGAATTGCACGCCTTGCTCATGTTCGAGCGCTGTACTTCTTCAAACAATTTCTTGAATTTTTCGCCCAGACCAAACTCAAGTATCGCTCCCGAAAGCACGTATTGGATGTCGCAGAGGGCATCAGCAACTTCCACAATGTCTCGATCTTTTATCGCTTGCTCCAACTCTTTCAGCTCCTCCGCGATCAGTGCAATTCGGAGTTTACAACGCTCTTCGGAAGGGATATGTGGCTCGTTTAAAACCGGATGCTTAAAGGTGTGGTGGAACTCGGCTACCAAGTTGAGTGAATCAGGTTGTTGCATTGTTTTAATGATGGTTTTACTTCACATGTTTAAATACCTACAAATCAATTATTTATAATCAATGAAATAAAGTAAAAATACTTAGTTCTTTAATACTTATTGGTTTTCAAATCCCTGCTAAACATTATATTGGAACTCATCCGCAGGCACTACCTTCTTCCTTCAAATGAAAAGGAGTATCCAAAATTAAGCCCAATACGGAAGGTCTGCGAAAAATGATTGGTATTAATTGATCTAAAGACTGATTCAAACTGCGGATCAGTTGATACACTTCTGTACCCGGCATTGTATCCCATGAACGAATCTATCGTAAAACCATTTCTATCGAGACGTTGCATCAACCTCACCCCAAGAAGTATCCCGTACTCTACCCTTTGTTCTGAGGCCGTGGCTACAATTAAGCTATTGACCCCGGGGATCAGTTGTTGGTTAGAGTAATGTACAATGTTGGTAAACCTGATTTCGTGAGCAAAATACCACATCCCAAATTTGACGGGGTTGTAAAACTTTTGCTTTAGCGAAAACGCATAGCCCCTTTTGTACAATTTGCCTATGGGCACTTCACCATCTGGGGTGAAGAAAGGCTCGCGTATGCCCTCAAAGGAAAATTCGTGCCCCAACCTGGCCTCATTATAAAATTCGACCCCCATAGGAAAACTACCCACAAACATAAACGCAGGGTTGCCTTGAAGGATTACGCTGTGGTACTCCGGAAACCGGGGAGCGAAATAAGAAAAATTTCGCCTCTTTGCCTTTGCTACCGGTGCAGGAACTTTTGATTTCTCGACCAATGCATTGATTGAGTTGGCCAAATTCTTGTCCTCATAAAATGGTTTATAGTAGCCAGAGAGCTTTCCGTCTTGTTCATACAACTCCCAAGTTCCCACCCGAAGGTCGTCCTCAAGCTGTCCCTTGGTTTGCAGTGAGCCATTGGGATAATACCCGAGGTAGGTTCCTTTGCCCCGCGCAAATTCACTTTCCCCCTCCAGTTTTCCATCAGAATAAAAATATTTCCAACTGCCCTGGTCTTTGCCCTCGAGCACTTGCCCCTTTACTTTTAGTTTTCCGTCTGGGTAATATTCACGGTAATCGCCCGAGCCCTTCGTAAAGGTGATTTCACTTTTTAATGATCCGTCTTTATTGAAGGTGCTCCAATATCCATTTTTATTGCCCTTTATGAACTCTCCTTTTGAGCTTAGCTTTCCGTCCTCAAAATAATAGGTCCACTGACCAACAGGCACATCATTTTCGTACTTGCCCACGGAAGATATTTTGCCAGAGGGGTAAAAGAATCTCCACTCCCCGTTCTTTTTACCGGAGCTGTAATCGCCCTCACTTTCCAGTGTGCCATCTTCGGCATACATTCGCCAGTGGCCGACATTTTTCGGGCCCGCTTTGGGGCCTTCAGCCAGCACCTTTCCGGAATGGTAAAATTCGGTATAGCGTCCATGATCATTCGAATATTCAATTTCCCCTCGTTTTGAACCATCTTCGAAAAAAGTAGTCCAAAGTCCTGAACGTTGGTTAGCGATGTATTCACCGCTCTCTTTGAGTTCTCCACTTTCATAATAGATCTTCCAAATCCCTTCTTTTAATTTCCCATCGATGGTGCCCTCCATACTTTTTTGCCCATTCTCATAATAATATTCCCATAGGCCGTAGTTTGAGTTTTGACGCAGGATGCCCCTCATTTTCAAGTTGCCCGTTTCAAAATAAAATTCCCAAACCCCAGTTGTTTCATTGTTGACAAATTGTCCCTTTGATTCAATGTGACCATTGAGAAAATAGGAGAGGTAACGCCCATGTAAAATATTGCTGATCGTGTCTTTGATTTGATAAACTTCTTTCAGGTTTTTTTTTTCGGCATCGTGGTAGGTATATCGGGTTATTGCCTGTGCGTTTGCATAGACTATCGGCAGCAAAACAAAACCCGCCAAGAGCAACTCTTTTTTCACGCTTAAACGTATTCAACAAATTTACTTAGAATTCAATCCAAGTGAAAATAAACCTTAGTTGAAATCAATCGAACAAAGTCAAATTACCAAACTGATCGGCTGCGGGAACGGGTAAGATCAGAGACGGCCTATCAAAAGAAAGCGCATTAAGTTGTGGTGAAACCGCAAAGCCATCTAACTGATTGTTCGTGAAAGCTACAGTTATATCCATTAATTCTTGTTCGGTGGTCTCTTTATCGAGCCATCTTTTTTCCTGAGCCTCATCCAACATAACGGGCATCCGCTCACTTACCGCTGCGATGAAATCAGTTGAGGGTACTGTTAGGAGCGTGATTGTGTGGATGGAAGTGCGCTCCTCGTATTCGTTTTCT
>JAYVMP010000243.1:0-7241 GCA_043758895.1 Bacteroidota bacterium
ATAAATTGGAAGAACTCCTCCCAAACAACTGGTCAGCCCAAGCTCCTCAATAATAAATTTTACCGATATTTAATACCTGTACTTCGTCGGATGCTTACCAGACATTTACACATATTTTTTTGATAGATACGTTAAAGAAAAATACTTGATTTAAAAAAGTAATTATTCAGTCAATAAAAACCAAAGCCTATGAAAAAGTTACTGTTTCTTATCTTGGGAATTAACGTCATCTTTTTTGGCTTTCAAGCGCAAGACAATCAAAAGTATTATTATGCAGTGCGCCAACTATAACACCATGCGCACGGATGCCATTACGGCTAACCTTTGCCCGCCAAAACAACTACACTACCCTGCCGCCATATATGAAACATTTTATTGAAATTGTATAGAAGATCTCCAACTATTTTACGAAAATGAGTTTCTAAACCTAAAAGCCATGACTCATGAAAACATCGTTCAATTCCATTTCAAAAATAATTCTAATTCTTTTATTGTCTAATTGCAGTAAAGAAACCGCCAAGTGCTACACGTGCGAAAATTTCTCTGACGGGTATGTAATTGGCTTTGACCCTTGCACAGGCGTGCTAGATCCGAATGGAGGTGATGTCGGTTTTCTTTTACGAATCTCCGCGGTAAAAGATACTTTAATAGTTTATAAATTTCCTAAAGGCATCTACCAATTCCCAAGCCAATATTTCCTCAATTACCAATACAATTGTTTTTTTCCTGATTCTACTTCACAAAATTACGCAATTAAGATAAAATATCGTTTGGCTTCTAACAATGAAAAAATATTTCCACTTTGTCGAGGAGATATAGTTACTGGATCATTCAATCCAAATAACCAAATTATCGCCATATCAATTTCCAAGTAAAAGCATTTTGATGTGACTAAAATCAATAAAACCAAAGCCTATGAAAAAGTCATTGCTACTCATTTTAGGAAGTGCTATTGTCTTCCTTGGCTTTCAAGCCCAAGACAATCAAAAGTATTATTATGCATTCAGCGAAAAAATACCACTCGCAGAAGTTGAGCAAAAATTAGTTGTTCGATATTCTGATACACCAGACAGAAATATTGAAACCAATTCTTTTAGGAAATCAGATCCAGCCATTCAGCAGAAATGGCAAGATGACCAGACGGTAGTACTATCTTCAACCTCAAAAGACAAACGTGATGTTTTGGCTCAAGAATTGAAAAAGTCGGTCAACGTGGTTTCGGTTCAGCCGATGTACAAAATTAATACAGGTCTGGAGATGATGGTTACGGATGAAGTGTTAGTAAGATTTAAACCCATTACGGAAAAAGCGAAACAAACAGAGCTGCACCAAAAATACAGATCAACTATTTTGAAAACTACTGATACTTACCAACTACTTAAAGTGCCAAAAAGTGTGGATGCTCTATACGTTTCGAACCAATATCAAGAAAGTGGCTTGGTAGAATTCGCGCACCCAAATTTTATAGTAGAAGTTGAAAAGCATCAGCAGGTCATACCAAATGACCCCTACTTTGCCAATCAATTCACTTTAAACAACACAGGTCAGGTATTTAACGATGGACACTTTGGAACTGCTGATGCAGACATTGATGCGCCAGAAGCCTGGGCCTTAACCGCTGGTGGCAATGTATTGGTGGCTGTTTTAGATGAAGGCGTTTCGCCAAATCACCCTGACTTGCCAAACGCAAGACAAATACGGCTAAATGGAAGTAATTTTGGAGACGGTGATCCTAACGATCCATCGCCTACCGGCAACATGAATCATGGAAATTCATGTGCTGGCGTAATTGCAGCTACACAAAACAACAACGAAGGTATAGCTGGGATATGCCCGAACTGCAGGATTATGCCGATTAGAATTTTTAACGCCAATGGAACTGGCATTCCATCAAATAGACTTGCAGATGCAATTGACTTTGCAAGAACGAATGGTGCAGCCATAATTTCAAATAGTTGGGGGTTTAATTCCGATGACCCAAATCTAATACCAGCTATTGTTTCAGCGATTCAAACAGCTACAACACAAGGCAGAGGTAATTTAGGGTGTGTTGTATTATTTTCTGCTGGAAATAATTTGGTTAATAATGGGTTTGTTCATTTTCCTAGTAATGTAAATATTCCGGGGGTCTTAACCGTAGGGGCATCGGATAGAGACGACTTGAAATCTTTTTATAGTCCTTTGGGCAATCCTAATAGTACCAATAACCAAGTCTTGGACGTAACGGCTCCATCTCATAGAGCATATCCAAATCAGATTATTGGGGAGACTTTTGAAGCGTGGACAATTGATATTCCCGCGAATGCTGGGTATAATCCTTGGCCGGAGTTTACGGCAGGCACTAATAGGTCTATAGTACCTCCTGCCATAGGAGAACAACTACCCAATGCTGGAATAAATTTTCAATCATATACGGGCCGTTTTGGCGGAACATCTCATTCATGCCCAGTTGTTGCCGGTGTGGCAGCACTCATGTTATCTGCGAATCCGAATTTAACTCAACAGCAGGTTTTTGATATAATTACAGGCACGGCTAATCCGGTCGGTGGGTATGTCTATACAAATGGAAGGAGTAATGAATTAGGTTTTGGAAGGGTAAATGCTTGTCAAGCAGTTCTTGAAGCCTATAGAGTTGGCAATTCAATTAACGGCTCTTCATTAGTTTGTGCAAATGCAACCTATTCGCTGCAAAACTCACCCAATGCAAATCGTATAACTTGGACAAGTAGTAATCTTAACGCTTTAAATATTAATCCAACTTCAGGTGTTGCAACAAGGTTAAATAACTTCAACGGGCAAGTGAACATCTCGGCCACCGTCAGCGGAAGCTGCGGTTCCGTCCCTGTCCCTCCGCTGACGGTTTGGGTGGGCGCGCCCGGGGCCAACATCGGCACGCTCATCTACCCCTCGGGCAGCCGGGGCATTGACCCCGTCACGCTCGGCCCGGCCAGCACCTACCTCTTCCAGAGCGACTATGTGCCCCAGGCCACTTCGTTCAGGTGGCTGTTGCCGCCAGGCTTCTCTTTTTACAGTGGCAGCACCACCTCGTCACCCTTCATCACCACCTCGGCCACCGCGGGCAGCTACACGCTTTTCTGCGCGGCCGTCAATTCCTGCGGCCAGAGTTGGACGCACAGCCTGGGCATAACCATTTCAACCGGTGGCGGGTGCTGCCCGGCTGCCGCGGTGAGGCTGAGCGCTTTCCCCAACCCCGCCTCTTCCACCTTGACGGTGACAGTGGCCGACAGCCTCGCCACGGGTGAAAGCCAAACGCTGGACCAGCCCTACCGCCTGGCGCTGGTGGACCGGCTCGGCACGCCCGTGTTCTCCGCGCAGCCCAGCGAGCACAGTGTGCAGGTGCCAGTGAGCCAATTGCCCGCGGGGGTGTATTACCTCAACGTGGTGTACAAAGAAGCAGTGCTGCAGCGGCAGGTCTTTATCGAGCACTGATAGTGTGCCAAGGCCTAAGTTCAAGGGCATTTTATTTTAACACCAAAAAATTCAGCGCTGACCGCGTCAGCACAATGCACGCGATCGGCATTAAAAAAGCGTTCAGGGCTTGGGGCAATAAAAAAAGGAAAACCAAGAAGCAGTGTGTGGGCAAGGCCCACAACAGATTGAAGTTGGTTGCTGCGGCCTTATGATCGGTGGCTACCCACAGCAGCAAAAGAATTGAGGAAACGCCAAGCTCCCAACCATTTTAGAACGAACCGTGTCCAACGTGTGCAACCTGCCGACCCAAATGCCCATTGGCCGCGTGGCGGTTGTTTTTGAAATGCTCTTTGGGTAAACTTTGTGGTAGAAAATGGGTAGTAAGGTTTGGCCAAACTTTAAAAATAAAATAGGGAAAACTACTATACCCTGCTTCGTTCTTGCTCAATCGTAATAGTTGATATGAAAAACATGCTGCTCATTTTGTCTTTGTCTTTGATCCTCCAACTCTCGAGTTGCCATTTGTTTGACGGTGCAAGAAAGAAGAACTGCCGCCCGCCACACAAACAGGTGCCAACACATTTGGTTGTTTGGTGAACGGAAAGGTGTGGCTGCCTAGTGGATACGATGGTACTTCAAATTTTAGCGTGTCTTATGAACCATCGTATGGTGTACTGTGGTGTACTGGATATTAGAACCTATCGATACTATAGCAGTTTGTATGGTGATTTTGAATTCAATAAATTCATCATTTTACTGGATTTATCGCGCACTCCTTTGATATGATAAAAGTTTTAAATTAAATCCTTGGCAGCGGAAATATCGTCACAAATCACAACGAGTTTATAAAATGTATTTTGTGATTGCCTTTGGCGACAGCCCTTGCCCTTGAGATCAATATTTAAAAACTTTCCCGTTGGCCATTACCTCTTGGCTCATCTCATCAAATGTTGCTTTTGCGCCAGTTCTAACGGCTGCATTGGTCATAATACACGCCACGGCATGGGCATAACCCGCCTCTACAGGGGCATGTGTTTCCTTCCTGCTGCGTACACATTCCATCCAATTGCGCACGTGGTTGGAAGTAAGTACATCTCCACCTGTGTTGGCCGATGCCACAACTTTATCATCTTTCACATCAAGATTAACTACTGGAAGCAAGTTGGGGTTCATGTTCATGGCCGATGCGAATTTTTCGGTAAGGCCTCCGGTAGGCGTTACTTTATTGGTGATGAGATTGAGTTCACCGCCATTCGAAAAATAAATCTCCGTGGGCCGTTCGTCACCATTGTGCATGCGCGAAGCAAAGGTTACTTGAAAGCCAGACGACAGATCGGTCTCTGGGCCGTAGTCAAATACGGCCGTCATCGTATCCCAATTTTGCCTCCCGTCTTTCCATACATAGACGCCCCCGTTGGCCACCACGCTTCGTGGATGCTTTTGGCCGGAGAACCAATGCACCGTATCTATCTGGTGGCTCATCCACTGGCCGGGCATGCCGGAAGAGTAAGGCCAAAATAAGCGGTACTCTAAATGTTTGCGCGCATCAAAATTTTCAGAAGGCCGGTTCAACAAAAATCTTTTCCAGTCGGTGTCAACTTCCTTCATTTTAGCAACCAACTCCGGCCTTCTCCACCGGCCGGGCTGATTGACATTCCACGTGAGCTCTACCATAGTGATTGGGCCAAACTTTCCGCTTTGGATAAATTCGGCAGCAGCATGATAATTCGATCCGCTTCTGCGCTGCGACCCCACCTGAAATATTTTAGTTGATCCCTTGATGGCTTTAAAGGCTGCACGGTTGTCCTCCATCGTTTCTGCAAAAGGTTTTTCCACATAGAGATCGCAGTTGGCGCTCACTGCTTCGATGGCATGAAGGGCATGTTGAAAATCAGACGTGCTGATCATCACTGCATCAATTCCTTTGGCCGCATAGAGTTCATCGTTATTGCGGTAAGCTGCAATATCGTGCTTGAATTTTTCTTTTAAATAAGCTTGGCCTTCTTCTCTTCGGATTTTCCAAATATCCGATACGCCTATGATATCAAAATTCAGTTCTTGGTGATGGGTTAAAAACGCGGGAAGAAGCGAATATTTAAAGCGGTCCGAAAAACCGACCGCCCCTACGCGCACGCGATCATTGGCACCCAAAATACGCGCGTAACTTTTTGCGCTGAAACCCATTGCTCCCAGATACATTCCCGTGGTCGCCATCGCAGCCCGTTTGATAAATTCTTTTCTTTTCATATTGCTGGTATTTGTGATCGGAGATTTGCTGTTACTTTAAGGGTTTGCTGATCCCTTAGGCTCAGTACCAAAATTAGTTTTATTAAGTCTATTTTATTGGATACGCTGCATCCAATAATATCCATTCGCCACTCTCTTAATCCCATCCATCATTTTTATTTAATTCGAATTCCTCACATGGCCAATTCTCATTTTATTTATGGGCATCACTAAAATTCGCTGTACCTTCTCGAAATGAATGACCGTTGCCAAGCCACTTGAATGGCCTATAGGCTTAAAACTGTTT
The DNA here is from genome assembly GCA_043758895.1 of Bacteroidota bacterium. Taxonomy (GTDB): domain Bacteria; phylum Bacteroidota; class Bacteroidia; order Cytophagales; family Cyclobacteriaceae; genus ELB16-189. Next base: position 5,966 of record JAYVMP010000243.1, read on the forward strand.
CTATCCCTTTGTTGTAATGCCCATCTTCGCTAACCTGTTCACTTCCTGATCTACAATTTGCTGCAAGGCTGTGCGCGATGCTTCACGGTTGCGGAAGATGAGGCGGTGGTGCAATACGGGCTGTGCCAAATCGCGCAAGTCATCTTCAATCACATAATTGCGTTGATGGACGAGTGCCCAGGCCTTCAGGCATTTAATAAAAATGATTCCACCACGTGTAGAACTTCCCAGGGCAATCTCCTGATGATGCCGCGTACTGCGTACCATTCGCACGATGCCTTTGATCAACTCAGGATGAATATAAACTTTCTCTGCTTCCGCTTGCAAGTGAATGATCTCATTGTAGGTGAGTACTTGCTTCACTGTGTTTTTACCGTTGTTGATTGCTTGGTAATTGCTATAAATATCAAACTCCGCTTCTTCGGAAACATAGCCAAAGGAAATTTTCATAAAGAAGCGATCCAGCTGTGCTGCCGGCAACGGATAGGTACCCTCCATTTCAATCGGGTTCTGCGTGGCGATCGTAAAGAAAAATTGATCGAGCGGAAAGGTGGCATCGCCCGAAGAGATTTGGTTCTCGGCCATACACTCGAGCAATGCGCTTTGCACTTTTGGTGAAGCCCTGTTGATTTCATCGGCCAACAATACGTGTGTGAAGAGCGGCCCTTTTTTGAACACAAAATCCTTTTTCGATTCATCGAAAATGTAAGAACCGATCAAGTCCATCGGCAGCAAGTCGGGTGTGAACTGGATGCGCTTGAAGGCAACGCCTCCGTTAGCGGAATAAAAATCAATGGTGCCTTCGGAAATGGATTGTGCTAGCGTTTTGGCGAGCACGGTCTTCCCCGCCCCGGGATTATCTTCCAATAAAATGTGGCCTTTGGCGAGTAGCGCGGTTACTACATATTTTATTGCTTGCGGTTTGCCGCGGATGATCGTTCCGATGTTGTCGGTGAGGGTTTGGAGTTTGGTGAAATCGTTCATAGGGATGGGGGTTCGTAATCGTTTTTTTGGGGTGATCGAAAATAACGCAGTGCCAATAACACATTAAAATAATTGAAGATACTGAAGATGCCACTCTTTTTGCGAATTGAAAAGCCTACCCTATTTGCAAATTGATTTATCGCTGCGGAGTCTCCGGGTTGGGGAATTTTTTGTGAATATTTTAATCGTAAATACAAATGCATAAATTCTTCGAAGCCTATGCTGAACACAGGATCAACTTTCGTGCGCGCATAGTCGAGTGGAGTTTCATTTTCCCGTTCAATGCCCGCCA
>JAYVMP010000244.1:0-14063 GCA_043758895.1 Bacteroidota bacterium
ATGTCTTTGCGTATATTTTGAACGCGGTTGACAAAATCACGGGCGATGCCTTCTCTTTTTAATTCAGGCGTAATGGCAACGTCCAAGGCCACCGTGATATTTCCTTCGCTTGCCACTGACCAACCGGGAATGTCTTGCGATGAAATCAGTACATCTTCCAACACTACATCAAATCCTCCTTTTGAAAGTTGACCACTCCTTTCAAGAGATGTAATCTCTTCTTTCGACAAGGAATTGATCATGGCCGAAACCTCTTTCATCTTTGGGCCGTATTGCTTTCCAAGCTTGGGCAAGTTGGGCTTCACACTTTTTACCAACAGTCCGGAAGCATCATCAATGTATTCAATTGATTTTACATTGACTTCCAGTTTAATTATATCTTCCGCTTCTTTGATCCGACCCGAAAACTGCTCGTCCAACACCGGAAGCAAAACTCTTTTTAAAGGAGTACGAACTTTGATCTTGCTGGTTTTGCGAATGGAATGTACCAACGAGCAAATGGTTTGCGCATAGCTCATGGATAATTCCAACTCCTTATCCATTCGTTTGTCTTCCGGCTTCACCCATTCAGTATGGTGCACGGACTCAAACCGCAATGGGGTATTATTCGTCTTCGCCTTCTCGCGAATATTGTCGGTCAAATTCTTATAAAGCCAATCTGAGAAGAAGGGCGCGATGGGCGACATCAATTGCGCAGTTACCAACAAGCACTCGTACAGTGTTTCGTAGGCTGCCTTTTTATCCTCCGTCATCTGGCCTACCCAAAAACGTTTACGGTTAAGGCGTACATACCAGTTGCTCAAATGGTCGTTGACAAATTCTTGAATAGCACGTGCAGCTTTCGTTGGTTCGTAATCTTCATAAGCTGCCGTCACTTCAGCGATCAGCGATTGAAGTTTTGAAATGATCCAACGATCAAGGGGTGTGAGTTTTTCATAGGGCATGTTGTTCATTTCATCTTTCGTGAAGTCATCAATATTGGCATACAGGGCAAAGAACGAATAGGTGTTTTGTAGTGTACCAAAAAACCTGCGCTGTGTTTCTTCGATGCCGGCAATATCAAATTTCAGGTTATCCCAGGGCGGAGCATTTTCGATCATGTACCAGCGCACCACATCGGCTCCATATTTATCGAGCGTCTCAAACGGATTGACCACGTTGCCTTTTCGCTTGCTCATCTTCTCGCCAAACTTGTCGAGCACCAGACCGTTGGAGATAACATTTTTAAATGCAACACTTTCGTAAAGCAAACCAGCAATAGCATGAAGGGTAAAAAACCAGCCGCGCGTTTGATCCACACCTTCGGCAATGTAGTCGGCAGGATAGGCACCGTTCCATCCATCATTGAATGGTTGCGGATGATTTGCTTTTAATTTTTCTTTGTCCAGACCCCATTGTGCATAGGGCATCGCACCGGAGTCGAACCAAACATCGATCAAATCAGATTCACGGAAGTAAGCAATCTTCCTTGTTAAATTGTTAGTTGGGTTTAGGCAGATAAATAAAATATTATCAACATACGGCCTGTGCAAATCCAGTTTGTCAATAATTTCATTTAAAGGAGTTAAGTAAGGTTCATACGAAGTCGGATCAATCGAAGGATCATTTAAGTCATTTAAATTGAATTCTCCTTTTGAAATAAGTTTTTGGCAGATAATGCCAGGGTTAACTCCAATTGTTTTTAAAATTTCAATTTCGGATTGATAGTTCCTTACTTTCTCTCTAAATTCATTAAACTTTGATTCCTCGAAATAATACCAACCCGCATTCTTAAAGTCCGAAACGCTACCGACAACCCTATCAGGTTCTATTCCTACCCATGCTGCTTTTGTTCTCCAAATCGGAAGTGGCGTTCCCCAAAAACGAGAGCGTGATAAATTCCAGTCCACCAAATTCTCCAGCCAGTTTCCAAAACGGCCCGTGCCTGTGCTTTCGGGTTTCCAGTTGATGGTTTTATTCAATGCAACCAATTCATCTTTCTTAGCTGTGGTTTTGATGAACCAGGCATCGAGCGGATAGTACAACACCGGTTTGTCCGTGCGCCAACTGTGTGGGTAACTGTGCTCGTACTTCTCCACTTTGAAAGCCTTGTTCTCTTCTTTCAAAATGATGGAGATGATGACGTCTGTGCTTTTGTAGTCGGGATTTGTTTCGTCTTCATCTGTATAGTTCTTTACGTAGAAATCATTTTCGCCCAGTGGCTTGTGCGTTTTGATTTTATACCGCTCCACACCTTCTTTCAGTTTCGCCCCGATCTCATTTACAAATTTTCCCTTTTTATCGACCGTGGGTGTGTCGCTGTGCGAGTCAACTTTAATAGTAAGAGGTGGTATTCCATTTTGGATAGCTACACGGAAGTCGTCTGCGCCAAACGTTGGCGAGATATGCACGATGCCAGTGCCGTCTTCTGTGGTTACAAAATCTCCCGCTACTACTTGAAAGGCTTTTTCAATTCCATAATGAGGCTGAACATACGGCATGAGTTGTTCGTAGCGAATACCAACGAGTTGCTTGCCGCTAAATTCATTGACAACTTCAAATGGAATGACCTTGTCACCTTGCTTGTAGTCTGCTAGTTTCAACTCCTTGTTTTTATCAGAAAAATATTTTCCAAGGAGATCTTTCGCTAGAACAACACTGACCGGCTTAAAGGTGTAGGGATTGAACGTATTGACCTGGACATACTTAATTTCTTCGCCTACTGCGAGTGCCGTGTTTGACGGAAGCGTCCACGGGGTGGTTGTCCAAGCCAAAATAAAAACTTCTCCGCTATTTTTTTCGAACAAAAATTTAAAAGAAGAATTTTCTGTCACTTTAAACTGCGCTACCACCGAAGTGTCTTTCACATTTTTGTAACAGCCCGGTTGGTTCAATTCATGCGAGCTCAATCCCGTTCCGTCCGAAGGCGAGTAAGGCTGTATGGTGTAGCCTTTGTAGAGCAATTTTTTTTGGTAAAACTGCTTCAAAATCCACCATACCGTTTCAATGTAGTCATTGTTGTAGGTGATGTACGGGTTTTCTAAATCCACCCAATAGCCCATCTTCTCCGTCAGCTCGTCCCACTGGTCTTTGTACATCATCACCGTTTCGCGGCACTTCCGATTATAATCTTCGATGGAAATCGTTTTGCCGATGTCGTCTTTGGTGATACCGAGTTGTTTTTCTACTTGCAGCTCTACGGGAAGACCATGCGTATCCCATCCGCCTTTGCGTTTCACCTGAAAGCCCTGCAATGTTTTATAGCGGCAGAAAATATCTTTCACCGTGCGCGCCATCACGTGGTGGATGCCCGGAGTGCCGTTTGCCGAAGGTGGTCCTTCGTAAAAAGTAAAAGGTTTTTTGCCCTCGCGGTTGCTTACCGATTTCTCGAAAACCTTCGCACGTTTCCAAAACGCCAGGATGTCGGAAGACACTTTTGCAAGGTCGCGTTCTTCGGAATTATTGTATTTGCCCACAGTCTGAAAAAATGAGGGCGCAAGGTAATAATTTATTGAAGGGTTTTAAAGTCCGTAATCGGTTATTCGTTGGTTATTAGTTGAGTGCTAATTCAAGGTCGTTTCTTTAAGTTCTTTTTTGATGACCGCACCTCGTTACTCTCCCAAGAAGAGGATGTCAGAGGAGCTTATCGAAACGATATTGACTGCAAATACCCAACAACAATCACCAAGTTTGAAAGGTTGCCGAAAAACTGAGAGTAAGCTCAAATCAACCTTTCATGACTGCCCGGCTTCATCGGTGGTCAAATAGTTGATCAACACAAAAGTGACCAGCAATCCCGAAAACACGCCCTCGAGTGCTACAATGAATGCTGCCATGTATGCGTTGAGGTAGCGGCCCATTGGCTCATTTTCAATGATGGACTGCATCATGGCAGGATCGAGCTGCATATAAAGGAACATGAAGACGGCAAACACCACTGAACCGATCGCACCAATGGCCACTCCCGTAATCAAGGCCCGGAAATAATTGATGTGCTGCCCATGCAATTCCTTGAATTTCTTCAGACCAAAATATATACCGGTCACTAAAATTATCAAGTTGAACATCCGCAAGGCCACATGATGGGCAAGGCCAAGAAAATGCATCAGCAGAAAATAAACAATCAGGCCGGCAGCAATGCGCAAGCCATAGTTTTCAGGAATGCGGTTCGGGTTGTTAAAAAAGCTCATGGGAGTTACGGGTTTTTCTTGCCCTAATTTTCAACTTTTTACACACACATCCAATTTTTTAGGAGCGTTTTATTTTATTATCTTCGACCGCTCACCCAAACAAACATACCATGAAATCAAAAGCCATAAAAATCGTAGGGCTGGTAGTCGGGGGTTTTGTAGCCCTGATCGCCATTATTGGTGCCTTCTTGTCGCCCAAATCGCACATGGAGCGGTCCATTGTTGTGAATGCACAACCTGCTGCCATCTTCGCACAGATCAACAATTTGAAAAATTCAAACAACTGGTCGCCCTGGATAGAAAAAGACCCCAGCGCAAAAATAACTTTTGAAGGGCCGGAAGCCGGTGTGGGGGCCAAAATGAATTGGGAAAGTGAAAATGATGATTTGGGCAAGGGCTCTGAATGGATTATAGAAAGCGTGGAAAACAAACATCTCAAGACCGGGATGTCATTTAACGAGATGGATGGAAACTACACCAGCGAAATCAACTTGGACCCAACAGTAGGCGGCACCAAAATAACCTGGACCTACGATGGAGACGTGAGCGGCACGGGCATTGCCACTTCCATCATGGGCAAAGTGATGGGCAAATTTATGGACAGCATGCTGGGACCCGACTATGAACGAGGGCTGACGAAATTGAAAGACATGGCAGAAAGTCAACCTCAGGCTCCGGTTCCGGCAGATTCGACCATGAAGAAATAAAGTTATCCGTTATCGGTTAATAGGTACCGCTGCTTACTTGCTATGAATGGTTAACTTTCAACTGATCACTTTTAACGGCCAGCGAACGTAAAAAAATAACTCGCGAAAAAATTCCAGAACACCACCACTGCGATGGAGACTAATTTGGAAAAATAAAAATTCCACTTTAGGCGGTCGTTTAATAAGTAAATAATAGCATTGCTAAACAATACGCCTACCGTAGATAAACTCAAAAATTTTACATACTGAAAGGCCACAGCCGGATCGGCACTTTGAAATGTCCAAAGTCGATTGAGAATAAAATTGCTGGTGGCCGCTGAAAAAAAACCGCAAGTGTTGGAGATGTATTTGTTGAACTTGAACTTCTCTTTAAAAAGAAAAGTGATCCCAAAATCCAGCAGCATACCTGAAAGGCCGACCGTCCCGAACTTCAAGAATTTAAAAAATAAAATTTCTTTATCGGTCATTGGCCGGGAGCGGGTTTATATAGTTTCCGTTATAATTTCTCAATCTGTAAAAAAAAGCATAGCGCATGAGTTGCCCAGCGCGTTTTATTTCAACGGTATCCATCGGTTCAATTTTTTCAAAATAATTTTCAAACAGCTCATTCGGATCGCGATAAAGGTTGCTTACCGCGATGTGGTAATAATCCTTTCCGGGTTTCAATCCCCCCCGATCCGTATTGATCCACGCATATTTATGAATATCGTTAATTTCTCCCATCAAAAATAAATTTCGATGTGCCGGCCTTGCCGCATAGAAGTCGAGGTGCGCCCCCGGAAACCACTTGTAGGAAACCAAGTCTGAGCCGACCGGCATTCGTCCACTTTTCTCTTCCCGGTTGGAAATGGTTTTAAATGCGCTGCCAATTTGGTTCCAGCCATAGAGGTCTTGTGTAAAATCATTCTCGCCAAAATTAACTACCTCCGATTTCTTTCCTAATTGAAAAGGAGAATAATTAATCAAATAAAAGGCGATGAACATTAGCACGACCAAAAAGTAGGTCGGAAATTTTATCCAAAAAAAAACTCCTTTTTGGATCAGTGTCCTTTCCGACCAATAAACGGCAGCAATTAAAATCAATGCGATAAAGGCCGGGCTCGTCCAGTGTGGCAGTGTGGATCGGAAAATAGAAAAACCAGTGAACACTACCCATAGCGGGATCGCCATCAGCAGTAAAATGCGCGAATACCCTTCCTTTATGAAATCCCTTTTCTTAAAAAGAGCCATCAGCGCAATTAAAATCAACCCGTAGTTGATGGGATTGTTGTACGCCACTTGCCCGAAAATTTCCGTAAGAAAATAATCAGGTCGAACCTCCAGTGCAGGGGTTACCCGGTTGCCATGAAAAGTAAAACTGATGAAATGGTTTTGAAAGTTCCAATACAAAACAGGCATCAGTACAATTAGCGAAACCATGCCTGCGAGATAAAAGGAAAATTCTTTGAGCCAGTTACGATTGTAAAAAACAACAAAAAGAAAAACTCCGATCCACAAAAAAGCCCCTTGGTATTTGGAGAGCATGGCTAGCCCCGCCACGATACCAAACACGATTATTTTTTTTCGTTCGAAGGAAGTGATATTTTTCTTTGGAAGAAAATCAATCATTGCGTTTAGGGCAAGGAGCCAAAAGAAAGCCAAGGACGCATCGGGCGAAAGCGAAAAACCGCTGATGATCGAACAATAAATTGACCCTGTGAAGAGAAAGGCAGCATAAAGACCGGCACGGGAATTTTTGATCTTCGTTCCAATCCTAAAAATAGTCCACGTGCTGAGGGCAGCAAGAACGATTGACCCTAGGCGCAGAAAAAAATCATCGGGTAGCAACAAATTCAACGAAAAGATTTGGGCCAGGATGCCCACCATGGGCGGATGATCAAAATGGCTCCAGCCCGGACAGAGGGCATAAGTCCAATAGTAAACCTCATCATTGCCCAGTTCAATTTGCGTGGCAAAAAATAATCGCACGGTTGTGGCGATAGCAATCAGTAGCACAACTGTTTTTTTATGCTGATCTCTATTTTGATCTTCTTCCAAGCTTGTGTGCATTTAATAAATTTCTACATTCGAAATGACGGGGCACGCTTTCGATGCTAAAATAGTTACCCTGATTTTGTCGGCATCAATGGGGCCAATTTTCAAAATCCGCTTGTAGCCAATTGTTGTGGCCGTGGCTATGGGCTGCCACCGGTCATTTTTCCATGCCTCAACAGAAAATGATTTCACGCGCTGGCCAAGTTGAATATACTCTTGCAGCACGATATATTTTAAGCGGGTGATTTTTTTTAATTCGATTTCAAAACTTCCTGAAGTACATTCATCGTCAAGTGCCCAGTAGGTTTGATCATTCCCATCGGTCAGGTTTTTTTCGGCATATTCCTTTCTGTTGCCACGGTGCGAACCCGCCCGGACATTCGCGCGCCACGCATGGTTGATTCTAAATTCTGCATCAAGAATCTTCCGAAAGCCTTGCAATGATTGCAAATCGTTCTCGTGAAAAAGCCCGCGCCTGTCAGGCGGCACGTTAAGCAACAACAGAGCCCCCCGCCCTACTGACTTGAGATAAATCTCAAACAACTGCTCCGGTGTTTTTACCACCGTATCTTCTTTGGCGTGATAAAACCAACCTGGCCGTATCGACACATCGCATTCGGCCGGGATCCAATGTGTTCCATTTTCATTTCCTTCGTAGAGCAGTTTTTCAATCCCCGCCTTGCCGGCATACAAGGTGTCGGGAGAAATGGTATTCCAATTGGTCGCGCCAACCTCGCCCCGCTCATTCCCTACCCAACGCACACCTGGTCCGGCATCGCTAAAAAAAATAACCTCCGGATCCATTTTGCGAACCATGTCCAGGGTTGCAGGCCAATCGTAATAGGTGCGGCCATCAATTTTCCGTACCTCGTGTTTGCCTCCATAAAATCCGTCCCCGCCATTGGCTCCGTCAAACCACATTTCAAAAACGGAGGGATAAAGCGCGAACAATTCTTTCAACTGATTCCGGTAATAGTTAAGGTAGGCTGGCGAGCCATAATCCTTATGGTTGCGGTCCCAAGGTGAAAGGTAAATCCCGAATTTTAATCCGCCTTCTTGGCAAGCCTTGGCTACTTCGTTGACTACATCCCACTTGCCCAGCCCGACTACATTATTAGCGCGAACGTTTTTCGATAAACTATTTTTCACCGAATGCTCCGTGTACTGACTTGGCCAGAGGCAAAAACCATCGTGATGTTTGCCCGTGAGGATGAGCCCTTTGAATCCCGCTGCTTTTAAAACTTTTACCCATTGCACCGGATCAAAATCAGTTGGGTGGAAAACCGTTGGGCTTTCATCGCCATAGCCCCACTCCTTATCGGTGAATGTATTGATAGAAAAATGAACGAACGCATTCATTTCCATTTTATGCCATTGCCATTGAGCAGCCGAAGGAACCGGTAAGACAGGAGCTGGCGGCAAAACCTTTTTTGGGTTGCACGAAAAGAAAATTATAAAAGGCAATGCAAAAAATAATTTCCTCATTGGGAAAGGAGTTGGTGAACCGCCTCTTTCACATGGTCAACCGGCAGTTGACAAACCTTGTCTCGGCAAACATAAATCATAGTTTTGCCTTCTTTGGCTTCACGACCTTCAACGAGCGGCAAATTACTTTTCGTTTCCGTGCCGAGTGTAAGGGCAAATGGAAAATAGTTTTGGTGAACCTCTTTTCTTACTCCTTCCCAATCCTCGCCTACCAGCACTACCTCATTCATGCCTTGGGCAATCTCGGCAAACAAAATTCCCCAGTTCGACATGTAAACCGGTTCGGTGGTGATGATAGAAGAAAGCCGGGAGGTCATTTTCACCGCCATTTCCTTCCACTCATTTTTATCCAATAGTATCCCGAGATGAAATAAATTTCGCGCCATTACCGAATTGGAAGAAGGGATTACATTATCAAATACTTCCTTCTTTTTAGCAATCAACTGCTCGGCCGACTGGGAGGAGAAATGAAAAAAAATTTCGACCGCATCATGGAAATTTTTTAACACGTACGTTGTCCAATCCGCGGCTTTGGTGAGGTGGGCTTCATCAAACGTAAGCTGATACAATGAAACGTACGCCTGAATTAAAAAAGCATAGTCTTCCAAAAATCCTTCGGTGGCAGTGCGTTTGTTTTTAAATGCCCGGTAAACTTTTCCTTCGTGCATCAAATTATTTTCCAAGAACTTTACATTTTTTAAAGCCAATTTCAGAAACATCGGGTCGGCAAAGGTTTTGTAGCAATCGGCCAAGCCTTGCACGGTCATCGCATTCCATCCCGTAAGGATTTTATCGTCCAGCATCGGGCGAGGTTTCTTTTCCCGAAAGGCAAGCATTTTTTCTTTTGCTGTTTTAACCATTTCGCTGGGCGGAGGCTGATTCATTTCCCGGATTAAAATATTTCTGCCCTGTTCCCAATTCCCTTCCCGGTTGCAATGAAAATAACCTGCTACCAACTGGGTTTCAACTCCGATTGCCTCCAATTCTTTCCATGTCCACGTATAAAATTTTCCTTCTTCGCCTTCGCTGTCGGCATCCAGCGCAGAATAGAAACCCCCTTCGGGGTGCATCATTTCGCGCGCTAACCAACCCACCGTTTCGTAAACAATATTTTTGAAGTCTTCTTCTTTTGAAACAGAATAAGCCTCGGCATACAAGCTCAACAACTGTGCATTATCGTAAAGCATCTTTTCAAAATGGGGCGCTAACCATTCCGCATCTACCGAGTAGCGTGAAAATCCTCCACCCAACTGATCGTACAATCCGCCCCTCCGCATTTGCTGGAGCGTGAGCAACACCATGTCAAGCGCTGCTTTATTTTTTGATATGAAATGATAGCGCAGCAACCACAGCCAAACGGTGGGCATCACAAACTTGGGTGCTTTGTCAATCCCTCCCCATTTCTTGTCGAATTGGAGTTGAAGAATTTCAAACTGCTGATCCAATTTTGTCCGATCAAAAACTTCCTGTTCACTTTCTTTGGAGAATCGTTTGAGATCACTGGTTTGCAAATGATGCACCAAGTCATCAGCCGATTGGTTGATCTCATCGCGCTTCACGTCAAACGTGTTGGCGATTTGTGCCAATAAGCGAGCCCAATTTTGTGGCGGAAAATAAGTGCCACCGTAAAATGGTTTTTGGGCGGGGGTAAGAAAAACATTGAGCGGCCAGCCTCCATGCATGCCCATGGCTTGCACGGCCTCCATGTAGATCTGGTCAATGTCAGGACGCTCTTCGCGATCCACTTTAATGCACACAAAATTTTCATTCATCACTTTCGCGATGTCCTTATTTTCAAACGACTCACGCTCCATCACGTGGCACCAATGGCAGGACGAATAGCCAACGCTGACCAAAATAGGTTTGTCTAAATTTTTTGCCTCCGTCAATGCCTCCGTCCCCCATTCTTGCCAGTTCACCGGATTGTGAGCGTGCTGAAGCAGGTAAGGTGAGGTAGCGTGGATGAGCTGGTTAGGCATTCGGGTTCAAAATTTAAAATCCAGGATGAAAGATTCAAGATTTTGAATTTCATTGGAAACATCAACGGATGACTCCATCTTCTTGAGTTTGGTCAATACTTTTTTTAAAAATAACTGATGGCCTTCCGATCGTGGATGAAACGGCCTGTGGGAAAGGTCTTTTTTTATTTCTTGCCAATCGCTGATGAATTTCTTCGTTGGCTCATCCAAATAAGAAGCAACAAATTTCTCCCAAATATAGTCCATCGCTTCCTCCGTTGGGTGAAGCCGATCCGTTTTGTAAAAACGGTAATCCCGAAGGTCGTCCAACAAAATTTCGTAAGCCGGAAAATATTCTACCCCCCTGAATTGATTGACGATAGAATGACAGGAAAGCCGGAGGACAGACTTGCTCACAGCATTCAACTCCAGGGTATCTTTCAAATGCCGCACGGGACTGACGGTGAGAATAATTTTGCAATTTGGGTTGATCGCTTTGAGTTTTGAATAAACTACCTGAAAGGAGTTTACAATTTGATTTTCAATCAAAAGGGATTTTTCAAAATTTTCAGATGGCTCTTTATGGCAGTTGGCTACCATTTCATTGTTGCTCTTCAATCGGTAAACAAAGGCAGTTCCGTAAGTGATAATGATGAGGTTGGCGTTTTTTAAAAATTGATTTGCTTCAGCAATCGAAGTTTTGATCCTGTTTTCGAGTTCAGCTTTGCTGAAGGATGAAAAGGAAGAATGAAAATGGTAATTAAGTTTGACTCCTTCACGCTGTAAATAACTTTCTGAACCAGGCGATTCCTTTTCCAATCCGAATAAAAGCAGCCGGTGGATCGAGATGGGGTTGTAAACCGTGCCGAATTGGTTATTCCAGGCATGGAATTTATTTTCTACAAGATGACTGCCTATTGAGTTGGCAAAGCATGAACCGATCGTAAAAATATTTTCCTTCAACCCAATTGGCGACTTGGAAATTATGGGTATCAATTCAGTACGAAAATCTTTCATGAAAAAAGTTGGAATCCCTTTCCCCAGCCCCTTTCCACAGGGGGTGTCCGAGGAACGTGGGCAGGGTGAGGGTCATTTCAGTAAAAGTATCTATTTTTAAGCGGATACTTTTCCTCTACCCTTACGAATAGGCAAAATGAATACTAAAGAAAATCTGACAAAGACAGTCACCCCCACTCTTCTGGAGAGGGAGCCGGGGGGTGTGGTGCACCTCGTTTCCTGGAATGTAAACGGCATCCGTGCCATTGTAAAAAAAGATTTTGTAAACAGCGTTCGCACCATGGCGCCCGATATGTTGTGCCTGCAAGAAACCAAAGCCACCGAAGAAGAGGTGTTGGCCACATGCGAATTGCTGCCCGAATATAAAGTCTTTGCCAACTCTTCGAAGGCGCGCAAAGGCTATTCGGGCACTGCCATCCTCAGCAAAGAGGAACCGATCCATGTATCTTACGATTTGGGATTGGAGGACTACGACCAGGAAGGCCGCGTGATCACTGCCGAGTACCCCAATTTCTTTTTGGTCACCGTTTACACACCCAATGCGGGCGAAGGATTGAAGCGCTTGGACTACCGGCAAACATGGGACACGGCCTTTCGCGAATACGTGCAATGGTTAGTGCGCAGAAAACCGGTGATTGCCTGTGGCGATTTTAACGTGGCGCATCAACCCATTGACCTATCCCGACCAAAAGAAAATTACAACACGAGTGCGGGCTACACACAAGTAGAGATCGATGGGTTCAGCAATTTGTTGAGCACCGGCTTTGTGGATACCTTCCGGCACTTTCATTTCAAGGAAGTGAAGTACACCTACTGGAACTTTGTGATCAGCGGCCGCGAAAAAAATATAGGCTGGCGCATCGATCATTTTTTGGTGAACCAAAAGTTTTTGCCCAACGTGAAAGAGGCTTTGATTTATAATGAATACCACGGGTCCGATCATTGCCCTGTGGGGATCAGGATTTGAGGGTTGAGGTTTAAACCCAGGAGCCAAAATGCCTATCCCTGATTCTCCAATGCCTAAAGCTGCCTAAACTCACCAGTCAATGTCAAAAGTCTTCTTGGTGGTTACTGTATGACAAAGAAATTGAATCCTCAATTTAAAACAAGCCTTGTATTTATTTCCGATGCAGAGTAAAATTTTTCTAACTTGAAATAAAAATTATTTTATGAAACGTTGCGTGCATTGTAATGAGGTCATTCACTCTAATGCTAAAGTTTGCAGGCATTGCAAAAAGGATCAGCACAGATTTACTCTGAATGCAAATCTCATAGCTAACATTATTTCATTACTGCTTCTTGTTGTTTCAATATTTCAATTTAAAGAAAGTAGACAGGAAAGAATTGAAGCATCTCAAGCTTTAACAAGTGCAGAAGATGCGTTAAGCCAAGCGAAGAAAGCATTTGGTAAGGTGGACTCACTCAGAAGGGAACTTTATTCGACAGTTAAGGTAATAAATGAAAACACTCTTTTAGATATACAAAATTCTTGGATTATTGCAAGCAATTCAATGCTCGCAATAAATACAGGAAGCGAGGCAACAAAGCAAATCGAAAAGAATTCAAATCAACTTATAAAGAAAATTATTCCCGATAGTATTCAAAGAAAAAAATGGTGGAACAAAACACAGCAGCTTGCTAAGCATTGAACTAAGTTTATATATCAAACTCTTCCGCGAAACGTTATTTTAATAATTACCTATCTTGAAGGATATAGGCAAGGTTGCCGCGGGCCATCCTTTTCATAGCAAGCTTCCAAAAATGGTCTTTTGATCATTACTTTCAAAAAACTGACTGACTCAAATTTTTTTACGGAACTTTCGCCCTACTCATCGAACTAAACACCAATAGAAAATCAAAAAGAAATTCTTTTTCATGTGTTAATAATTGTTTTTTAGTTGCCACATGGAATGCCCATACCGGATTATCATTCCTTTGGGTCTGTTTTGCTGATGGGCATTTCATGACTTGATTTTGATCTTGATTTGGGTGAAGGAGTGAGCTGGGAACAAATACGAAAAACCCTTTTCATCAACCGTAATTTCCTTTTGAACGGTTTTTATTTTTTGAACTGTTGGGCTGTTTTCATCTTCCAACTGTCCGTTTAGTTCCGATACGTTGGCTTTGTTCATCCACTTTCCAAATTCGTTTGATACCGATGTCTCGATTGCTTTTTCTTTGTGTCGATTTACAACATTCAAAATGACTTCTTGTGTTTTGTCATTGTAAATAGAAGTAACATCGAGGTAGGAAACTTGTTTGTATTCGCCTGCATCGTACCTATCGCATTGAACAAACGTCTGTAAATTTTTCCCTTGGCAATTTTGGGCAAACAACTGCAATGGATAATAAATTGGTTGCAGCCAAAGTTTTCCATTGGTGATCATCATGGGTGCAATCACGTTTACCAACTGCGCCAGGTTGGCCATTTTTACGATGTGTGCATTTCGAACAAAAACATTCAAGTACAAAGCAACCACCAGCGCATCTTGCAAGTTGTAATGTTCCTCCAGTTTTTGGTCTGTCCAAGCGCGGTACCAAACATTGTATTCATCGAAAGCGATGTAAATGGGTTTCTTCATTTTGTATTTGCTCCGCACTTCGTTGATTATCCCCTCGGTGATCTTGATGGAGTTTTCAACCCTTGTGGTCAGGGCCATGAATTTGTTGTGGTCTTTTTCAGAATTGTTGGA
>JAYVMP010000245.1:0-1615 GCA_043758895.1 Bacteroidota bacterium
ACGGGAAGCGATGGGATCGTTCGCCCATTTTCGATTTTTGATAAGAGCCCTTTGCTAAGCACCGCTCGCTTGCTCAAATCGGCAAGGGTGATGCCTTGACATAGGCGTATTTCTTTGATTTTTTTGGCAATAGCCCCGGTCATTTCGATATCGATCATAGCAGAAGTTTACTCTTTGTCAACTTTTTGATGCTCGGTAAAGGAAGCAACGGATCGTTAACTCGCTGTTAAGCGAATTTGATGCTTTGAATACGATTTCAGTGCGTCCGGTGAGCGGTTAAATTACCCTATGGTTATGGCAGCAAAATATTTCACGTTTTTTTTAATGGGTTGATAACCCTCCGCTAAAGCCAGCATCGCAGTGGTTTGCAAACTTTGAGAACAATAAACCAAACTTAAAATTGTATGCAAATTACTTTACTGCGAAAAGGAAAGGATTTCACTAGGGCGGGAGCCTTGTTGATTTTATTCCTCTTGATTGCGGCCAGGTCCGCAATGGCACAACTCTCCATTACCGGAAAAATTACTTCCCGGGAAGACAATAGCCCCATGCCCGGGGTGAATATTGTTGTGAAAGCCACCACCAACGGTACGGTTTCGGATGCAGACGGGAGCTACCATATCGTTGCCAACAACACCGATGATGTGATCGTTTTTTCGTTTGTAGGCTTCAGCACGCAAGAACTTTCGGTTGGCACAAAGACAACCCTAGACGTTGTGCTGGCTCCCGATACAAAGCAACTTTCGGAAGTAGTGGTCACCGCTTTGGGGATTGAAAAAGATGCGGCAAAGCTCGGTTATTCCCAGCAAAAGGTTTTAGGGAGTGATCTGGTAAAGGCACGCGAGCCCAACGCACTCAACTCGCTTGTAGGAAAAGTAGCCGGGCTTACCGTTGGTGCTTCTTCCGAAATGCTGGGCGCACCACAGTTGGTACTCCGGGGCGAAACCAGTTTACTGATCGTTGTGGATGGCGTACCTGTTGTTTCTGATACGTGGAACATCAGCCCCGATGATATTGAGAACTATACCGTTTTAAAAGGCCCGAATGCCGCGGCACTCTACGGCTCACGTGGAAGGAATGGAGCCATCTTAATTACTACAAAAAGAGGAACAAAGGATAAGCGGGGATTCTCCATCGATTTCAATTCGAGCACGATGATGGATAAAGGGTTTCTTACCATTCCTAACGTTCAAAGCGATTACGGTCCTGGCGAATACAACTCCTATAAATTTGGCAATGATGCTTTTGGCCAGCAGGGTGGCTACAATCAAAATGATTATGACATCTGGGGGCCGAAATTCAATGGCCAATCCATTTCCCAATACGACAGCCCTGTAGATCCCAAGACGGGCATCCGCCAAGGCACACCTTGGGTAGCCAGGGGGAAAAATAACCTGCAAAATTTTATCCAGGCTGGAATTTTATCCACCAACAACATCGCGCTTTCTTCCAGTAATGAGAAGGGAGATATCCGGGTTTCTTTTACCCAGTCTTACCAACGAGGTATTGTGCCCAACACAAAACTTAATATTTCCAATTTCAACATCACCATGGGTTACAATATTACCCCTAAACTCAGGATCGAGTCCAATCTCAATTACAACCGGCAATACAC
>JAYVMP010000246.1:0-7341 GCA_043758895.1 Bacteroidota bacterium
TTTCGATGACTATTTATTTGGGAAATCCTGGCAGAGGAAGAGTTTGGCTTGTGCTATTTGTAGGTTCTTTTTTTGCTCCCGCGCCTCCCAATAGTACAATTGAGCCCCCCGCCAGTGCCAATGGTACAAGAGCCTTGAGAACAAATGGGATTTTTGGCTTTATTTTAAAATAGGGGCTGTAAATAATCTCCTCGTTGTTTTTAGCAGAGGATATTTTCAAGCGGTAGTCGCTTCCTGTTTTTGTGTTTCCGGGGATATTCAAGCCAAATGCTCCATTGTTGGGTTGGCTCATACTGCCCTGCACACGTTCGTTGCCTTTGAACAGTTCAACGTTAACGGGATCAGAGTTGCCAGGCGTCCAAAGTACGTCATGGATTTTTCCCCTTTTATAGGAAGCAGCCACCATAAAGTTTTGGAGCTTTACAAACGGAACATACACTTTGCCCCGTAGTTCCAAGGCCAATTTACCTTTGTAATTTCCGTATTCCTGGCGGATGTTCCACTCCACTTTTCTGTTCAACCCCGGCTTTACTTCACTGCCAATGTCTCCGGTAACTTTAGCTAGCGGAGCAGCAAAATTATCATTCGACCCATAAAGATTGAGCAAGAAATTTGTAGATGGGTTTGAGTTTTCAAGTTTGTAATAAACAATGATTTTGTCGCCCGCTAATTCGACTTTGCTTATGGTAACGGTTTGCGCAAAAGTTCCAATGAAGCATAGGCTTAGGCAAAATGATAAAATTCTTCTCATAGGTTAAGGTTTGATCGGATAAAGTTAAGCGAAAAAAAGGACGAATTGTCAACGCTGCTGGATGAATACCCATATAACCTCGTAAAGTAACAATGGTTTTGAGGATTTGATGTTCTCCGCTATTTAATTTGAAGGTGAGGAGCGTGCGCTGTATTAGTTAACTAATCCTGCTCCAGTTTACTGCCGTCTTCTTTGCTGATTCTACCTGCATTCTGATCATGGCATTTGCTGCTTTTTGTAGTTCGGGATCGTCAGTTAAAATTTCACTTGCTGCATCCCGTGCCTGTTGCAACAATTTTCCGTCTTTGCCCAGGTCAGCTATCAATAAATCCAATGCTCCACTTTGCTGAGTGCCCATCAAGTCGCCCGGTCCGCGGAGTTTTAAATCCGTCTCGGCAATTTCAAAACCGTTGTTGGTTTGCACCATCGTTTCAATTCGCGTTTTTGTGTCGGCACTTATTTTATAGCTCGTCAACAAAATACAGTAAGATTGCGCTGCGCCACGGCCTACGCGTCCGCGAAGCTGGTGCAATTGCGAAAGTCCGAAGCGCTCGGCACTTTCAATGATCATCACGGAAGCATTTGGCACATCCACACCTACTTCGATCACGGTGGTGGCCACCATGATTTTTGTTTCGCCTTTCACAAAACGTGCCATCTCATAATCTTTGGCTTGGGGTTTCATCTTTCCATGAACAATGCTGATCGGCACGTCCGGAAAAGCGCGCGCCATGCTTTCATAGCCATCCATCAAATGCTTGAGGTCTAACTTTTCTGATTCTTCGATGAGCGGGTAAACAATGTAAACCTGCCTGCCCAAATCAATTTGTGATCGGATAAACCCGTTCACCTTCAACCGTTGCGAGTCAAATTGATGGGTAGTTTGAATCGGCTTACGACCCTTGGGCAATTCATCGATCACCGAAATTTCCAAGTCGCCATACAAGGTCATCGCCAAGGTGCGCGGAATGGGCGTGGCCGTCATCACCAGCACGTGGGGATAGACTTCTTTGTTCTTTTGCCAGAGTTTACTGCGCTGTGCTACACCAAAGCGGTGCTGCTCATCAATGATTGCCAGACCGAGTTTTTTAAACTTCACTTCTTCCTCCAGCAAGGCATGAGTGCCAATCAAAATTTTCAATTCACCATTTTGCAATTGTTCATGTATGGGTTTGCGTTGCGATTTTTTTACAGAGCCCGTGAGGAGTGCGATAGTAATCCCCATGGGGGCGGCATATTTTTTCAAGTTGGCGTAATGTTGCTGCGCTAAAATTTCGGTGGGTGCCATCAGTGCAGACTGGGCATCGCCACCAATCACCAGCAAAATACAAATGAACGCCACCATAGTTTTGCCGCTGCCCACATCGCCCTGAAGCAATCGGCTCATTTGTTTGCCCGATTTCATGTCGGCATAAATTTCGCGGATCACGCGCTTTTGCGCCTCCGTAAGATCGAAGGGCAAATGCTCTTTGTAAAATTTGGTAAGAAGATTCGCATCATTGAAAACTTGCCCCTTGAATTTTCCCTGCCGCACCAATTTCATTTTGATTAGCCGCAACTGGATGTAAAACAATTCTTCAAACTTGAGCCGCTGCTGCGCTGCGAATAATAGCTCCTGGGTTTTGGGAAAATGAATATTTCGTAAGGCTTCCTTTTTTCTAATCAGGTTTTGCTGTTTTGATAAATATTCGGGAAGCGTTTCTCGAATGTGTTGCTCCGCCTGCCGGAAAAGTTCGACTTGAAGTTTGCCGATTTGTTTACTGTCGATATAACGGGCGCGCAATTTTTCACTAATCGGATAAACGGGTTGAAAGGAATTTCCCTTCAGGTTATTTTCTGTAACGGGTTCAATTTCCGGATGGGCAATATTAATTTTCCTTCCGAAGCGGGTTGGCTTTCCTAAAGCGACATATTCTATCCCCGGCTTAACCTTCTGTGCCACCCAGTCGATGCGCTGAAACCAAACCATTTCCATTTCGCTTTTTCCATCGGAGAAATAACCGATCAATCTTTTTTTATTCTTAGTGCCAACGATTTCAAAATCAGTGAACTTACCTTTGATTTGAACTTGGGGCATTGTTTCGTCCACCTCCGCAATGGAATAAAACGTTGTTCGGTCTTCGTAGCGAAAAGGATAATGCTGGATGAGGTCGCCAAACGAAAAGATTTTCAGTTCCTTTTGAAGCAGCTCCGCGCGCTGAGGCCCTACTCCTTTTAGAAATTCAATGGATGTGTCGAAGTAATTAATCAATGTTCAATTCGTCAATTTGCCAATTACATCACCATGAACAATAAATATAATCGGCTAATCGGCACATTGACAAATTGAGCATTACTTGTTTTTCCATTGCAAGGTGTTGATCAGATGCAAGGTCTCCTTTTTCATAAAGTCGATGGCCGGGGCAAGGGAATCATTTTGCACACGCACATTGAAGTAAAGTGCCCCGCGCAAAAAATTTTTTGTTGAGTCCGTCATCGTAAACTGAAATTGGCTCGGCACTTCTCCGGCAATTTCCGAGATCACCGCTGTTTTTCCTGATGGTGTTTGTGTTATCAATTCGTCAATTGCACTGGCCTTGATCTGCTGCTTTGCCGTAAGGTTGTAGGCATCGTTGAGCAACTCTTTCAGCAGGGCTTCCTTTCCATGAATCAATTTGTAGGTGATGTGAATGTTGGCCTTCAATTCTGGATAATAGATTTCTACCCAATGGCGCTCACTGATCCAAGAGGTGTCCTTCAAAAGCTTCGCAGCTGTTGAATATTCAAACTGATAAGGCAAGGTATCGGGCAACCATCGGTATTCCGATTTAGGAAGGACTAAACGGTTGTATCCTTTGGGTTTCGGTTGGTAATTGGTGGAGCAAGAAAAAAGAAGTAAGCAGTAAGCAGTAGGCAGCAAGCAAGCAATCATTGAGGATTGAAATTTGGAGAATCTATTCCTCATTCTTCATTGTCTCTTGTTGGATGGCTAGGCGCACACGCGCGATTCGTTTCTGGTCCACGCTCATCACTGTAAACGTAAACCGGTCGAACGAAACGTGGTCACCGGGCTTAGGCATGGAGTTGTGCAGCTCCAAAATCAATCCACCGAGCGACTCACTCTCACCTTTTACTTCATCAAAAATTGAAGATTCGATTTCCAATACTTTGCACAGATCATGGATGGAGGTTTTCCCGTCAAAAATATAAGTATGGTCGTCCAGTTTTTGATAGCCTGCATTTACTTCGTCAAACTCGTCATTGATATCGCCAATGATTTCTTCGATCAAATCTTCAAGGGTGATCAGGCCGGCAGTGCCTCCATATTCATCAACCACAATCGCCATGTGCACGTGCTTGCTTTGAAAATCTTTCAGCAATGAATCCAATTTTTTTGTCTCGGGCACAAAATAACCGGGCCTCAACAATTTTTGCCACTTAAAATTTTCAGTTTCATCGAGATAGGGCAGCAGGTCCTTGGTATAAAGAATACCATCAATTGTATCGATGGTTTCGCGGTAAACCGGAATCCTTGAAAACCCCGATTTGGTCACTTGTTCCATCATTTTGGTGAAATCCATTTCCGTGTCCACCGCAGAAATATCAACCCTTGATTTCATTACTTGCTTCACCGTGAGGGTTCCGAAATTCACAATCCCTTTCAGGATGTCCTTCTCTTCCTCAGTAGTGTTGTTGTTTTCGGTGGTGAGCTCAAGTGCTTGGTTCAATTCTTCTACTGTGGTGCTGTACCCTTTTTTTTCGATCCTCCGCTCTACCAGCCGGCTCATGCCGAGCAGCATCCACGAAAGTGGCCTGCAAATGCCGGCCAATACTTTCCAAGCTGCGGCCACCCTTCGCGCAAAACTTAAGTTGTGCTGTGTAGCATAAACCTTGGGAACAATTTCGCTGAAAAATGTTAAGGCAAACGTAACAATGAATGTTACGATACCCACAATGGTTTCGGTCGGTTTTCTGGTGTGGGTCATTTGCCACATCAAAAAAGTAGAGATGGTGACCACAGCCACATTCACAAAATCATGGCAAATTAAAATCGTGGCCAATAAAAATCGTGGCTTCTTCAGCAACTCAATCACATGCTTATCGGCAGCTTCGCCCGAATGGCGGCATCCGTCCAACTGCTCGGGCTTGAGAGAAAAAAAGGATACTTCTGAGGCAGAAATGATGGCAGAAATAACCAATAGGACTGCGATCCCGGAAAACCCGAAAATATAAAACCAGTTTGGCCCAGTAGCCATCAGGTCAGACAAAAATTGACCGGGCAGTTCCGCTATCAAAATTATTGTTTCCAATCATCAACCGTTTCACAATTTTTTAAAAGGGCAGGTCATCCGTGGCGTTGTCCATCGAAGGCTTGAAATCTTCTGTTGGCGGGGCTGCTTGTTGGGCTGGCCGTTCAAAATTGCTGCCGCCACTACCTTGTTTGCTGCCGAGCAAGGTCATGCTGTCGCCTATCACTTCGGTAGTGTAGCGGGTCACGTTATCTTTTTCCCAACTGCGGGTGCGCATCTTGCCTTCAATATAGACTTGGTCGCCCTTGTGCAAATATTTTGATGCCGTTTCGGCCAAGCCGCGCCACAGCACCACGTTGTGCCAATCGGTAATCTCCTTGCGCTCGCCTGTAACTTTGTCCTTGTAAACCTCGGAGGTGGCCATGGTGAAATTCACCACCATAGCACCGCTTTCAAGGGTGCGGGCTTCGGGGTCTTTACCAAGCCTTCCTACCAAAATCACTTTATTAACTCCTGACATATTTGTGTTGTTTATTGATTTACGCTTTGGTTCAGCTTTAATTTTAGCTGAACGACAAAGTTACCAAAAATCTGCATCTTGGATTTTAAGGAAAGTGTTTACATCGGAAACATTACCTGAAATTACCTCGATCATCAAGTCAAATGTTGGCGAAGAAAAAGAAAGTTGACAAGCAGTGATTTTTAGGAACTTGTGTTTTTTGTCGGCTACAACATCAGGGCTTCTTTA
Organism: Bacteroidota bacterium; assembly: GCA_043758895.1. Lineage (GTDB taxonomy): Bacteria > Bacteroidota > Bacteroidia > Cytophagales > Cyclobacteriaceae > ELB16-189. The sequence goes on from JAYVMP010000246.1 coordinate 5,729, forward strand.
ACTTTCGTAAATAAATAGAGCCGGCCTGTTCGTATTGCCCCCGCAAAGAGGGAAGTTTTATAAAAACATTTTTCATCAACCCCTTTTCGTCAACAATAACTTCAGGCATCTCTGCTTCAAATGCGTTTTGGATTAAAACGATGTTTTCAAAATAATCGGGTCGTTCAAAAAATTCTTTTGACAGCTCCCAATTCAAAAAATAAGATGATGGTTTATTGTTCTTGTAAATCCCCCAGTCACTTCCAAGCACAAGAACCCGTTTGCCCATTACAAAGGATTCGTACTTAGAATAGCCAACAAAAAGATTTTTGTAGTCGATTGATTTTACCTTACCCTTTCGCGCAACCGTGCTCATCCCAATGGTGGAAAGCAAGAAAACCCATACCATGGTTTCAGCAATCCATTTTCTGCGGATTAATAACAGGTAGTGACTAATGAAATAAGTTAATGTAGGAACAAAGGTGATAAAACTGTGGGGTGTCAATTCGGGGGTGATGCCAATCTCAATGGAGCTGGCAATCAACCAGAGCAACATCACTTGCAAAAGCTGCGACTGATATTTGGTGAACCGGGCATTGCGGTTCAACATGATCAATGAAAAGAAGAAAAAAATCAGGACTCCGCCACTCAACGAGAATATTGATTTCCAAGAGATGAGCCCAATGGGGTGAAGCGTAAAGGCAGCACCATAAAAGTATTGGATCAGTTCAGGCAATCCCCCACGAAAATAATAAAGGCAGATCAGCGCGAGATGAGGAAAAGTAAAACCAAAAGCCAGGAGCAACGATTTGCGAAGGGTGATCCGTGCAAACACAAACAAAATAATCAACGCGCCAATCAAAAAAATGGAATAGCTGAAAACCAGCAACGAAGCGATTCCTATGAAGACTCCGATGTTGAGAACGATTTCATCGCGCTGCACTTTAAATTCAATCTCTTTAAAAATATTATTGAGCGCAAGCAACAGAAAGGTGGAAGCAAAAAGCTGTCTCGACAGCGATAGCAGGTCAAAAGAAAAAAAGCATAAGGCACCGAATACAAATGCCGGCAGGTAATTGCTTTCATTATAAGCTCTGTTCCTGATCAGCATAAAGGCAAAGAAAGCGGCCTGAAAGAAAATAATAAACACAGCGATCAAATGGCGCGCCAGCAACGACCGGCCAACCACCATTTCGATCACTCCGGCCAACCAGGAAGCGAACCAAGGGGCATCGTCAACTACCTGCAGGTACATGGTTTTTCCGCTGTTGAGCAATTCACCAAGCACAATGTCTTTCAATTCTGGCAAGGTGCTCGACATGGGATTAATGAGAAGCGGCAAGCTCATTGCGATCAGTAAAATCAATACGCCAAGCAGGCGATAGGGGTCATTAAGCCGGAAGAAGCGGAGCACGGGTAAAGGGTCTTTTCTGCAAATAAATCAAATTTCGAATAGGATAAATGCTATTTGCTCTTTTGAGCCGCCTCATTCTACCGAATATTGCTTAAAGTCGGTGATTCCCTTGCGGGTAAAGCAGGGCAGACGCATCTAATTTTTTTTTGGACATATGACCTCAAAATCGATGATTTAATTTATAGAGTGGCCTTACTCGAAAAAATCAAAAATGGCCTGA
>JAYVMP010000247.1:0-6760 GCA_043758895.1 Bacteroidota bacterium
TTCCGGCTTCACTCAAGTAGTGGGATTCCCTACCACAGTTGGCAAAATGAACCTGCGCTGGTACGACAGGCTGGAGTTGCACTACGTAAAAATTAAAGACCCGGAAAACAACACCATGATTTCGGTGGATCGGTTGCTACTGAATTTTGAGTTGATGAGCTTGTTGAAAAATGGGAACATCACTATTGATGCGGCCGAGGTGGACCGTGCGGAGGTAAGCCTCCTGAACATTGCTGAAGGCGATACCTCCAAAAATTTAAACATCAATGTGTTCATTAAAAAAATCAATGAGAAATTCTCATCCGGCAACGGTGGAAAAAGTAGTGCTAAATTAAACATTGGTAAGATCAACTTAACTCAATCTAAGTTTAATTACAGCAATGCCGAAAAAGATTCGATCAAAAATGGATTTGACTATCACCATTTTCATTTGGGAGTAGATGGCCGCATCCGAGCGTTTCAAATTATTGGCGATACCATCCAGTTTAAAGTAAGCCGGCTGCAAGTACAAGACCGACAAACCCATCTGAAGATCAACGATCTGAGTACCTACTTTCGGATTTCTCAAAATTCGATGGAGTTTCTAAACTTGAGCTTGAAGGCAGGCAACAGCACCATTTCAGATACCCTCATTTTCAAGTACAAAAAAATGGACGACCTCAGTGACGACTTCAACACCAAAGTGGACATTCTTGCCAAGTTAAAAAATACAGTGCTTGACCCACACGATTTGGCCTGGTTTACCTATGGGGGGCTACCGCTACTGCCGCACCCGGTAAAACTGAGTGGTCAATTTACTGGAAAGGTCTCTCGGTTTATGTTTCGGGAAATGAATGTGGCGTGGGGCAATTCTAAAATTGAAGGAAAATTGAGCATGGATGGGCTGCCCAACATGAACGAAACTTTTACCGATTTAAAAATACGGGATGGTCTCATCAACCAAAATGATATTCGGTTTTTGCTGGCCGATAAAACATTTAATGCACTGAAACCCCTGGGTATGACGCGCGTGCAAGGCGAATTCACCGGCTTCGTCAATGATTTTGTGGCGAATGGAAAACTGAATACCCGGTTGGGCCAAATCAATTCAGATGTCAATCTTAAAATCAATGAAACTGATGTTGACCAATCCACCTTCAAAGGCAGGATTGAGCTTGATGGTTTTCAATTGGGCACGTATTTCAATGACACCATCAATTATCAACGCGTAACGCTCAACGGCAAGGTCAATGGCAAAGGGCTTACCCGGGAGAACACCGATTTTACCCTTACGGGAACGATCCGTTCGTTGGGCTTCCGAAACTATAATTACACCAACATCAACACCAACGCGCGCTTTGCGCGACAGCTATTCAACGGTGACCTCTCGATTAATGACCCCAACTTAGTATTTAATGCCAAAGCGTTCATCGATTTCAGAAAAGGTAAAGAACTGATCCAGGTAAAAGCCAATCTTGATACCGCGTTTCTTGATCGGCTTGGGTTTATCAAAGAACCATTGTTTGTTCGTTCGTATTTTGATGTGAATACAAGTGGCCTTGAGTTGGATAGCTTATTTGGCAAGGTGGTGCTTCGTCATGCCCTGATGAGTTACCGAAACAAAATACTGACACTCGATTCCATCCATTTGATTTCCACCAAAGAAGGGTCCGATCGGCAACTTCAATTGCGAAGTTCCATTGCTGACATGGTGATGAAAGGGGATTTTCGTTATTCCACCTTGTTTAACGACATTCAGAAATTCGGACGTGAGTTTTATTTGAAGTTGCTTAACAATCACCAATTGTTGACCGCCTACTATAAAAACAAGAAAACTCAAGTTGAATCCTACCAAGTATCGTTTGATTTAACTCTGCATGATATGTTGCCACTGGCCGTCTTGGGTGGCACGGATGTTTTTGTCTCACCAGGTGCGCAGATGCATGGAAATTTTAAGCACAGCGAAGAAACATCACTAAATTTTAACTGCCAAATAGATACGGTAAACTATAAAGGAAAAACATTTTGGGGAAATAAAATCGAATTTACGGGCACCAAACCGAAAGACAGCACACAGCTAAATGCAACGGTGGTGGTTCGGTCAGCTAATCAACAGCTTCTACAATCGCTCAAAACAAAGAATACCGAGGCCCAAGCACAGTGGGGAGGTGACCATATAAAATTCAGCTTGAATTCCGACCAAGATGGCAACACGAATATCTTACGGTTAAATTCTGAACTGGATTTTTTTCGCGACAGTATCCGAATGAAAATCTTACCTACCCGGTTGCGTCTCTTTGATGAGGAGTGGACGTTCGATCAACAAAATTATCTATTGATAAATGGGATGGAATGGAGCATCCATCACCTGCAAGTGAACCACAAGCACGAATCGGCATTGATTGACGGCCTCGTTTCCAATGATCCCAACCAAACGCTAACCCTCAGCATCGATAGTCTTAATCTCGCAATTTTAAATTCCTTCTTGCAACAAAAGATTTCTGGAGTGGTGAATGGAAAACTGGAGGTCCGTGATCTTTACCATGATCCCTTTGTGCAAAACAAACTTACCATCAAAGCCCTTACGGTAGATGATTTTTTCGTGGGAGATGTAAGCGGATTGAATCAATGGAACCGCGAACAAAAAAGATTTGAATTGAACTTATCCTTGAACAGAAATGGGATGAAAACCGTGGAGATGGAGGGGTTTTATGATCCTGCAAAGTCAAACCCTTTGGCCGTGAACGCGAAATTAGAAAACACCAACATTAAAATTATCGAGCCATTTATGCGCGGCATCTTTTCGCAAATGGACGGAGCCCTTACCGGCAACTATACCATCACGGGCACTTTTCTAGAACCTGTTATTCGGGGCGAAGGGAAAATCCAATCGGGCTCGTTGATGATTGATTACCTGAAAACGAAATACTATTTCGAAGGCTCAATCGGCTTCACGCCTACTCAAATTGTGTTCACCAACTTCGGGTTGACCGATGAGCTGAAAAACAAAGCCGCGCTGGATGGCTTTTTGGCCCACCGCAACTACAACGACTTCCGCATTAACCTGGATGCTTCATTTAAAGGGTTTCAGTTGCTTAACACCACGGCCAAAGACAACAGCCTTTTCTATGGCCAGGCCTATGGCACAGGCAACCTGAACATGCTCGGGCCGATCAGCAACTTGAAAATCTCCTCTACCATTCGTTCTGATAAGGGTACACGTATATTCATTCCGCTCAACGGGGCTGCGGATAATACGATAAAAAGAGATTTTATCACTTTCGTGAAATTTGCCGACACACTCCAACTGAAAAAGGAAATTGGCAAGTCCAAAAATAAAGATGAGCCGACCGGCATTGCGATGGACCTCAACCTCGACATCACACCCGATGCGTATGCCGAAATTATTTTTGATATCAAGTCGGGAGACATTATCCGAGGATATGGAAATGGAGACCTCAAATTGCAGATCGATACCAAAGGAGACTTCACTATGTTTGGTGCCTATGAATTTGAGCGCGGCAATTACAATTTCACGCTGTACGATATCATCAATAAAGAATTTTCTATCACCAAAGGCAGCCGCCTTACTTGGATTGGCGATCCCTATACTGCCACGCTGGCCTTGACGGCCGGTTACAAACAGTTAGTGTCAATGGCACCTATTATTTCTACTTGCCCGGACTGTGCCAACACAGCAGCGATGCGAAGGAAATATCCGGTAGAAGTTCAGCTAAAATTAGAAGGCCCCATGATGTCTCCTCAAATCAATTTTGATATTATCTCAAATGACCTGCCCAACAATGTAACAACAGAAAAAGGACTTGAACCCCTTAATCTGGATTTCAAAATATTCAAAGCCAAATTAGACGAGCAAGAATTAAAGAAACAAGTATTCAGCCTGATCATGCTGCGGAGGTTTTCCCCGCAAGATGCCTTTGCCACGGGTGGAAACAGCAGCGTATATAGCAGCGTGAGCGAGCTGCTCTCCAACCAGCTAAGTTATTGGCTCACACAAATGGACCAAAACCTCGAGATTAATTTCGATTTGGGCAATTTTGACCAAGAGGCTTTCAATACGTTTCAACTTCGCCTCTCCTATTCGTTTTTAAATGGCCGACTTCGCGTAACTCGCGATGGCACATTGAACAATCAATACAACCGGTCGGATGTATCGAACATGCTGGGCGATTGGACGGTGGACTACCTACTCACACCAGATGGAAAGTTTAAAGTAAAAATGTACAACCGCACCAATGTTAATCAACTTACTAATTCATTGTCCATTGGTCAAACGGCTATCACTACCGGGTTCAGCCTGATGAACACACAAAGTTTTAACACTTGGAAGCAACTGCTCACCGCAGCGCGCGACCGCAGACGAAAAGAAAAAGAACTGAAACCAAAAGAAAGCCCCGATGATGGTACAAAATGAAGGCGTTAGCAAATAGACACGCTAAACCTCAAACCATTCCCAAGATCAACAGATCAAAAGCCATCTGGTATCAACCTTAGTGCATGGGCACACCCTTTGCCTATTGCCTATTGATTTCGTATCTTGCGTTAAATCCCCACTACTATGGACTTGAGTGCTTTGATGAAAAAATATGCTGAGCAGATTGGCGGCCAATATACCGAATACGACCAAGCCCAATCCATTATCATTGTGCCTGTATCGGGCGGACGGTACCAAACCGTTTTAGGCACGATTACCCAAAACGATCTTTATAACCGCAAATTGATTTCACTCCACTCCAAAATCTGTTCCATTAAGCCTGACATTGATTATAAAATGTTATTAGAACAAACGGCTTACTTCAACTACTGCCGATTTGTTATAAAGGATAATTACCTACAGATTGAGGCAGTGGCATCATTGATCGGCCTATCCGAAGAAACCATTAAGGAAATGTTGCAGGAAGCAGCCAACCTTGCTGACCAGTTTGAAATGAAGCTGACAGGAATGGACATTAACTAGCTAATTTTTTTGCCAACGGCCACATTTAAAAGAAAATCAAAACCACTTCTTGTACCTAAAATACCGGATCATCCCCACCACGATCAGTAACATGGCGCCCCAAACCCCCATGTAGCCCAGCTTCCAATGCAGTTCGGGCATAAAGTCAAAATTCATCCCATAAACCCCCACAATAAATGTCAATGGAATGAAGATTGTAGAGATCACGGTCAACACCTTCATCACTTCATTCATCCGCGTATTCAACGTGTTGATGTAAATATCCATCAAGCCAGACGTAAGGTCCTTGTAGGTATCGAGTGAATCAATCAAGTGGGCTACATGGTTGTAGACATCAGAAAAAAAACGAGCATTGGAGGAGTCAATGAAACCACTTTCGTCTTTGATAAGTTTGCTCATGGCATCGCGAAGTGGGTACAACGCTTTGCGCAAAAAAATTAATTCTTTCTTCAACCGTTGGATTTTACGAAACTCTTGCCCATCGGATTTTTTGTAAATGTCATCTTCAATCTGCTCAATTTGTTGGCCAATCGAATCAAGCACCACATAATAATTGTCAACGATGATATCGACCAACCGGTAAAGGAGATAGTCTGCCTTTTTCTTACGCACGCGGCCTTGGTCCAACCGGATTCGTTCACGCAGTGATCCAAACAAGTCGCCCTCCTTTTCCTGGAACGAGAGCAAATAATCTTTGCCCAACACAAAGCTGATCTGTTCGTAGTCGATCACGTTCTCCTCAATGCGGTAAAGCATTTTCAATGTGAAGAAAAGATAATTTTCATATTCCTCCACCTTGGGCTGATGATCGCTCGTGATATCTTCCAGCAACAGGCTATGCAGCGAAAAATGATCACCGATTTTATTAATAATCGTTTTATCGTGAAGGCCATCCAAGTTGATCCAGTTCACGCGATCGGGCTGCTGCTTTTTTAACAACTCGTCAATGCCTAAGTCGGTATAACTGACAAACTCCTTTTCGTTGTACTGAAACAATTCAAGGATAGTTGGGAATTGCTTTATCGGTTTTTCAGGCTCTTTATTTCTCACACGATTCAGGAAGTTTTGGTAAGGACTTGGTATTGCATACTGGCAAAGGTGATGCCTTCTTTATCAAACCGTTCTTTTAAAGATTTATTCAGGTCGCATTTCAAATCGAAAGCATCAGTAGGGTTTTTTGTCCACACATAAGCACGGAGCAAGACTCCATCGTTCAGAAATGTCAACACCCGCACCATCACGGGTTGCTCACCTCGGGTTATTTCTGTTTCACTTCGGTTATCGATAAAATACCGGTGCTTTGCAGCTTCGTCTTGAATGAGTTGGATTGCTTTATCCAGGTTGGCATTAAATGATATCGCAAGTTCGATGAACGAGCAAATTTTTTCATCCACGCTGGTGGAGTTGATGATCGTCTCGTTGCTGATCACACTGTTGGGCATGATCACCCTTCGGTTTTCAAAATCTTTGATCACGGTGTGGCGCAGCGTAATATCTTCCACATCGCCTGCATAGGCCTGTCCGATTTTCACCCGATCGCCTACGCTGAAGGGTTTGAAGATCACTAAAAAAAAACCGCTAATGATGTTGGAAAATGCCGATTGGGACGCAAAGCCAACAATGGCAGCCAGCACCCCGGCACCGGTGAGCAAGCCCGTGCCATAGGTGCGCAACGAAGGGATAGATCGAAAAATGACAACGATGGCGACAAAAAAAAGAATGAAGTCAACCGCATTTTTGAAAAAATTGTAACGGGTGGGATCAACTTTTAGCTTGCGTGCAGCACCCCGGATAAAACGCCCC
>JAYVMP010000248.1:0-3238 GCA_043758895.1 Bacteroidota bacterium
TGACGAACTGACAGTTTACCCCAACCCATCCAGCTCCGTCATAACAGTGGCCACCCCGTGGAGAGCCGTTGAAGACCTCCCCGTGTTGCTGTACGATATGTACGGAAATGTCGTTACTTCTACCACGCTCAAAAAAAACGATTGGAAAACATCGCTCTATGTGGGCGGGCAAGCCCAAGGCCTGTACATCCTGCGCGTGGTAACGGGTGACTGGATCAATGCCACCAAGGTGATGGTGGTGAAGTGAGTTCAGGATGAACAGTAGCCAAGAATGGCCCTGAAAGAAATTCATCACAAACGAAGCGCCAAGAATAAGGAATGGAGCTATGAACAGGGCTTTATATGTTCGTCCCTATTTTGTGTTGTCTATTAAAATAGTCAATGATTTCGGCCTTAGTCATTCGTGATAATTTCTGACTCAGTATATATGCCAAACAGTGCAGTAAAACCTTACATTTAATCCATTGGAAATAAAAATTTAATTGCCCCTTTTCATGTGAAATAGCCTTTTTCTTTTTCAGGAATTGTTTTTTTTATGAAGAAACCTTACTTAATTTTCCGCCTCAAGATTTTAACAGCCGGGAAATAATTTGATATGGCGTTAGATATATTCCTCAAAGCCGATACCTGGCTCGCTTTGCTTACACTCTGCTTTTTGGAGATCGTTCTCGGTATCGACAATATTATTTTTATTTCCATTGTTTCCAACAAACTGCCTGAAGAGCAACGCACGCAGGCGCGGAATACGGGGCTTTTTCTCGCCATGTTTGTGCGCATCGCCTTTCTGCTCGGCATCACTTGGATTATTGGATTCAAGCAGCCCTTGTTTGCAGTGTCGGATATTCTTCCAAATGCAGTGATCAACTTTCTGGGGTTTCATGCCGACCACACGTTTAGCGGCAGGGATTTGATCCTCGGTTTTGGTGGCCTTTTCCTGATTGCAAAAAGCACCATGGAGATCAACCACGAAATGGAAGGGGAGGTTGAGGAAAGGGGGGGTAAAAAGTCAAAAGTTCCTACTATCTCCGGCACCATTGTACAGATCATCTTGCTCGATATTATCTTTTCGTTCGATTCGATACTCACTGCGGTCGGTATCGTGGATAAAGACAAGGTTATCATCATGATCTTGGCGGTGATCGTTTCCATCGGGGTGATGATGTTCTTCTCGGGGGCGATCAGTCGGTTTATCCAGCAGCATCCGTCCATGGAAGTATTGGCTCTTGGGTTCCTTATCCTCATTGGGTTTATGTTGTTCTTGGAGGCCTTAGAGATTGTGGTGCCCAAAGGCTACATCTACTTTGCAGTAGCGTTTTCGTTGCTCATTGAATTTTTTAATATCCGGGTAATCAAAAAACGAAAAGCCGACCCTGTAAAATTACATAAGCCTTTTAATGAAGAAGATGTGGCCGAAGCGATTGGTGAGTCTGATGAGCCAATCTACTCCAGCGACCTCAGTTACCCGATTGGAAAATTTGAAGGAAAAGACAACTACTCCGATGAAGAATTAAAACCCTTGATCGTACGTATTGAACGATTGCCCGCTAAACTGGAAGCGGCCGTGAATGACCTATCTGAAGCACAACTGGATACGCCATACCGGGAAGGGGGATGGACGGTGCGCCAAGTCGTGCACCATGTTTCGGACAGCCACATGAATGCCTACATCCGGTTGAAATGGGCATTGACCGAAAGCACACCCGTGATAAAAGCCTACGACCAAAAAACTTGGGCCGAAACCCCTGACACTAAATTGCCGGTAACAAATTCAATCAACTTGCTTCGCTCGCTGCACATCAAGTGGTCGAGCATATTTAATGCCTTAAAGCCGGAAGAGCTAAAGAAAGAATTCATCCATCCCGAAACACAAAAGCACGTTTCGCTCAGCAAACTAATTGCCACCTATGCCTGGCATGGTGATCACCACGTGGCGCACATCAATTCGTTGAAGAAGAGGATGGGCTGGTGAATTTATTTTACTTATATGGGTAATCGTTATCCAATGTCGTTTCCTTAAGCTCCTCTGACATCCTCTCTTTTGGAGGAAACTATAAACGGGTTTAAAAAGAACTATATGAACTATAGAGGTGAAGGAAATTCAATAGGAACAGTCACCCCCTCGCCTGTGGAGAGTGGGCTGGGGGGTGAGGTTTTAAAATCGAGTTCATTGGTAGAAGAACGAGGTGAGGTCATCAAAAATGGCTTAAGGAAACGACATTGAATCGTTATCTGTTAATATTTACTTGTCCTCCAATGCCATTAACCAGTAGCGATTAAGAGCTACCCCTAACCATGCTCGGTCATCTTCAAACGATTTACCCAACTCTTTTTAGAAAAGTAGCACTGCGCGAATACTGGCGTGAACGCATCCCCACTCCTGACCATGATTTTCTTGACTTGGATTGGCTCAAGCAAGGCTCAAAAAAGTTGGTGATCATTTCTCATGGCCTTGAAGGCAACACACACCGCGCCTACATCAAAGGGATGGCGAGAGCCTTTTATAAAAATCAGTTTGACGTACTTGCTTGGAACTACCGGGGTTGCAGTGATCAAATGAATAGGTCGTTGCGCTTTTACCACAGTGGCGCAACGGATGACCTTGCGACAGTTATTGACCACGCGTTAGCCAACCCTAATTATGAAGCTGTTTATTTGGTTGGGTTTAGCCTCGGTGGTAACCTGACGCTGAAATATACTGGGGAAAGAAACATGGACCCAAAGATAACGGGAATCATTACTTTTTCTGTGCCGATGGATCTATACACGTGCAGTGTGCAACTCTCAACGCCTGCCAATTGGATTTATTCCAACCGTTTTTTGAAGAGCTTGAAGAAGAAAATTCAAGCGAAATCCAAATTGATGCCCGGGTTAAAGATCGAGCGATTAAATAAAATACGAACCCTCCAAGAATTTGACGAAATTTACACGGGTCCATTGCATGGTTTCCAGGGTGCAATGGACTACTACCAAAAATGCAGTGCGATCCGGTTTTTAGAAAGCATCAAAACGCCAACTTTAATTGTAAATGCACAGAACGACCCCTTCCTGAGCAAGGAATGCTTTCCAGTAAATGATAAAAATAATTTTATACAATTTGAATATCCAAAGTCCGGTGGCCACGTTGGATTCTCCCAAAGTAAGGGGAATGGTACATATTGGAGCGAGCAACGAGCGTTGGATTTCGTTACAGTAACCACATGATCGAACGCTATTCCATAGGAGCAACGGCTAAACGATT
>JAYVMP010000249.1:0-3789 GCA_043758895.1 Bacteroidota bacterium
GGAAATTGAATTTTCGGTCTTCATAATGTAGTTTTAGTGAAACCCAAAACTATAACCAACCTTTCGCTAAGGCAATATGTACTTCATCGGATGCTTACATTACAAAAGATAAAAAATCATTTAATCAGATTATAAATCCCATTTTAGAAACTAAAGCTTTTGCTGTAGAATTACTTGATTTGGAAATTCCATTAAGAGATTTTAATGGTGAGTTATTTTAAATAGTGCGAAATAAAACTTTGCTACCCTACACCAATCTATCCGAATAGCTCCGTTGCTGATATTCATCAGCGTATTGGGTCAGAGATTGCCATACGGAAAGTTAAAGCCACAGTTTATCAAATGCTAGACGAAAAAAAACTTGGCTTTATTGGAGACCGAAAGTGGAGAGGCTACTCTATACACAAAGTGACGTGAAAAAACAGCGGAAAATATTTATAAAATGTACATAAAAGGTGTTTATAACATTTCAACTAATTGATTGTCAGTAGGTTTTTTATTTATATTCATAGCGAAAAAAAGACATTTCGTTTAGAAGATGTACTGGTAAATTGACGTATAGATTTAAACAAAATTTATTAAAATGATCAGTAACATAAACCTATTTGAATCTAAAAAAGTAAGGACCCACTGGGATGAGAAAACCGAACAATGGTTTTTCTCTATCATTGATGTGATCGAAGCACTTACAGGTACAGACAGGCCAAGAAAGTATTGGAGTGACTTAAAAGCTAAACTGGCTAAAGAAGGAAGTCAACTGTCCGAAAATATCGGACAGTTGAAAATGGCAGCCGAGGACGGCAAAATGAGACTTACCGATGTGGCCGATACAGAACAAGTTTTAAGATTAATTCAATCTATTCCTTCTCCGAAAGCAGAGCCGTTCAAACAGTGGATGGCCAAAGTTGGCTATGAAAGAATTGAAGAAACCGAAGATCCAGAATTAAGCTTCGACCGCGCCATGGAAACGTATCTGGCAAAAGGTTATACCAAAGCATGGATAAACCAACGCTTAAAAAGTATAGAGGTAAGAAAGGAATTAACGGATGAATGGGAAAAACGAGGAGTGCAAAAAGGAATGGACTTCGCCATACTCACGGATATTATTACCAAAGCTTGGAGTGGTAAGTCTGTAAAACAATACAAGAAACATAAGGACTTGAAGAAAGAAAATCTTCGCGACCACATGACCAACTTAGAGTTGGTATTAAACATGTTGGCAGAGGCGACCACTTCCGAGATTTCAAAAAAGAAAAAGCCAACCACATTGGACGAAAGTAAAGTAATTGCCAAGCAAGGTGGAGCTGTTGCCGGAAATGCGCGAAAAGAAATTGAAGTAAGAACCGGAGACAAGGTGGTGAGTAAGTTAAATGCTGAGAATATCGTTGAGGAAAAACCGAAAAAGAAACTGAAATAAACTTTTTAACCTTACTATTGCTAGCAGGAACTTGGGTGGACTATTTTCCGAATGGGTTGATAAGAGCCGTAACCACGTATGTGAATGGAGAAAAGGAAGGATTGTACATCGAGATTGGCAGCAACAACCAAATAACGAAACGCTGCTACTACCATAAAGGCCAACGGCATGGTGAATACAGAGAATACAACTACACCACTGTAAAAGAAGACCGCACCTACTCAGCGGCAAAATTAGTGGGCTTAGCAGAATCTTTTACGACAATGGCAAAATCATGGAGGGCTTTATAAAAATGGTTTGCGAGACGGTATTTCTAAATGGGATGCCCAAGAGGGCAAGTTAACCATTGAATATGAGTATAAAAATGGCGAATTGACCAAGAAATAATGTCAGGTTATAGCCAATGTAAACCCATTTGGCATATTTTTCGTTATCATTAAACTTATAAAATTCTGAGACAGATGATGTTGAATGAGGCGATCGGTTCTTAACAAACAAGACATTTTTCAGGTACCGTTCATCTCCATCTCTCAACTGGTTAAAAAAAATTATTATTATGACTATGAAAAACTTCTTATCACTTGTTTTGGCTGCTATCCTCGGCAGTACAATCACCATCGCTTCTTACCAATGGTTTGGAAAAAATGGAAGCGCAGGACTAAAAATAGAACACATCAATGGAGCCGCTGCCTCGCAAGTGGCTTATCGGGTAAATGAAAAAGGGGAACCGATTTCACTGGACTTCACAGGCACAGCGGAAAAGGTAACAAAAGCAGTGGTGCACATTCGCTCAACACAAACAGGCGGTGCTTCGCGCGAGCGCGAATCGAACGACCCTATTCAACAATTCTTTTTTGGCCCTAATGGCCCTCAGCAACAACAGGGGCCAAGCGTAAGTAGTGGCTCAGGTGTAATCATCAATGCCGAAGGCTACATTGTTACCAACAATCACGTAGTGCAGGATGCCGATGTAGTCGATGTGGTGTTGTCGGACAATCGTTCGTTCAAAGCAGAGGTGATTGGTACTGATCCCGATACGGACTTGGCGGTGATCAAAATCAACCAAAAAGACTTGCCTTACCTTTCTTTCGTCAACTCGGATAATTCAAAAGTTGGTGAGTGGGTGCTGGCTGTGGGCAATCCTTTCAATTTGACCTCGACTGTAACAGCCGGCATCATCAGCGCCAAAGGCAGGAACATCAATATCATCAATTCTAATAATCCAACGAACAGAAATCTAAGGCAAGGAAGCACGGCCATTGAGTCCTTTATCCAAACCGATGCAGCCATCAATCCTGGCAACAGTGGCGGTGCTCTTGTCAATTTAGACGGAGGATTGCTCGGCATCAATACGGCCATCGCAAGCCCAACGGGTTCGTATTCGGGTTATGGATTTGCGATCCCATCCAATATCGTAAGCAAAGTGGTGGAAGATCTTCTCGCTTATGGCACCGTGCAGCGCGGATGGTTGGGCATACAAGTACAAAGTGTGAATGGTGATTTGGCCAAAGAAAATGACCTTGATGTGACCGAAGGTGCGTATGTTTCTGATTTTCCTGAAGATGGAAAAAGCGCAGCAAAAGAAGCGGGCATCCTGAAAGGTGACGTGATTACCAAATTGGATGAAACTGAAATCAAATCAAGCACTGCGTTGATCGAATACGTGGGCCGCAAAAGACCTGGCGATAAAATTTCAGTTACCGTTGACCGGAAAGGTAAATCAATTGTTATCCCAGTTACGCTGAAAAACCGTGAGGGCAAATTGGGAGCGGTGAAGAAGGAAGAGAACGACCCAGTTACCTCACTTGGTGTAGAACTGGAAGATATCGATGCAAAAACGTTGAAGAAACTAGATCTTGCCAATGGCGTTGTAGTGAAATCCTTGAGCAATGGGGTGATTAAGAAATATACCGATATGCGTGAAGGGTTTATCATCATCAACATTGATAACCATGCCGTAAAATCAGCCAAAGAAGTAAACGAAATCTTGAAAAAGAAAAAGCAAGGTGACCAGGTAATCTTTGCTGGGGTTTACCCGAATTTTCCGCGTGAATATTTGTATGCTTTTCGGTTTTAAATTTTTATGGTAACGAGGTGTGTGATTCCTCCGGCCAGTTCCTGACATCTATTCTGATTAATGAACTAAATAATTAACGTATGAGACATCTGTTTAAAAAGGGCGAGCGCGTGCGCAGCAAAATTGATGGCAAAGTGATGGAAGTGCTCAAGTACATCAAAGGCAAAGTAATAGAGGTAAGATGGTTTGATCTTTACTCAAAAGAAGTGCGAACCAACAAAATAAAAGAAGACAAGCTTTCAAAGGCAGCCTAAAAATAAAACCCCGAAATGGTCGGGGTTTTATCATTCTATAT
>JAYVMP010000250.1:0-25936 GCA_043758895.1 Bacteroidota bacterium
CGCGGGTCCATTGAATGTTACCTATGTTTACACGACCAGTGTGAACGGCTGTCCAGGGCCTGTGCAGAATGTGGTAGAGACGATCAATCCGAGCCCTGATGCTTCAGCTGGGAATATAGTGATCTGCAGTGGTACAGCCACGAATGTTGTCCTTACTAATCCAAATGGGGTAAGTGGAACGCAGTTTAAATGGACAGTATTTTCAATAAATGTTAGCGGAGCAAACAATCAGCCAGGGCCAGTTGCAGGACCCATCAATGATTTACTCACGGCCACTACCAACGCACAGGGCACTGCGACTTATACGATTACTCCGGTCAGTCCGGCAGGTTGCAGTGGAGCACCTTATGTGGCTACGGTGACAGTACAACCATTGCCTTCCTTCAGTTTTGTAAACTCTTCAATGCAGATTTGTTCAGGCAGTCAAACCAATATCTTGCTCAACACCCCAACATCAGGTGGCCAAGTGAGGCTAAAATCTGTTAATTATAATGGAGTATCCGGAACACTTGCCGTAGGGTATTTGTATTCGGACGGACAATCTATCACCGAGGTGTTATCTAATTCAACCAATGCGCCAATCACCGTTACCTATCAATTTGAAGCTGTAGTAGGAACATGCGCCCCAAGCGCAAGCCAAAGCACAACAGTTGTAGTGAACCCTAATCCCACATTCACTATCAATAATTCTACACCGGTTATTTGCAGTGGCACTCAGCCGAGCATAACCTTGAACAGTCCAACCGTTTCTGCCTCTATCACATTGCAGAATGTTACTTATGGTTCTTTGAGTGGAGGTTTGTATGCTTCCGGGGGAACATTTTCGTCTGGTGCGGTGATTACAGAAAGTGCCGGTGGATTGGTCAATACCACTAACAGCCCTATTTCCGTAACTTATACGTTTTCAGTGGGTACACTCACCGCACCATCGTGCCCGCTCAGCATTAGTACACAAAGTACAGTAGTTCAGGTATTGCCTGCGCCATCCTTCAGTTATGTTAACGGGGCCAGCATAATATGCTCAGGAAACCAAGCTGACATTACTTTAAATACCACCGTTTCTGGGGAGCAGATCAGGTTAAAATCGGTCAGCTACGGGTCAATTATAGGGACTCTGTCTTCTGGGCTATTGTATTCCAATGGACAGAAAATAACGGAAGTATTAGTAAATCCAACTAATTCACCAGCCACTGTTACTTACCAATTTGAAGCAATCGTTGCTGGCTGTTCGCCAAGCGCAGTGCAATCCACGAATGTTATCGTGAATCCAACTCCTGTATTTTCTATTACCAATGGTACACCTTCTGTTTGTGAGGGTTCGCCAGTTAATATCACGTTGAACAGTCCCACCAGTAGTGCCGTCATTACGTTGAGCGCAATCAACTACAATGGTATGACAGGCACATTAAGCCCTGGAGCAACTTTTGCCAATGGGCAAAATATTGCCGAAACCATTTCCACGCCTTTCACTACAACCACTATAGCTACCTATTCATTTACAGTGGCAGCCTCTGGTTGCTCCAACCCGGTGGTTCAACAAACTACGGTGGCCTTAACTAAACAAGCAACCGTTTCTTTGCCTGCAAATTATACGGTTTGTCAACCGACCACTATCGCATTGACAGGGACAATTGGCGGCAGTGCTATCACCGGGCTATGGAGCATAGTGAGTGGCGCAGGTTCGTTATCTTCAACCAATGTTTCAGGAAGCACAGCAACTGCCAATTATACAGTTGCCTCAACTGATGTGTCGGGTGTTGTTGCCTTTCGGCTTACCACTAATGATCCTGATGGATCTGGTCCGTGCGGGGCTGCATTTGCCAACATTAGTGTTACAATTAATCGGGCAGCACAGGTTTTTGCTCCAGCTAACTTGGCCTTGTGCCAAAATATTGCGGGCATTGCTTTAGGCGGAAGTATAGGCGGCTCTACTACCGCTACCATTTGGTCAGGTGGATTGGGCACGTTCAGCAATGTGAACGATCCTAATGCAACGTATAGTTTTAAAAACCCCAACGAAGTGAACACCACCGTACTGTTAACATTAACTGCTTTAGATCCGGATGGTGCCGGCCCTTGTGCAGCAGTGAGTACGCCAACCAATTTGAAAATAAACATGCTCCCTGTGGTTACTTACACTGGGTTTCCTGCGGGCGCGCCTCCGCAGCTGGCCGAAAATAATTTACCCATAACGCTTACGGGCAACCAGATCGGTGGATTATTCACAATATCACCGGCAACTTCAAATATTGGTAGCACTACAGCCAGCCCAGTTGATAAAGTAACTTTTAATCCGAGTGCAGTAACTCTTGGATTAAATGTCGTGACATACACCTACACAGATTTCAATGGATGCACCAATTCCAATTCTCAACAAGTATTAATCAATCCGGTAACAACGGTGGACTTCACCATCCAAAACGGATTTTTAGATCCGGCATTTGAATGGGAGATATGTGCCAATCAATACAATTCTTTCACCATCCCAAATCCATCCCCAACACTGATTAGATTAATACCCAATACGACCACACCAGGGTTGCCGCCCGAAACAGGATTCTCCGCGAGTGTTGGGAATGGTAACCCGTCTAACACGATGACGATCCTTCATATCGGAGCGTACTACTATATAGAAACAAAAGGTTTGCCTGCCGACACCTATTTTGTCACCTACACATACAAAAATATTTTTAATGCCATCACTTTCAAGACATACCCGGTAATAGTCCATGCATCACCGGTAGCGGGCATTGCTGTTGCTAGCAACTGTATCGCGAGCGCCATAAGTTTTAATGATGCAAGTGTTGTCAATCCGCTTGAGCCTATTGTTAGCTGGAGATGGGATTTTGGGGATGGTACGCCACCTGTTTATGGCCAAAACCCAACGCACAGTTACTCTATTCCCAAGATTTACAAAGTTATATTGCAGACGACCACTTCATTTGGTTGCAGCGATACCACTTCTACCAAAGTCAGGGTGGGGGCGGTGCCCGTTACGAAGTTCAATGTTTCGTCCATTTGCAATAATGACAGCACGAAGTTCAAAGACCTAACCACTAATCCTGGAGGTGTCAGCCGGATTGTGAAATATACCTGGGATTTTGGGGACGGGTCTCCGTTACTGGTAGGAGACAGCACAACTTATGGCACGGCTTGGAATAAGGGCAATGTTGAGATTTTGCCCTTGAATGTGGCAGGCACATTCAAAAACCCCTTCCATCGATACACCACGGCCAGTACCTATCAAGCCAAGCTCACGGTATTGACCAATGATGGATGCAACAATTCCGTGCAAAAAAGATTTTTCATCCTCCCATACAGCACAATTACGCCTCTGCCCGGCAATGCTTATACCGAAAATTTTGAATCTTCTACTGGAGGATGGCAAGTGGAATCACTACAATTAATAAAAACCCCATTGGACAGTAGTTGGATATGGACTGTTCCGAACGGGATCAAAATCAAATCTGGAACAAAGTCTTGGTGGACAGGTCTTAACAACGGCACTTATGGCATCAATGAGTCATCGGCTGTAAATGGGCCATGTTTCAATCTTTCCTCTTTGGACAGGCCAATGATTGCAATGGATTATTGGCACAATACACCCACCAATACAGATGGGGCTGTGCTTCAATATTCCGTGGACGGTGGAAATACATGGGTAAACGTAGGTGTGCCGCAGCAAGGGATAAATTGGTATTCAACTAATTTGATAGCTTCAAACCCTGGGATTCAGCCCGTAGGTTTTGGCCCCTATGGCTGGAGTGATACAACCCAAACCGCTTGGAGGCGGGGTAGTTTTAACTTGGACGGTCTTCCGGCTAAGCGAAACCAGGTAAGGGTTCGTGTAGCTTTTGCCGGAGATGCCAGCAGAAACATACAACGAAAATTGGATGGCTTTGCCTTTGACAATGTTTTTGTGGGAAATAAAACGAAGAATGTTTTGGTGGAAGAATTCACGAACGCAAACCTTTCAGCGGGCTTAGGTGCGGATGCCTGGTTTAATAATTTATACTCCAATCAGACTGTCCTAAGAAATGGAAACTCTGATTTTCACAACATTCAATACCATGTACGCTTCCCTAATCCAGATGTTTTCAACCAAGCCAATAGTGATGACCCCGCGGCACGGGCTTTATTTTACGGAGTGCAGCAGCCACCTTATGCGGTTTTAGATGGGCTTCAAAATGCCGATGGGATAAGCTTTGGAACAAATTATTTCAACATTGATCCAATCGAAATAGACCGGAGGGCCTTGCGTAAACCGCAAATTAATATTTATAAAGTTGACACGGTTGCCACCGGCAAAAACAACACGATCAATGCGCGGATACATATTCAGGCAGACACCGCCATCACATTCCCGTTATACGCGCAAGTTGCCTTGGTCGAGGATTCTATCGTTGTCCCACCTTTTGCCAATCCTTTCCGCAATGTGGTGCGTAAGTTGTTGTATTCCGGTGCCGGGTTTACCTCCACTGCCACCATGCAGCCCGGTGATTCATTGATTATTACCAATGGCGCGGTGTCCATCAACACACCGATAACGAACCCTAAGAAACTTTACCTGGTGGCCTTTGTGCAAAATTTCAATACCAAAGAGCTCATTCAGAGCTTGGTTGTGCCAGTGAAGTATAAAACAGGGTCTCTCATTACAGGGATAGAATCTTCGGTGGCAGCTTTAGAGCGTATCCAAATCTACCCGAACCCTGCCGATGGCAAATTTAATTTTGCTTTGCCGGGCGATTTCCCATCGGGCAGCGTTTATAAAATTTCTGATCAGCGCGGCATCAATGTATTAAGTGGCGATTTCAATGATGCCCTCAAGGGTATGAAACAAGTGGATGTGTCGTCCCTTACCAATGGAATGTATATTGTGGCTGTTGGTGCCCCAGGGCAGAGTGTGGTGTACAAAAAGTTGGTTGTATTGAATTCCAACTAAAGCACTAATTCACGCAGCTCTTGCAAAGCCTCAGCAAGGTCTTTACAAATCTCAATAGCAATAGAAACGATGGTATCGGTTTCTTCCTGGTGCTTCGCCAGGTATTCTAATTCCACTGCCTTTTCACGGGTAGTGTTCATTCCAATCAATGTAAGGGAGGGTTTCAGTTTATGCACGGCCCGCGCCAACCCGGCCCCATCTTTATGTTCGATGTTCGTGTTTATCTCCTTTATACTTTTTGGGATGGATTCCCAAAAAGCGAGGAGCATATCGTCAATAAACTTTCGATTGTTGTTGGACACATTTTTCAAGTAGGCCAAGTTGATATTCTTTTTTTTGCCGCTTACTCTTGCGGAAATGTCTTTTGTTTTTTTTATACCTGCTTTAAAAAGTAGGATCTTATTATACAAATCCTCGGGTGTGAAAGGTTTAGGGAGACAGTCGTTCATGCCGCTTGCGAGGCACTCCTCAATATCTTTGCGGGTGGCGTTGGCTGTCAGGGCGATGATGGGAATCTGATTTTTTGGGTAAGCACCGGCCCGGATTGACTTGGTTGCCTCAAACCCATCCATTACTGGCATCTGAATATCCATTAATACCAAGTCATAATTTTCATTTTTTATTTTCTCCACGGCCACGTATCCGTTTTCGGCAATCTCGATTTTGCAATCCCAGATTTTTAAAATATTGCTGGCATAAAGCCGGTTGATATCGTTATCCTCCACCAGCAAGACTGACAAGTCCTTCAATGTTTTTTTCTGTAGCGGAGGGCGTTTGGTTAAATGGCCTTTTATATTATCTCGGCTGCCGAGTTCGTAAGGAATGATAAAGGTAAAGGTGGAACCAACTTCTTCTTCACTTTTTACGCTGATCGAACCGTTTTGCAATTCAACTAACTGCTTTACAATGGTAAGGCCGAGCCCGGTGCCTCCATATTTTCTTGTTATACTGGCATCGGCCTGGCTGAAGCTTTCAAAAATAGTCTTGAGCTTGTCTTTGGGTATGCCAATGCCCGTGTCGCGCACTTCAAAGGCGAGCACGTATTTTTTAAGTGTCTTTTTTTTTACTTGGCAGTTGATTGAAATTGTGCCATGGTGTGTAAACTTGAGTGAATTGCTGATGAGGTTGAGCAAAATTTGATTAAGCCTGACCGGGTCGCCAATAAAAATTTTGTTGGCATCTTCTTGTAAGGTGCAGTGCAGGGCAATATGTTTTTCATCGGCCTGAAAGGAAAATGTGTTGACGAGTGAATGGAGCAGGTCGTTTAAGTTGAATCCAATCTGTTCGAATTTCAATTTGCCCGATTCGATTGAAGCGAGGTCGAGGATGTCGTTGATAATAACTTTAAGGTTGTCGGCTGCGCTTTGAATAACTTGTAAATAAGTAGCTTGTTCGTTGGTATTGGGATTTTGGCTCAATAGGGAAGCCATTCCTGCAATGCCATTGATAGGTGTGCGGATTTCGTGGCTGATGTTGGCCAAAAAAAGCTCTTTCGCTTTTTGGGCGCGCAGCAATTCCTCTGCATCTTTTTTGCGCTGGGCAATGTCGCGGCAGTCGAGGATCAGGCCTTTTATTTTTTCTTTTTGAAAAAGATTGATCGAATTAAATTCAAGGTATTTGTAGGACTTGTCTTTGCACAAAAACTGGAACTCAACCGATTCATTGAATTTTTTTTGGGTGCTTGACATGTAGGCTTTCTTAAAAACAGGAAGGCTGGAAGGAAGGATGAAGTCGAAGAAGTTTTTTCCTACCAAGGTATTTGCCCTATGGCCCAGCGTTTCTTGCACGGAGGGATTGTGATAAAGAATTTGGCCTTCGTAATCAACTACGAAAATGATATCCGAACCATCTTCTACCACGGCTTTGAAAAAGCCACCGCGCTTCACATAGGTTTTGAGTGTTTTCATTTTTTAAATCCCCTTCTGTTCCATCTCTTTCAGGTAACGATAGACCGAAGATTTTCCAATGTCCAGTTTTCGGGCTACCTCCACTACGTTGTTGTCGTACTTGTTGAGGTAGTTGCGAATGATCCGATAGGTATATTCTTGCAGACTCATTTCGCGGAGCAGCAGGGCCGCGTCTCCGGTTGCGCTGTGAAGATTAATATCGTGTTCGTGCACCTCATTGTTTTCGGCCATTACGGCCGCAAGTTCCATCACCGATTTCAATTCTCGCACATTGCCAGGGAAGGTGTATTGAAATAGTTTGTTTTGCGCCTCGGTTGCCAACTTGAACTTCGGCAGTTGGTTTTCCCTGCTGAATTGGTCGAGAAAAAATCTCGCCAGCAGGATAATGTCTTGGCCTCGGCCGCGCAATGGCGGGAGGTGGATGGGCAAACCGAGAAGCCGGTAATACAGGTCCTCTCGAAATTTTCCAGTCTTTGTTTCCTCTATTAAATTCCGGTGGGTGGCCACAATCACCCGCACATCCAATTTGGTCACCTGATTGCTCCCCACCCTGGTGATTTCCTTTTCCTGCAATACACGCAATAATTTTGCCTGGAGGCTCAAGTCCATTTCTCCAATTTCATCCAAGAAAATGGTGCCACCTTCAGCTTCCTCAAATTTTCCGATCCTCCGGTTGACCGCCCCGGTGAACGCGCCTTTTTCATGGCCAAAGAGCTCGCTTTCAATCAAGTCGCGGGGGATGGCGGTAATGTTGACCGCCACAAAAGGTTTACTCTTTCGCTTGGAGTTGTAGTGTACCGCTTTGGCCACCAGTTCTTTGCCGGTACCGGTTTCGCCTGTAATAGAAACCGTTATTTGCGTTTTCACGGCTTTTTCCAACAGGGCAAATACTTTTTTTATTGCCTCACTGCTGCCAATTATACTTTTCTCAAATTCGTACTTCGCTGAGATTTCTTCTTTCAGTCGTCCAATCTCGCGGATCAGCGAAGATTTGTTGCGCGCATTTTTAATGCTGTTTAAAATTCGGTCTTTCGTTTCTTCATCTTTGGTGATGTAATCAAAGGCCCCCAGTTTGAGCAGTTCCACCGCGGTGCCTATTTTTTCTTGAGCAGAGATAACAATCACGCTGATATCGGGGTCAAACTCGCGGATGGCTTTCAGCACTTTTTCCCCTGGCATATCGGGCAAGGAGTAATCGAGGGTGATCACGGCAGGTTTCTTGTGAAGGTGGCTAATGCAATCCCTTCCCGAGGTGAAAAACTCCATTTCAAAATCGGGATCAAGACTCAACACATACTGCAGAAACTTGGTGTAGGTGGGATCATCCTCAACTACGAATATTTTTATTGGCTCTTTTTCGTACATGGGTCAAGGAATAGCTTAATTTGGTTACATATTTAAACACTAAAGTTTTAAAATTTACACTAATTAAATCACTTTTGCTGGATATAATTTTAGGTGATGCTTTCTCAGTTCAACAGACTTTCGCAAGAGGAACATGAGTTCATGTACAAGGCTCCCATCTTGGTCGCCATCCTCATTGCTGGAGCAGATGGCAATATCGACCGGAAGGAGATACAAGAAGGGATCGTTCAAGCGAAAAAAAGACAACGGATGGCAAGCCTAGAATTGAAGGAAATCTATGGGGAAATAGAAGAGGACTTTGAGGATAAACTCAAGATCGTTTTGCAAAGTTACCCGGTTGAGGCTTCGCAGCGCAACCCGATGATCGTGGAGGAGCTCGCCCGTTTAAACACGGTCTTCCCAAAATTAGATCGCGATTTTGCAGCGCAATATTATCAAAGCATCTGTGATTTGGCGATGAAAGTAGCCCAATCTTCTGGCGGGCTGCTGGGGATAAAATCAGTAGGCCATGCTGAGGCAGTTTATGTAAAGTTGCCCATGCTCAAAAACCCTTCGGCCCTGTAGATGCCGCCCGAAAATCAAATTTTTGGCAGCTCGGTAGTGCCGTTTCGTTTAGTGTTTATCATGTGGCTTGTCTTCAGCCTTGAATTTTTTTATAAGATAGATTTGGGGTTTCTCGGCATTTACCCTCGCTCTATTCATGGACTTGCCGGTATTTTTTTTGCACCGATGATCCACGGAAGCCTCGGCCATTTGGTATCGAACACCTTTCCACTGCTTTTTTTGGGAACATTGCTTTATTTCTTTTATGATCGAATCGGGGGCATCGTCTTCTTTCGATGCTATTTTATTACCAATATTTTAGTTTGGTTATTTAGCCCACGGTTGTCGTACCACATCGGGGCGAGCGGCCTGATCTATGGGCTTGCCGCCTTTTTAATTTTATTTGGAATCCTACGGCAGGATTTTTTATCACTTATCATTTCGGTTATGATAATGTTTTTTTATGGAAGTGCTATTCTCTACGGGATATTTCCAACGGACCCGAGCATCTCTTGGGAGGCGCATTTGTTTGGAGCCTTGACAGGAGCCGTGACAGCTTTTAATTTGGCCGGTAAAACGAAAGTACGCTGATGGACGCTTCTGCAAAAAAAATTTTAGACAAACTCAAGGCTGGAAAATACGAACCGGTTTACCTGCTGCAAGGTGAAGAGACGTACTACATCGATTTGATTGCTGGCTTTATCGAACAGCATGCGCTAGGCGAGTCCGAAAAGAGCTTCAACCAAGTGGTATTCTATGGCAAAGATTCCTCCATGGCCGCCATCCTTACTCAAGCGAAACGTTTTCCCATGATGGCCGAGCGGCAAGTGGTGATCGTGCGCGAAGCACAGGATATTCCTGACCTGAACAAAGAAACCGGATCAAAATTATTGCTTGATTACCTCACCAAACCCGCACCCACCACGGTGCTGGTGCTTTGTCATAAAAACAAAACACTGGATAAGCGCAGGGAACTTGGAAAAAAGGCAGAGCAGCTTGCCGTGGCAGCTACATTCAAGAAACCATACGACAATCAACTGGCTGATTTTGTGCTCGAATGCGTGAGCCAAAAAAAACATTTAATAGAAGAACAAGCGGCCCAGGTATTGGCCGAATATGTAGGCAACGATTTGAATCGGCTCGCCAATGAGGTGGATAAGGTGTTGATCGGCCACGAGCAAAAGGAAATAATCACTGTAGCCGAAGTGATGGCCAAGGTAGGGATAAGCCGTGAGTACAATATTTTCGAATTGCAAAAGGCATTGCTTAATAAGGATGGTTTACAGGCGGCTAAAATTGTTAACTATTTTGAAGCCAACCCAAAGAAAAACCCGGCCATCCCTATGGTTGCGTTTTTATATTCGTTCTTCAGTAAAGTACTGGCAGCGCATGGTGTATCAGACCGCTCTTCGCAAGGATTGACGGCTGCCCTGAAAATCAACCCGTATGCGGCCAAAGACTACCTCGCAGCCTTGCAGCGCTACCCCTCACCGAAAGTCCTCGAAATTATTTCTTTGCTGCGCACAGCCGATCTAAAACTGAAAGGAGTAAATGTGGGCAGCGAAGGCGAGGGGCAAATTTTGAAAGAATTGGTATTTCGGATGATGGTTTGATTAACACAATACCCTCACACTAGGAGAATTCCTATTTTCAATTACCGAGATTTAACCGGTTTTCCCGAATTATTATTTCAGCGGAAGGGATTCCTCCGGGTATATATTATTTGAAAGTGCAATACAAAGACCCAATTATTCAAAGCAGATCATCATTAAGCACTGAAAAATCCATATCTGATTTGCCAATGCGAAACATTCGTTTTGCTTTATTTTTTTTGTTACCTTTGGGTTCATGCTTTTCATGCTTGTGTTGATTTTTTTTTGCATGAATTCATTTTTTAAACTGAAGACCACAATAAAATAAGCATTATTTAGTTTTACGGACAAACTTTGGATGAAAAGTTTTTCTCTTCTCTTTTTGCTCCTGCCGGTCGGTGCTTTTGCTCAAGATGTGTTGATGCAACAGAGGGCTGCACGCCTTTTTAAAACGGGCGAAGAACTGATGGCTCAAAACCAATTTGCCGCAGCGCGCGAAAATTTTAGTGAATACCTGGCCTTATCCCCCAAGGGTGAAACACAAAAACAAAATGCGGAGTATTATCGCGGCCTCTGCGCGCTGAACTTGTACCACACCGATGCCGAAAAGCAACTCCTGGATTTTATCGACAGCAACCCATCCAATCCCAATGCCTCTGTTGCTTACGCTAACCTTGCCAACTTTTTCTATACCGAAAAAAATTACAAAAAGGCATCCAACTATTTCGCCAGAACAGATTTTGGCGCACTTACTTTGACGCAACAACGTGAAGCACACTTTCGGTGGGGGTACAGCTTGTTCAGTCAAAAAATTTTGAAGGACGCATTAGACCAATTCAATTTTATCAAAACGCAAGGAGGCCAGTATGGCCCGGCTTCCAGTTATTATGCGGGCTTTGCTGAATACAATCAAGCGGATTATGCCAATGCACTCACCGACCTGAAGCGTGCTGAATTGGCAGGGTCGTATGCCGGCATTGTGCCCTACCTGATGGCTAATGTTTATTATAAGCAAAAGGATTACGATGCCTTGATTTTGTACGCGACCTCGGTGAATGCGCGCACTGATCTTGCCAATGAGGAAGACATTGCTTTACTCACTGCAGAGGCTTATTATAAAAAGACCGATTATAAGAACGCGCTAACAGGGTACGATAAATACTTGACCGGAAAGGAGCAGACTGCGGCCAAAAGCATTTTGTTACGGGCCGGTTATTCGGCTTTTGTGCTTGGCCTCGATGCCAAAGCATTGAACTACCTGACCCATTCATATGCCGATACTGATTCGGTGGGGTTCTACTCATCGTATTACCTCGGCCAACTTTACCTGCGAACGAATCAGAAGGCAATGGCCCTCACAGCGTTCGACATGGCCCGCAAATATAAAGCCGAGCCCAAGTTGGTAGAGGAGTCCTCCTTTCAATTCGCAAAAATCTCCTATGACCTCGGCAAACCCGACCAGGCCATCAATGAGTTTGAATGGATACTTAAATTTTTTCCCAGCAGCATTCACACCGTGGAAATTAAAGAGCTGCTTTCGCAGGCTTATGTGAATGCGAACAACTACAATAAAGCGATCGAATACATTGAATCGTTGCCGGGCCGCACCCCCGCAGTTGACCGGGCCTATCAAAAGGCAACTATGCTCAAGGGCATGGAGTTTTTTAATAAGGATGATTATAGGCAAGCCGCTCAATACTTTGAAAAATCCTTGCAGTACCCCTCCGATAAGGAATATATGGCCGAAGCAAGTTTTTGGTGCGGTGAAGCTTATTCCGTTATGAAAGGATATGTTCAGGCTGCTAAAAATTACCTGCGCCTCATTGAGGAGGGTGAGGATGTTGCGTTGAAATTAAAAGCAAGGTATGGTTTAGGTTATGCCTATTTCAATTTGAAGCAGTACGATCAGGCACTTTTCAGCTTCAAAGAATTTGTTGGCAAATCGCCTGGCAATCAGCTCAACCTTTCGGATGGCGTCCTTCGCTTGGCTGATTGTTACTATGTAGCTAAATCCTACAACGAGGCACTGACCTATTATCGAAAAGCGATTGCCCTCAAGTCTCCTGACAATGATTACGCTCACTTTCAATCTGGGATTTTGTTTGGGATTTTACGAAAATACTCGGAAGCGAAAACAGAATTGAGTGGGGTGATCAGAGATTATGCCACTTCCAGTTTTGTTGATGAGGCAAAATTCCAACTGGCTCAACAAGAGTTTGAGCAAGGCCATTATGAAGTAGCCATGAATGGGTACTCCGCGTTGGTACCGCCTAACCCCACTTCGCGCTTCACGCCTTATGCCTATGTTCGCAGGGCTGCCGCGAATTACAATTTGAAAGAATACAACAAAACGGCAGACGATTATATTACGGTTATTGAACGTTATGGAATCCATCCGGTGGCGAAGGATGTGCTGTTGCCTTTGCAAGAAGCACTCAATCTTTCGTCACGATCGGGCGAGTTCAACAAATACCTTGTACTTTATAAAAAAGGGAATCCCGATGCAAAGGGCATAGAGACGGTTGAGTTGGAAGCGGCCAAAAACCTTTATTTCAATCAAGATTATACCAATGCCATTAAAAATATTGAAAACTATTTGAGTTCATACCCACAAAGTGCTCAATTGCCAGAAGCTAAATATTATGAGGCGGAATCGTATTATCGGTTAAAAGATTTTCCGAAAGCTATAGGCGTGTACTACGAGTTGGCCACGCGGAAGGACTGGGCTATGACGAGCAAAGTGTCGGGGCGGTTGGCCGAATTGGAATTTAAACAAGGTCATTATGATAAATCGATTTTATCTTTTCAGGCTTTGGCAAAGGAGGCTGTCAACAAAAAAGAGCAATACAATGCGTGGAGTGGACTGATGGAATCTTATTTTTATTTAAATCAATACGACTCGACAGAGAAATACGCCAAAATAATACTGGAAAAGGGAAGTGTGAGTGCAGGGGCACAAAACAAAGCTTCTCTTTTCATCGGAAAAGCCGCCCTAGGCAAAGGCGACTACGAAACAGCCAAAGATGAATTGCTCAACACCATCAACTCAGCACAAGATGAATATGGTGCGGAAGCCAAATATCGTTTGGCCGAAATTTTTTATACAACCAAAGATTACAAACAGTGTTATGAAACGCTACTCGGCCTCAACACGGATTTTTCGGCTTACCCGGTTTGGGTAGGCAAGTCGTATTTACTGATGGCCGATTATTTCTTGGCCACGGGCGATTCTTACCAGACCAAGGCCACCTTGCAATCGCTCATTGATAATTTTCCGTCCGATGAGGTGAAGAAACAAGCAACAGAAAAATTAAATAAAATTGAAGAAGGTGAGCAGAAAAAACAACAGCCATTGAAAAGCGATACAGTTGGAAAAGTTAAGAATTGATGGGATGATGAATAAAAAATTACAGGGTGCAGGTTACAAGCTATTAGTGATTGGTTGCTGGCCATTGGTTTCATGTTGCCGACTGCCTGTTTCAAGTCACTTGTTTATTATTTTTTTTATTTTTATCTCATC
This sequence comes from Bacteroidota bacterium, assembly GCA_043758895.1. GTDB lineage: Bacteria > Bacteroidota > Bacteroidia > Cytophagales > Cyclobacteriaceae > ELB16-189. The sequence continues at coordinate 13,870 of JAYVMP010000250.1, forward strand.
TGCAATTTTTGGACAAGCAGAGAATAAAGGCGAGGGGGAAATTGAAAAAATTGAAATTGAAATTGTAAAAAACAGAGAGGTGACCCTTCCACTGGCAGTCCGCAATTTTGAGAAGGTGCCTCCGCGCCCTGCCGAACCGATCAAACCGGAGATTACGTATCAATTTGAAAACCTTTCTTTTCAAATTTCGGATTATAGTCCAATCCTGCGCCCCTTAAAGTTGAAGGCCGAACCCATATCTAAAATTTATGGCAACTATGTGAGTGCTGGTTTCGGAAATTATTCTTCCCCGTATGCCGAAGCGTACCTGACCAACAAACGCGACAAAAACAGAAGCTATGGGGTGAAATTCTACCATCGCAGTTTTATGAATGGCCCTATTGATGGAAGCAATTCAGCGAGTGGGAACACGCAACTTCGCCTGTTTGGCAAAACCATGAATAACAATGTGGCGCTTGGCGGTTTTGCCAATTTCGAAAATACGACTGCCTACTTTTACGGCTATAAGCCTGGAACGGCTGTTGACCGAAGTATGATCCGGCAGAATTATAATGTCATTAGTGTAGGTGGCGAATTGGAAAATGTAAAACCTGCTGCGTTTAGATATAACTTAAAGGCGGGCTACAGTTACCTGTCCGATCATTATTCGGCAAGTGAAAGTGAAACGAACCTCAATTTTTCAAGCCACTATAAAATCGCTAATGAAAAATGGATCATCGTCAATTCTGATTTTTTTTTAATTGACCGGCAAGATGCTTTGGTTCCTGCCAAAGCAAGACAGATTTTTAAAATCAAACCCGCGTATCAATTCGCGCCTGCTGATAAACTGGTATTGACTGCGGGGGTTAATGTGGTGATGGAAAATGATACTATCGGAAAGCAAAACGGCCTTCACGTGTATCCTAACGTGGCCGCGACTTACCAGCTCTCGCCTGCGGTGGAAGGATATGCGGGTCTCACCGGAGACGTGGACAAAGTTTCTCTTCACGCGCTTTCGCGCGAAAATGTTTGGGTTAATTCCAACATTAATATCTTTAATACCAACCGTGCGCTTGAATTTCTTGCGGGGGTCAAAGGAAAAGTGAGCGGCAAAGTTTCTTTTGGAACTGGCCTTTCTTTCGCCTCTCTGAAAAATCTTTATTATTATCAGGCCGATACAGGTAAAAACCGATCGAAGTTCAACCTTTTCTATGATAACGGAAGCACCCAGCGCACCAATCTATTTGCCGAACTCGGCTATTCCAATGAGGTTTTTAAGTTCATGCTGCGGGGTGATTATTTTGCCTATTCCTCAACCATTGCCAATCAAATTGCCACCCGATATTCCCTTGGCGGGAATAATTTTGGAAGCGGTGCACTTCAACTTCCGGCCTATCGGGTGGCGATCAATTCATCTTACAATGTTTATGATAAAATCCTTTTGAGCGTTGATTTTATCGTCCAAGGTGGGATCAAGGCATTGAATTTAGAAGGAAAGAATTTGACAACGCTTAACCCGGCATTGGATTTGAATTTTAAAGCCAATTACTTAGTGTCAAAACAATTTTCTGTTTTCCTTAACCTCAATAATATTTTGTCGAGTAATTACCAGCTCTATTTGAACTATCCGGTGAGGGGTTTTCAAGCGATGGGCGGAGCGAGTTGGAGCTTTTAGTGTTGATTATGTTCGCGGAAATTCCGTTATTGTTGACTTAACATTCAGTTAAACTACCAAAACCATGGCAAAAACTACTGACGATTCTGAAAAAGCACCTCATGAGGAGGATAACTTTGGCCTTCCGGATATGGAGTACAAGCCGCTGGATCAGTTAGCTGAGCCTCCCAAGCAAGAGGCTGCTAATGAAGAGCGGCATACCACGCACGAGGAATCACTGGATGATTCCGAAACATCCCCTGTCTATGATGACGAAGAGGAGGGACGGTCAAAAGCTCCTGTGGTCATTAGCATTATCATTGGATTGGTGGTGTTGGTAGCTGGGTTTATGATTTACAAGTACGTGTATATGCCCAAACAGGAAAAGGCAAGGCTTGAGAAATTAGCGAAAGAGAAAGAAATTGCCGAAAAGAAGGCTGAAGAAGAGCGCCTGGCAAAACTGGCTGAAGAAGAGCGATTGAAGCGCGAGGCGGAAGCAAAGGCGAAGCCAGCCGAGGGGGCAATTGAAACCTTGAGTCAGCGAACGGGTCATTATTTTGTAATTGTCTCCAGTTCGATTGATGGCGATTTAGCAATGGATCAAGCGAAAAAATTAAGTGCAAAGGGAATCAGCAGCAAAATCATTCCCCCTTTTGGCAAATGGAAATTTTATCGGTTGGGGATTGGTGATTTTGATTCATTTGTCAACGCGCAAACAAATGCCGATGCCTCCAAAGCAGAGTATGGCGATGCCCTTTGGGTGATGAAATATTGAAAACAAAATGGAAGGTTTGGAAGAAAAAAATAATAAACGAATTGCATTGTTGGTTTCATTAGGAATCCATTCGTGTTTATTTTTAACCTTATTTTTCCTTGTCTCTTGGAGGGCACCGTATCCACCTGCCCCGGAATATGGAGTGGTTTTAAACTACGGTATAAACGATCAGGGCGGTGGAGATATCCAACCACAAACCCCCGTGGGAAATTCACAAGCAGATGACAAACTGGCTGGACCCAAAGCGGACGAAAGCCAATCTTCCGAGCCCAGCAAAGTGGCAGCGCAGAAAGCGGAGGTTGAAGAGAAAAAAACTGATGCCATGCTTTCGGATGAAGAAAGTCCTGTCGCTGTAAAGACGGAGAAAAAAAAGATGGAGGATAAACCGAAAGAGAAAGTTGATAAATCTGAGCCTAAGAAGGAATCCAAATCAGCCCTCGAAGAAAAGCCGGTTATCAAGAGGGAAGCGGTTTATTCTGGGGGGGCTGGAGCCAAAAAGGGCGATGTCAATCAAAGCCAGGGAGATGATCCCGGTAAAGTGGGAGACAAAGGAAACCCGCAAGGAAAACTTGACGCAAAGGCCCTTTACGGCAAGCCCGGTGGAGGCGGAGGTGGCAATGGTTTCGGGCTTGCTATGTCGGGGTGGGAATGGGCCAGCAGCCCGAAGGTACCAGAGCTTCCTGATAATGAAAATGGACGCATCGTATTTGAAATCGAGTGTGATGCTGATGGTGAAATTACGAGCATCATCACCAAGGATCGTGGCCTAAGCCTTCAGGCTGAGCGGATGCTCAAAGATGAAATCATGAAAAATTCCTTAATCCGGAAAATCACTAACAGCAACGCCCCTGAAAAATCCAAAGGTCAGATTGTTTTCGTTTTAAAAACCAAATGAGCATCTTTCTATGAATATAGGCTTTTTGTGCTTACCCGTTTGACCTTTCCTATTCGCAAATCCTTCCTTTTTTTTTGCTTGAGTTTGTTGGCCTTCGTGGGTCAAGCTCAAATCAACCTGGAAAAAAAAGATTCCATTAACCGGCTCGGAAAAAAGAGGAAACTCTTTGCCTTTCCAGCGGTGATTTATTCACCGGAAACCACACTAGCCTTTGGTGGCGCAGGCAATTATTATTTTAAAATCGGAAAAGATTCCACCGTGAGAACTTCCTACATCCAGGGTTTGGCTCTTTATACCTTGCGCAAACAGGCCGTATTTGGCATGGAGAGTTCTATCTTTTTTCACGATGAGCGTTACATCCTGAAAACTAAAGCTTCAGCCAGCTATTTTCCAGATCGGTTTTGGGGCCTTGGAAATAATTCTCAAGCTTCAAACCTTGAACCTTATACCATCGGCCAATTTTATTTTTTTCCGCAGCTTTTGCGCAAAACCTATAAAAAAATGTTTTTGGGTTTGGCCTACGAGATACAAAATGTCCTCTCCTTTGAATATGGAGTGGGCAAACCTGCAGGCACAAGTATTTTTGATGTTCAAAATATAAAGGGGAGGCATGGCAGTTTCGTGTCCGGATTTGGAATTGTAGCACTATGGGATGGACGCGACAACACTTTCAGCCCAAGCCGTGGACTTTATTTTTCCTATTATGTCAATGATTTTTCGAAGGTGTTGGGGAGTACCTTTAACTACACTGCTCACAATGTGGACATTCGGAAATATATTTCTGTACGTAGCAATCAGGTACTGGCGTTCCAATTTGTGCTTATCAGCAACAATGGTACCGTGCCGATTCGGAGCATGAGCAATATTGGTAGCAATTCGATTATGCGCGGGTATTATGAAGGCCGATATACCGATAATAATTTGGTGGCGGCTCAGGCAGAGCACCGCTTTCCTTTGATCGGAAGGTTTGGCATGGTGGTATTTGCGGCAGCGGGTCGAGTGGGGAAAACGTTGAACCAGACATTTAGCTTTCAAGGGCTAAAGCCTTCGTTGGGGTCAGGCCTCCGGTATGCCATTGATAAAAAAGAAAAGCTCAACGCGCGCCTTGATGTTGGCTTTGGCCAGCAATCCTATGGATTTTATTTTAATATCACAGAAGCATTTTAGTGATGTTGATTCATTGCTGCCAAGGCCTACATCGCTCGGCCTACGCTTTGGTCTTGTACAATCGGGCAGCAACCCCTTCGATGAGGTTTTTGGGCAAGAGGTAGGTGAGTTGTACGGATATCCAGTTCATAAATCCGGGGATGACTTCCGCATTTCCATTGAACATCCCGTTGACAGCAATCCTTGCCACTGCCTCTGGGCGCATGCTGAATTTTTCAGCCCGGTCTTTGAGCGAACCCATTCCGGCCCGGTCGATAAAGTTGGTTGAAGTAGCCCCCGGGCTGAGGCAGGTTACCGATACAGGGGAATTCTGAAGCTCTCTTCTTAGGCCTCGTGTGAAAAGCACCACAAACGACTTGCTCGCGGCATAGGTGGCAAGGGTTGGCACAGCTTGATAGGCAGCCGTGCTTGCCACATTTAGTACATAAGATTGAGGATGCTTTTTTAATTCGGGGAGCATCGTGTGGCACAGCTCTGCAAGGGTAATCATGTTTAACTGCATCATGTTGCTGAGTTGTGCCAAGGGAGTTTCATCCACACATCCCCAAATTCCATAGCCCGCGTTGTTTACCAAAATATTTACAGCAAAATGATTTTGGGTAATCCAATCAAGCACTGATTCTGAACTGCTTGGCATGGATAAATCGAGACTTAACAACTCAACCCTGATGGGGTATGTTTCTTCAAGTGTTTTCTTTGCAGCCGAAAGTTTATCCTCCGATCGTGCCACAAGCAGCAGGTCAATTTTTCGCTTGGCTAATTCATGGGCTATGGACAAACCAATTCCTCCACTTGCTCCAGTGATCAGTGCAAAAGCCATTTGGTATTTTATTTATTGGTGATGGAAATCAAGCGCTGGTACAAAAGCGGTTTGCTGTTTTCATCACGAGGCGTAAACTTTCCGGTAACGATGGGCACATACATCACGCGTCTTCTACTTTGCTCACCGGTGAAAGGGGATCGGGCTACCCGGTGCCATAAGCGGCCATCGTGCACCGTCAGATCACCCGCCTCCACATTCAAGCCCAATTCTTTCTTGTCGGGCTTGTGACTGATGAAATAAATTTTCTTGAATAGCATGGTGCCAATGCCTTTGTTATGAGTGCCTGGAATTAACCGCAGCCCGCCATTGTCGGTGGTGGAGTTGTCCAAGTGGATACCCACATTGAGCATCGGCATTATTTTTTGCCCTTGAAAAATGTCCCGCAAGGCATCCGTATGCCAGCCTAACTGGCTGTAGTTGCTTTCTTCGGTATTGATATAATGGTTCAATACGAGGCCGTCTTTTTCAGTTTCTCCAATACGGCAATCGCCTGTACCAATCAATTCAAACAAGCCCTTCAGGCGGCTATCTTTTAGTACGTTGGCAAACATTTCGCTGTGCTGGTTAATAAAGGCAAACCGCTGCACAATTTTTTTACCGTTCACATCCGTGCCGTATTTGATCGGCACTCCGTTGATCGTTTTAAAATCTTTGCTCACCCATTCATCTTGGATACTTTCAGCTTCACACAGTAATTCATTTACCTTTTCTTTAGCGATGAAATTTTTGAAATGGATGAATCCGTTTTTTTCAAAAAACTTTTTTTGTTCTTCAGTTAACTGCTCCTGGAGTTGAAAAACGGGGTAGCTGTTGTGGAAGTTCTGGTTTGTCTGGCCATGCCCATTTCCCTTGTGCTGTCCGTTGGGCAAATGATTTTTGCCGTTTGCCCCATTTGTAATAATCGCTGCTTTCGCTCCGTTCAAATCCATTTCGTTGATCTATTAATAGAAAGTTAACGCTAATTTAATACAATTTAAGTTAACGGACTTTTCCAACCTTTAAAATAATCGGTTGAGGCTCATTCATAACGCCTACCAAATTATGATCTCAAACTTCCTGTTGAACCAACAAAAAAATCGATAGACTAGCCAGGTGATCAACGGGGCTGCTAATATATCCAATAAATAGTGGACCCGCTGCCAGGCAAGGAACATTGCCACTACGCCAGTCGATAACAAAAGTACCCATTTTAAAACTTGACGTTTTTCCACTAAGAACAACAAGAATAAAGTAGCGACATGGCCCGAAAAGAAAAGGTCTTTGACGTAAACCGGTTGGCCGTAGGCGACATGGGTAAGAAACGGATCGTTGAGCGGGATTATCCCTTCGGGAGCCTCAAGGGTAAATAAATAAAGGCTTGTCATCCTCATGAAGTTGACCACCACATAGACTTGTGTTCCCAACAAAACTGTTTTGGGTTCAATAAAATTGGTGGTAAGAGAGATTGTAGTGCAAAAATAAAGAATGATAAATATTTCAACGGACCAGTCCTTTGGCGCAAAGAAAAGTAAAATGGGATCGGTCAGGGCAACTCCTGGCTTATTTAAAAGAACATTATTAAAAAAATAGGGTAGTGAAATAGCAAAGGCAGCTAATCCCAAAATGCTTGCTAAAAGATGTACCCGAAACCGAGGGTTGTTCAGTGCTTCCTTCCAGTCTTTCCACATGTTTAGTTGGTTACTTCGATTAAAAAATAATTCTTCTTCCCCTTTTGGGCTAATAAAAAACGATGCTGCAACAATTCATAATCGGGTCTTTTAGTTCCATCCTCTACCTTTTGCTTGTTGATGCTCACGCCTCCTCCTAAAATCATCTTTCGCGCTTCTCCTTTGGACGAAAATATTTTCCCAAGCGTAGCTTCTGAAAGCAAGTCGATAATTGTTGCACACGATTGATAAGCCGATTTTGAAATGCTGATCTGGGGCACGCCTTCGAACACGGCCAGAAAAGTTTCGCTGTCGAGGCCAAGCAAATCTTCAGTTACCGAATTGCCAAACAAAATGGATGATGCCTTGATGGCGCTTTGGGCATCGGCAAGCGAATGAACGCGAGTGGTAATGTCTTTGGCCAATTCACTCTGCAATTTCCGCAAGTGTGGGGCTTGCACATGTGCTGCGGCAAGCGCAACAATTTCTTCGCTCGTTCGTTGGGTAAAAATCTTGATGAACGCGGTGGCATCTTCATCCGAAGCATTGAGCCAGTATTGATAAAATTGGTAAGGCGATGTTTTCTTGGCATCGAGCCACACATTGCCTTGCTCAGTCTTGCCGAATTTGGTGCCGTCCGCTTTTTTGATCAACGGGGTAGTAAGTGCAAAGGCTTCGCCTCCATCTTTTCTTCGGATCAATTCTGTGCCGGTGACAATATTGCCCCATTGATCAGAACCGCCCATCTGCAGTTTGCAGTTTTTGTTCTTGTAGAGCCAATAAAAATCGTAGCCTTGCACCAATTGGTAGCTGAATTCGGTAAATGAGAGTCCGGTTTCCAGCCGGTTTTGTACGGAGTCTTTGGCCATCATGTAATTGACCGAAAGGTGCTTGCCCACATCGCGGATGAAATCGAGAAAGCTGAGCCCCTTGAACCAATCGTAATTATTGACCATTTCTGCCCCATTGGCCGAGGGCGCGAAATCGATGAATTTTTGGAGCTGTTTTTTTACACAATCCTGGTTGTGGCGCAAAACTTCTTCAGACAATAAATTCCGCTCAGCCGATTTGCCGGACGGGTCGCCCACCATGCCTGTCGCCCCGCCCACCAAAGCAAATGGTTTGTGGCCTGCCTGCTGAAAGTGCACCAGTGTCATGATTTGTACCAAGTTGCCAATGTGCAAGGAGTCGGCCGTGGGGTCAAAACCAATGTAGCCGGATGTTCTTTCTTTCATCAATTGTGCTTCCGTTCCGGGCATAATGTCGTGCAGCATGCCGCGCCAGCGAAGTTCTCCAACAAAATTTTGGTTCATGGATTAAAAAATACAAAGCGCAAATATAAAAGGAGAGTGGAAGATTTTGATAATTATTATCTTCACGGTTTAATGGGCTGTGGAAGTGAGTTTGAAAGGAAAAATCACAGCCATTGATATTTTCACAAAAATTCAAGTATAGCCTTTTTTGAAAGGATAAATACCTTTCCCATGAATACCAAGATTGAAGTCAACCTCAGCCCCGAAGAGGCGTTTGATGAGACGCTTTTCAAACCAACGTTATACCATAAGTTAAAAGTTAATCCGGAAGAATTCTTCCTGCGCCCTGTGCGCAGGTCAATCGATGCCCGTGGAAAAAAGGTTTTGGTGAAAGTGCAAGTTGAACTGTTGCCGGCTGGTCAGCCCAGTCTCATTTCCTATCAAAGGAAATACCTGGATGTTCGCAAAAGGCCACGGGTCATTATTGTAGGCGCTGGGCCTGCCGGATTGTTTGCAGCCATTCGTTTAATTGAAATGGGCGTAAAGCCAATCCTTTTCGAGCGGGGAAAAGACGTGCAAGCGCGTAGGCGCGATATTGCGGCCATCAACAAAGAACACCTCGTAAATCCCGAATCCAATTATTGTTTTGGAGAAGGTGGCGCGGGTACTTATTCCGATGGAAAATTATATACGCGCTCCACCAAGCGGGGCGATGTGAACCGTATTTTACAAATCCTTATTGCCCACGGTGCGACCGAAGAAATTTTGTTTGATGCTCACCCTCATATTGGCACCAATAAACTCCCGCAAATTGTGGTTGCTTTGCGCGAAAGTATTCTCCAGGCCGGAGGCGAAATCCATTTTGAAACGAAAGTCACCGACTTGATTTTGACAGGAGATGAAATCAAAGGAGTGATCGCGGCAGATGGAACAAAACATGATGCCGAGTCTGTAATCTTGGCCACCGGCCACTCCGCCCACGACATTTTTCAGTTGCTGCACCAGAAGAAAATACGGGTTGAAGCCAAGCCATTTGCGCTGGGTGTGCGTGTCGAGCATCAGCAAAACCTTATCGACAGAATTCAATACCATGGCACAGGTGTCCGGGAAAAATTCCTTCCGGCTTCTTCCTACTCGCTGGTTCACCAAGCTAAAGTTAACGGAGAAGCGCGGGGTGTATTTTCATTTTGCATGTGCCCCGGGGGGTTCATCGTTCCGGCAGCCACATCGCCAGGCGAAGTGGTGGTCAACGGCATGAGCCCATCGCGAAGGGATTCGAAATTTGCAAACTCCGGAATTGTGGTAGCCGTTGGTGAAAGTGATTTTAAATCCTTTCGGCAACATGGCCCCTTGGCGGGAATGTATTTTCAGATGGAGATTGAGCAAAAAGCATGTATCCTTGGCTGGAATAACCAAGCAGCTCCGGCACAGCGACTCATGGATTTTGTGGACGGGAAAACTTCCTCTTCGCTTTTGCCAACTTCGTATCAGCCCGGCCTTCATTCGGTGGACATGAAAGAAGTGCTGCCGGATTTTATTTTTCAAAGTTTAAAACAGGGCTTCAGGAACTTTGGCACCAAATTAAAAGGGTACATGAGCAACGAAGCACAAGTGGTGGGCGTAGAGAGCCGCACTTCGTCCCCGGTCCGTATTCCCCGCGACAAGCAAACCCTGGAGCACCCGCAGATCAAAAGATTATTTCCTTGCGCAGAAGGTGCCGGCTATGCAGGGGGCATTGTTTCTGCTGCCATGGATGGAGAACGATGTGCAGAGGCAATAGTGAACTTGTATGTAAAAAGGTAAATGATGAAAAAAACCGTAATCATTGGAGCGACTGAAAACCGATCGCGGTATGCGTATCTTGCAGCCGAAATGTTGGAAGAGAACAAGATTGAATTTGTACCGGTTGGGATCAAGCCCGGAACTATTTTTGGAAAGGAAATTTTGGACTTGCGCCAGCGGCCCTTTATCGAAAATGTGGACACGCTAACCTTGTATCTGAATCCACAAAATCAAAAAGAGTGGTACGATTATTTTCTGAAGCTGAAATCCAAACGAATTATTTTTAATCCGGGAACGGAGAATCCGGAGTTCGCGAAATCATTGGAAGTGAAGGGCATTCAGGCATTAGAAGCTTGTACGCTGGTGATGCTGCGATCCGCACAATTTTGACACCCAATGCCCTGTTCGGAGCTATAATTTACTGACGGATTTTTGAATCCTCATTGGTTTTTGCGTACCGTGCTATAGCACCCACACAAATAATTTTCCATTTCCCATCTTTCTTCTCCAAGACCCTTACTTGCGAGGTTTCGTCATGCTCGATTTCATCTTTTACTTTTTGCACGAACCGCACATAGGCCCCATTGCCAAATACCTTGATGTCAACCCAGTCGTTGATGATTTCAGCTTTGGAAGGCTTGGATGTCTTAAAGTATCGATCAAATGTTTTGTCGAGTGTCTGCCAGCCTTCCACATAGCTCACTGATGTAGAATCGGAATACGACCAATAGGCATAGGGTACCTTCAGCCAACAGTCTTCCCAATTTTTTCGGTCAACATTGAAGAAGGTTTGGGTTTCCCGGGCAATTACTTCTTTGATTGCAGCGATCTCATTGGGTTGGGCAATAGCGGTTGTCAGGGCAAACCAGATAACAAGGGTGGACAAAACGGATTTTATAGATGTTTTCATAATGTGGGGGGTTAAAAGAGGTAATGAAATGTACCAATAAATTCACTAATAAAGAATAGATTAATGATTTTTGTTAGCCGATTTGCTGAAACTAATCAGTTGTAAACTCCAATCCATTCTGTTAGATTGAACAACTAAAAATCAACTTATGAAAAATGATGAAAAGTTAATCCCGATTAAAAAAATGATGGTTCACCCGAATAAAAAAGCAAGAATTAAGGATTTCGATACGGGCTACAAAGGAAAAATCCTAAACAAGGCAGAATCAGAAAAAATGCTTGATGCCAGCCGCAAATACTTGGCCGAAGTGCAAGACAAACTGTATGCCGATAACCGGTACAGTGTTTTAATTGTATTTCAGGCAATGGATGCGGCCGGAAAAGATGGTGCGGTAAATCATATTATGTCAGGGTTCAATCCCCTTGGTGTGAAAGTGCATAGCTTCAAGGCGCCCAATTCGCAAGAACTTGATCACGATTATTTTTGGCGTCACGAACTGGCCTTGCCAGCCAGGGGAGAGATTGCTATCCATAACCGCTCTCATTACGAAAACGTCTTGGTAACGAAAGTCCACCCCGAATGGATATTGAATGAAAATATTCCCGGGATTGATGCCGTAGATAAAATTGACGACAAATTTTGGAGCCAACGATACAAGCAAATCCGAAGATTCGAAAAAAACCTGACCGACAATGGCATGGTGATCTTGAAGTTTTTCCTGAATCTATCTAAAAAAGAACAGAAGAAACGGTTTCTCGAACGGATTGAAGACCCTGCCAAAAACTGGAAGTTCTCCCTGTCGGATTTAAAAGAACGTGTTTTCTGGAACGATTACCAAAGGGCTTATGACGAGGCATTGAGCGCCACCTCCACTGACTATGCCCCTTGGTTTGTGATCCCTGCCGATGACAAATGGTATGCCCGCTTGGCCATCGCCTCGATCATTACAAAACAATTTGATAAATTGGAGCTCAATTACCCGGTGGTCAGTCAGGCACAGAAACAAGAATTGCAAAAGGCCAAACTGCAGTTGCTCGGTGAAGATGAAAAAAATAAAAGGTTCCAAAAAAAATAATGAACACATGAAATGCCCATTGGCAAAGCAGCCCCAAAGGAATGAAAATCAGCTATGGGTATTCCACGTGGCAACTAAAAAACAAATTATTAAAACATGAAATGCCCA
>JAYVMP010000251.1:0-5521 GCA_043758895.1 Bacteroidota bacterium
CCAATTTTTTCGTGGCTCTTCGTACCGAAACCAGCCATACTATTTTCAGTGGTGGCCATCACACAGATGTGACCGATGTCGTGAAAGAAGGCAGCCAATACTACTTCGTCATCGTAGCCCTCGTCCATGGCCAAGGTGGCCGCTTGGCTCATGTGCTCGATTTGTGAAACGGGCTCACCGATATAATCTGCGTTCCCGAATTTTTCATACAGGTCAAAAATCCCGTCTATAATTATGTCTTTGGTTTTCATTCCTTAAAAATTAATGGATAGATAGCTAATTTTTTTTCGCTAAGGAGTTGTTCAAAAAATTATCAGATTCTTTCAAGGCTACACCTTTTCGGTGAAAATAAATCATGGATCCGGCCATGAGGAGCGTACCTGCCACGGAAATAAAATAGCCCACGGAAACAAAAAAATCGAGCCAGCTCAACTTGGCCAGGCCAAATTCTTTGAAAAATAAAACGCCTACACTGCCAAGGTATCCAAAAGAATCGGCCACGTACATAATAAACCCAACCGTGCCCGAGTATTGAAAGGCAGCAATCATCCGGTCAAAGAAAATACTGTTGAAAGGAATATAGCCCAGGTAAAGTCCTAAGCCAATCAAGATCATCCATGCAGGGGCGCCAATTAATTTTTGCACAAACAAATACGTTGCCACACCCAACAAGATCATTCCAAAAATAATAATCACGTGATTGATCATTAACGCAGTTTGGTTGTTTTTGATAACGATCAAGCTGCCCATCACGATCAGCACAATGATCGACACCGGGATTTCTGTTGCTGTAAAAATCTGTGGTGAGTTTCCGTAGCCGATGGATTTCCAAATTTCAGCCGAATAATTATCGCGCAGGTCCCTGAAGATGGTCAGCAGCATGTAAGCCGCCACGAAAAAAATAATGCCTGGCAAAAAAGTTAAAATAAATTGTTTCCGTTCTCCTCTGTTCATGGGTTGCCTTCGCGTGCGCAATTGTTCGTCTAATAAGGAAGGGGGCGGTAACTGATTGAGGAGGAATAAAAAAACAAATAAAGGAACGATAAAAAGCATGCTGGCGGCAAAGGGCATCCACAACTCACTCACGCCCCAATCGCGCATTAGAAACCCGCCCACGGTTTTACAAAGCCCGGCCGAGAAAATAAAACTGATGGACAAACCCGCGCCCAGCACTTCAGTGAAACGCCTTCCCTCCAGGAAGCTAAAAACCATTCCCCAAACCATGCCGAGCGGAAGCCCGTTGGTAAATAAAAAAACCAAGTTGTAAGGCGGGGTAACAAGGGCAAATAAAAGCCATGAGCCAACTGCAATACCCACCATCATCAAAATCCCAACGGGTCGCGCGGAAGCTTTTAATTCTGAAATGATTTTGATGCCGATAAATTTGGAGAGTGCATAACCCATCACCTGAAAAATTACCAACCAACTCTTGTAGCTTACATTCCAAAACTCCAAGCCCTGAAAAGTGGCCACCGAAAATGTTTTGCGAAAAGCATAAATACAAGTATAAAGGCAAAAGGCAGCGCCCGCAGCGTAAATGGAAAACCAAACCCCATTGGTCTGATCCAGCCACCGGGTGATAGCCGGATTTATGGCGAGCTTCTTTTGCATCTTCAAAATTGATAATTGAATGTTTACTTAGGGTTAATGGGGTGTTACCATTTTAGTTTTTAATTTGAGGTGTTAACTAAAAAAAGAAAACACAAAATTTTGTGAACAAGAAATCCGTTTAGCCCCAAAAAGAATGAACAAAGAGAACACCGCTGACCTTGCCATTGTGGGCGCAGGCATTGTTGGCCTTGCCCATGCTTACCATGCGCTGAAAAAAGGGCTTCGCGTAGCACTGTTTGAACGGGAGCAATTTGCCGTTGGTGCTTCGGTCAGAAATTTTGGGATGATTTGGCCGATCGGCCAAGTGCCGGGCGAAGGATTGGAGATGGCCCTGCGCAGCCGTGAACATTGGTTGGGAATTTCAAAAGAGGCAAGGTTCTGGCTGAACCCGAGCGGATCACTTCATGTGGTCTATCACCGGGATGAATGGGATGTGCTCAACGAATTTGTTCAAATGCATTCGGGCTCGGCTTTTCAAGTTCACTTGCTTTCTGCCGAAGACGTGTTGAAAAAATCACCAGCCGTCAATCCGAACGGTTTGATCGGTGGCCTGTGGAGCAGCACCGAATGCGTTGTCAATCCACGCGAGGCGGTGCGCAGGATACCACATTGGTTGGAAGAAAATTATGGGCTTATTTTACGGTTCGGTGAGCAAGTAACGGAAATTTCCATTCCCGAAGTGGTTACCTCAAAAACGACTTGGCGCGCCAACAAGGTGATCGTCTGCAATGGGGCTGACTTTCAAACGCTTTATCCCGATGTGTTTGAACACCATCAGGTGACCAAGTGCAAACTGCAAATGATGAAGGCCGTACCCACTAACAAAAATTTCAACATCGGCCCTTCTTTATGCGCGGGGCTTACGCTCCGTCATTACAAGGCATTTGCAGCCTGCCCGTCATTAAAGAAAGTGGACGAGCGTTACGATCATGAATTCAACGGTTTCAAAACACACGGTATCCATGTTTTGCTTTCGCAGAACAACGATGGCGAATTGATCATTGGCGATTCACATCATTATGGACTAACCCACGAACCTTTTGACCAAGAAGAGATCAACGAAATCATTATAAACTACTTGAAAGGTTTTGTCAACCTTGGGGATTTTCAAATCACGGAACGCTGGCATGGCATTTATCCCAAGCTTTCCGGCAAACTGAATTTGGTTGTTGAACCGGAACCGGATGTTACCGTTGTGAATGGCCTCGGTGGTGCCGGCATGACGCTGTCTTTTGGCTTGGCCGAAGAGGTGATTGAAAAGATATACGGTCGATGAATTCCCAGGGCTTCTACTTCTATCCTTTTAAGCCGCAAAGCTCCTGACCGTGAGTTTTGAGCCAACCACAACTCACCTCTGACGAAAGTCAACGCTGTGAATGAAAATCTAAACTTTTAAACTTTGAACCTCACTCCAGCCTCTTATAAAAATAAAGCTGGTAACCAGGCAAAAGTTCGGGGTGAGCAATTTTTAACAAGTCTTTCAAAATAATATCGGGCCTCAAATAACCGAGCTCTAAAAATTCGCTCCCACCCTTCGCCCCCAGCCGGGCATTGTAGGTATAAACTTTTTTTTCTCGGAAGGGCTTGAACAGTGCATAGCGTTTATCCGCAGCAGCTATTCCACTTAATGATTTGTAATCCGCCACTCCGATCCACAAATCCGCTTCTTTGGCTTTCGCAAATACCGATTCAAAACTGATTTGCAAAAAACCATTGGAGTCCGTTTCACTCCATAAATAATTGCAACCGGCATCGCGCAAAAGCTGCGCGGCATAGTTTTTCCCGCCCGGCATAAACCAGGCATCGCCATACACCATGCCACTCATTACCGTTGGTTTTGCAGTCGTATCCATTATCAAATTTCGCGTTGATAAATACTGTTTTTCGATGGATTTAAAAACGGAATCGGCCGCTTTCTCTTTATTAAAAAACAACGCCATGAACTTGATCCACTCCGCACGTCCGAGTGGATGCTTCTCCAAATATTCGGCATTGATCACCACCGGGATGCCCAGCTCTTTTATTTTTTTCAACTGCCCCAAGTCGCTGGTCATGGCGTAGCCCATCACCATGGACGGCTTCAGTAAGAACAATTCTTCCAGGTTCATTCCCTTATCAGTACCAATATCCTTTACTTTTCCCTTGTCCATCCGCTTTCTCATTTTTTCAGAACTGATGTAATCGGTGGTAGGGAAGCCAATAAGCTTATCTGTTTCGCCTAAATAATCCAGTAGTGGAATGTGAGTGGTGGAGGTACAGACAATTGATTCGATCGGAATGGTGATGACTTGAACTGCTTTATCATGCACCGGAATTTTATTTCCCTTCTTCACCAACAAATATTTATAGCCTGCCGAAGCCCCTTGATAGGGATAGCCGACCTCAACCCATTTATTTCCCTCATTCAAATTTTGAATGGTGAAGCCCTGGGCATATTTCAAATGAGGATCGAGCGGGTTTTCTTTGGCTTCCTTCTTTGAGATGCAAGAAATCAGAGTTGAAAATGTAAATAAAATAAGTCTCCATCTCCGGGCTTGCGGCATCCGGCATCCAGGGACACTCATCACTTTTAATCTTGAATTTTTCATTTTGAATTTTGTGTTGTTGCAAGTTCATAAATTTATTTATGTTTGCACCGGACGGATGGTTTGCCATGCAAGGTTACACTTTCAGGCGATTAAAAGGGAATCTCGTTAAAGACGAGAGCTGTCCCCGCAACTGTGATCCACGTTTGAATTTAGTTCAATCGGTTTGCTGAAATCCAACGCCACTCCCCGACTTATCGGGGGGGAAGGCATCAGCAAAATGGAGAGCCAGGAGACCTGCCATCTGTTCACAAAAATAATTTGGGCTTTCGGGTGAAAGGCCGGAATGTACTGACAACGCTGTTGTTCTTACTAAACTCCGGGTTTGCACTTGTCGCATAGTTTTTACAAAACAATGATGCGAACAGGTTTTATTCTTTTGTGCTGCTCCGGCTTTGCGTCACTTTGTATGGCGCAACGCAAGGACACCGTCATGCTCAAAACGGTAACCGTTTATGGTTTACCGGAAGAGAACTATTTAGCCGGATCAAGCCTGGTCGTACTGGACTCTTCGCTGAAATCCAATGAGCGCTCGCGGCATTTGGGCGAAGTGCTGTCCCTGCAATTGCCGATCTATTTCAGGAACTATGGAAATGGAATGCTCTCCAGCATCAGCATGCGTGGCACCTCGCCCCAGCACACTTCGGTTTTGTGGAATGGCCTCAACATCAACAGTTTTTCCCTGGGCCAGGCCGACTTTTCAATTTTGCCCGTTGCCGCATTCGATGAAATAAAAATACACGAAGGGGCGGGCAGTGCACGGTTTGGAAGCGGAGCATTTGGTGGCACCGTGCTCCTCAACGCGTCCATGCGCACGCAAAGCAACTCTATTTCAGTAACGCAGGATGCGGGCAGCTTTGGAAGGTATTTTTCTTCATTGGTTGGGTTGTGGTCGAGCAACCGCTGGAGTTTTAAAACCAAGCTGTATAATCTTTCCTCCAAAAATAATTTTCCCGTCTTGCTTACCAGAGAACGACAGCAACATGCCTCCTTTCGTCAGTCCGGTTTGCTGCAAGATGTCGAGTACCGTTGGTCATCGGCCAAAACCATCAGCTTCCACTATTGGTACCACGATGCCGATCGCGAGATTCAGCCCACCATTGGCCAATACAACAGTTACGATAACCAGCAGGATAAAAATCATCGGCTCAGTGTTCGTTTCCAAAATAATGGTCGTCTTGGTTTGTTTTCATTATACGGTGGATACATCAACGATGTGATCGTTTATAACGGGGGCAAGAGCACCGTGGAGCGCTGGATTAGCGGAGCCAGGCATGAATTTACGTTGGCCAACAATATACATGCGCAAGTGGGGGCGGAATGGA
>JAYVMP010000252.1:0-4014 GCA_043758895.1 Bacteroidota bacterium
CAGGTCGTCTTGCCTAACAGCCTCGCCCCGATCTTTGCCGTCGGCATCCTGCAATTCCTGTTCTGCTGGAACTCACTGCTGATCCCGCTCCTATTCCTCAGAACCGAGGTGTTGGGGCGGGTCTTATGGGGGATATCTCACTGCGATGGGCTTGGCACGCAATCCCGAACTTTTCAAAGCAGGCGTGGATTTGCACGGGGTGCATGATTGGTCGTTTGAGGCGAAAGACGCTACCGACTTCTGGGGAATTGCAAAAAATGAAACGGACTTGGCTTTCAAATCCTCTCCAGTTTCAGATATATCCAAATGGACAGCCCCTGTTTTGTTTGTGCATGGCGATGACGACCGGAATGTGCAGTTTCAGCAGACCATTGACCTAGCCACGAAACTGCGTGAAAAAAATATTCCCGTTGAGGTACTCGTGCTGCCCGATGAAATCCACGGTTTCCTCCGCCATGAAAGTTGGAGCAAGGCTTACAATGCGGCCAAAGATTTTTTTGATCGGAAGCTGAAGTAAGGAGAGTTAAATGGGTTCGGGTCAAATTGTCACACCGCTTTGCGCAGGGACAACTACTTCAGGTAATTGATTGCCTTCAGAGGTGAAGCATCGCACACCAAAAAACAAGGCTTTGAATAAAAATCCAAAATGTCGTTTTTTGTGCCTCGATAAAATTTATGAAGCGAACAAAAATCAAAAACCTGCTGCAAACACAGCCTGCCAACCAAACCGTAAAAGTGCAAGGCTGGGTGCGCACCTTTCGCAACAACCAGTTCATCACCATCAACGATGGTTCCACCATTTTAAACTTGCAGGCTGTAGCCACACTGGAAAGCTTGGATGACGGCATTTTAAAAAGGATCACCACGGGCTGTTGCGTTTCAATAATTGGTGAGTTGATCCCTTCTCCTGCCAAAGGCCAGGCTGTGGAAGTAAAGGTCAAAGAGATTGAAATACTTGGCGATTGCGATGCGGAGAAGTTTCCGTTGCAGCCTAAGAAGCATTCACTCGAATTTTTGCGCGAGATGGCGCACTTGCGTGCCCGCACGAATACGTTTGGAGCGGTAATGCGCGTGCGTCACAACATGGCATTTGCCGTGCATAAATTCTTTAACGATCGCGGCTTTTTTTACATCCACACCCCCGTGATCACGGGGTCGGATGCGGAAGGGGCCGGTGCCATGTTTAAAGTAACCACACTTGACCAGAACAAGCCGCCACGAGATGAGCAAGGTCACATTGATCACCGGCAGGATTTCTTTGGAAAAGAAACCAACCTTACCGTGTCCGGTCAATTGGAGGGAGAGACGTATGCGCTGGCATTGAGCGACATTTATACATTCGGCCCAACTTTCCGTGCAGAGAACTCCAACACTACGCGCCACCTTGCCGAATTTTGGATGATCGAACCGGAGATGGCTTTCTACGACATCAATGACAACATGCAACTGGCGCAAGATTTTCTTCAATACCTTGCCAAGTATGCCTTGGATAATTGCAAAGACGATTTGGGTTTTTTGGACAAACGTGCTGCCGATGAAGAAGCGGCCAAACCACAAGACCAGCGCAACGAGTTGGGCTTGATCGACCGGTTGAAATTTGTGGCGGAAAATGATTTTCAAAAACTGAGCTACACCGAAGCAATCGACATTCTAAAAAATTCAAACCCCAACAAGAAAAAGAAATTTCAATACCTGATCGATCAATGGGGCGTGGATTTGCAAAGTGAGCATGAGCGATATTTGGTAGAAAAACATTTTAAGAAGCCCGTGATTCTATACAACTACCCAAAGGGCATCAAAGCGTTTTACATGCGGCAAAACGAAGACGGCAAAACCGTGGCTGCCATGGATGTACTTTTCCCCGGTATCGGTGAAATTATTGGCGGCTCACAGCGCGAGGAGCGGTATCAAAATATTTTGCAACGCGTGAAAGAACTTGGCCTTCCTGAAAAGGAATTGTGGTGGTACCTCGACTTGCGCAGGTTTGGCTCTGCACCGCACAGCGGGTTTGGGCTTGGCTTCGAGCGGTTGATCCAGTTTGTTACCGGCATGACCAACATTAGGGATGTGATCCCATTCCCACGGTTTCCTGGGAATGCGGAGTTTTGAGAATTAGTTGCAATGTCGTTTCCACCTTTTGTGTTGCACTTATTACTTGAACTTAGAAATTATTACCGCGTCCGATTAGGTAATTACCGGCTTGCTATTGAATTTGAAGCTAACCAAACCGTACTGCTTATGGTCATAGCCCATCGGAAAGATGTTTATAATTATTTTCCCTAAAATGCAAACTCTCGAACTCTCCGGCAGTATTGGGCTGATCGCCATCGCCAGTTTGGCGGCCAATTTTATTGTGGGATTTATCATTTGGAAAAACATGGTAATCAAACTTCCAATGGATCTCACCTTTCTTGGCCTGCATAAATTTACCGGCTACTCGGCTGCAATTGCCATGGTGGTTCATGTGGTATTAATTCCGTTGGATCCAAAGTCTGGATTTACCTGGGGTGATTTGTTGTTACCGCTATGGACGGAACATCAGCCGTATGCCAACACCTTTGGCGCGCTGGCCCTTTACCTCATCGTGGTGGTGGTGCTCAGTTCGTATTTTAAAGAAAAACTGAAGCTCAAATTTTGGCGAATACTGCACTACATTTCTTATTTCGCAGCCGTGCCGATGATTATCCATAGTGTATGGACTGACCCAAAATTAGAGGATCGCCCCATCGATTGGTTAGACGCTGAAAAAGTTTTTGTGCTGCTCTGCTGCCTCATCGTTACCGGATTGACCTTTTACCGGTTCATCGTCATAAAAAAGCGGTAGGAGCTTCCAATTAGCTCAACTTTGTTCTGGTAGCAAGTTGGGGTACACCAGACCTTGGTACAATTAGTCAGACGCATCTTCCTCAATTTTGAATTAGGTTTACCAATCCGGTTTCCCTTTGTCTTTTGGCTTGGTGGCTTTGCGTTTGTTTTGTTGAAGGTATTGCACTTCCTGGTTTTTCATCGCCTCCAGGATCATCTTGGCTTTGTCTTCACTGATTTTCATGTCCTTCAACTTATCCGATAACGAAGGATCTGGCTTCTCTTTGTTTTCGTCTTTTTTCTTGTCGTCTTTTTTATCTTTCTCTTGCTGCTCTTTGTCTTTCTTTTCCTTCTCCTTATTCTGCTGATCCTTGTTTTTTTGGTCTTTTTGATCTTTTTTCTGATCCTTCTTGTCCTGATCCTTTTTATCTTTCTGCTCCTTGTCTTTTTGATCTTTGTTCTGGTCTTTTTTATCTTGTTTATCCTTTTTATCGTCCTTTTTCGGATCGTTTTTTTTATCCTTATCGTTTTTGTCTTTGTTTTTTTGATCTTGTTTTTTCTTTTCTTCCAGCTTCTTCTTCACCATTTCAAAATTGTAGCGGGCTTGTTCGTTGTTTGGCTCGGCTATTATCGCTTGCTTAAAATAGTTCAGGGCTTCTTCAAATTTTCCCTGCCGATTGGCCACTACGCCCATTTGCTGGTTGGCCCACGATTTTATTTTTGCATCATTGCTGATCGACAGCGGTTGGTACCGAGGCAAGGCACTGGCCGTATCGTTCATATTAAAATACGCATTCGCCAAGTTCATCGCCACTTCTTCTTCATTCACGTGAAGCGAGTCAACCAACATTTTATATTTTTCGATAGCGGTTTTCATGTCGCCAGCGAGGTAGGCTTTTTTTGCCTCCGATTTTAATGTATTGATTTTACTGACCTTGGAAGGGTCGATGGAGAGTAGCAAACCCAGCGAAAGAATGACAACCAACTTCATATTGTTACCGTTTTTACGTCAATAAGCAAATCCAAAATTAAGAGTACTAACGCAGCCAATAAAAAAAAGTAGTAACGGTTGGCCGAAACATCAACCATGCGCGCATCGCGCAGTTCGCCCTCGATCTTTCCGATCGTATTGATCAGCCGCGCCACATCGTTATGGCTTTCATTGATTTCAAAATACTGGCCATTCGTCCGGCTTGCCAATGATTTCAG
>JAYVMP010000253.1:0-3632 GCA_043758895.1 Bacteroidota bacterium
ACCAAATAGTGCGAGGGGCACTACTGATAAAATCAATCCCGCTTGACGGAACCGTCCAAACGCACTATAAAGTAAGATGAACATGATCGCAAGTGCTAAGGGCACAATAATAGAGAGACGGGCGTAGGCACGATTTTGATTTTCAAATTGCCCGCCCCACTTGATGGTATATTTTTCGTGATCGTATTTTATATCTTGTTCTATTTTTTGCTGACCCTTTTTTACAAAGGTGGTGAGGTCAATCCCACGGAGGTTTAATTTGACCGTCAAGTGTCGCTTGTTCATCTCGCGTGTGATGGTACTTTCACCGGTGTTTAATTCCACGTTGGCCACCTGCGATACGGGTATCCTGGCGCCATCCGGTGTAGTGAGCATAAGGTTGGAAATAGCCTCGGGTGTGTTCCGGCTTTCTTCATTAAAACGGCAGGTGATATCATAAACCCGTTCACCAATAAATATCTGTGATATGGCTTTTCCCCCAATGGCCACTTCGATCAAATCGGCTACATCGGCCACATTCAATCCATAGCGGGCCACCGCCTCCCGGTCTATTTTTACTTGCAATTGGGGAAGCGGAGGCTCTTGGTCAATGGCTAAATCCACCGCACCTTGAATGGACCGTAAGGTTTTGAGTACATCCTCGGCAATCCTCCTGGTTTCTTTAAAGTCATTGCCAAAAACTTTTACTACCAATTCACTGTGCGCACCGGCAATTTTATCCATTACCCCATCGATCATAGGTTGCGAAAAGCCAACGGTATAGCCTGGTATTCTTGCATAGTCATTGGCCAACTCGGTGATGAGGTCATTTTTTACTTTTCCCTTCGGCCATTCATTGTAGGGCTTTATGCCCACGGAACATTCGTAATGTGATGGCGTCCAGGAGTCGGTTCCGTTGTCGTTTCTGCCCAGTTGAGTTACCATGTAGGTAACTTCTTCATGCTTTAGCGTGACCTTGCGTAAGGTGTCGGCCATTTGTTTGGATTTGTTTAATGATATTCCTGGCGGCAATGTTACTTGCAGCCAGATTGAGCCTTCGTCAAGTGTTGGCAAAAAATCCTTTCCTACGATGGCCGTTAAAATAACGGCACCAATCAGGACTCCGACCAACGGGGCGAATACCTGTTTCGGCTTTTCAATAATTTTTTTGATCCGATTGTGGTAGTGGTAAGTGAGTTTTTCGAGCCACTTGTTGTGATACAATTTTTGTGGCTTGCGATAGACGGCATAAGCAAGACCAGGAATCAAAAGCAGGGCTACCAGCAACGCACCCACCAAAGCGTAGCTCACCGTGAAGGCCATTGGGGTAAAGAGTTTTTTCTCCACACGCTCAAAGGCAAATAAGGGGAGGTAAGCAGTGATGATGATTAGCGTTGCAAAGAGAATCGGGCGTGCCACGTGAAATGCTTGAATCCCGATGTGTGATTCCTCCAATTCAATTTTTTCATTCTCTTCTCGATTTTTGAGAATTGTCTCCATCATCACGATAGCACCATCTACAATCACACCAAAATCAATCGCTCCGAGCGAAAGTAAATTGGCCGGAATGTTGGTGATGTGCATCAGGATGAATGCAATGAGCAAAGCCAACGGAATAGTGATGGCCACCAGCATGGCTCCACGCCAATTGCCAAGGAAAAGAATTAAGACAATGACCACTAAGGTGATCCCTTCGACCAACGTATGTGAGACGGTGTCGAGGGTGGTGTGTACCAACCCGGTGCGGTCCATATAGGGAACAATCTTTACCCCTTGTGGAAGCACTCCTTTATTCAACTCATCCACCGCCTTGTGGACACCTTCCAAAACGGATGAAGGATTTTCATGCTTCAGCAGGAGCACAATTCCTTCGATGCTTTCGGATAAGTTTTTTTTATGGTCCGTATAACCAAGTATCCCCTTGCGCTCGAGGATACCATACTTCAGTGTTCCCAGGTCTTTTAAAAAAACAGGAACACCTTTTTGACTTTTAACGACAATATTACCGAGGTCATCTAGGTTTTTCAACAAGCCAATCCCTCGAACCACATACCCCAACTCACCCCGGGTGAGGATACTGCCCCCCACATTGTTGTTGTTGTTGTTAACGGCTGTTTCAACTTCAGAAAGAGTGGACTTATACTGTTCTAATTTCTTCGGGTCAATCTCCACTTGGTATTGCGAGGTGATCCCTCCAAAATTAGTAACGTCTGCAATGCCTTGTACTTGTTTAATGCGCGGAATGATCACCCAGTCCTGAAGATTTTTTAGGCTTCTAATATCATTTCGGTTGCTTTCTACGGTATAGCGATAGATTTCGCCAATCGGGGAGCTAAGCGGGTCAAGTCCAGGCACGGCACCTTTTGGCAAATTCAAATCAGCCAATCGTTCTTGTATCCGTTGGCGGCTCCAATAGTCTTCAACCCCATCTTCAAAGACAATCGTTACCATCGAAAGTCCAAACGTACTTCTGCTGCGCATCACGTGCATGCCCGGCAACCCGTTCAGCGCACGCTCAATGGGGATCGTAATTTGTTGTTCTACTTCTTCGGCCGCAAGACCAGGTACTTGCGTAACTACTTGCGAAGTAACATCGGCAATGTCCGGGTAGGCTTCAATGGAAAGTTGCTTCCACGAATAATAGCCCATCAAAGCAAGCAGCACAAATAAGGCCATTAACAGCCATCTCTTTTTGATCGCAGTGAAGATCAACTTTTCCATGGCTATTTGGCGTCAAGCAGATAAAATCCACCCTCAGAGATAATGGTCTCATTTCCTTCCAAGCCCTCGGTAACTACTGTCTTTCCATTCAGGGTTTCGCCAGTGATTACGATTTGACGTTTGTAGGAACCCAGTTTGGTTTGAACAAAAACAAAATTCTTGTCATTTAACTGAAGCAATGAAGTGGATGGAACAAACACAGTAAGCACAGGGCGTTCGGTAAACTTTACCGTGGCATACATGCCGGGCTTCAGCATCTCTGCCCGGTTGGGGCATTCAATCAATACATTAATGGAGCGGGTTTCCTCATCCACAATTTCATCAATGTGATAAACCCTGCCGTTGAATTTTTCATCGGGATAAGCGATCACCCGCGCCTCGGTGATTTCACCCTCTTGAATGAACCGAATATCTTTTTCCTTTACGGAAGCGGTAATCCAAACCGAAGATATTTCGGCCACGGTGATGATGGCACTGCCGTTGTCTGTCAAGTACTTGCCCACTACTATAGAATTTTTAATTACTTGCCCTTTGATGGGGGAGCTAACAACGAGGGGTTCGCCAAAAATCATTTGATCGGGATCAACCCCAAAAATGCGGATGCTGGAACGCGCCTTTTCAAATTCGCTTTTACTATTTTCAAAAAGGGTCTGGGCAGTTTCAAAATCGCGCTGCACGCCAACTCCATTTTCCAACAAATCATTTTGTCTTTTGTAATCTTTCTCTGTTAATAAATATTGCTGCCGGGCCTGAAGAAAAATCTTTTGGGCATCGGTATAATCGGAGGAGTAAATGCTAAAAAGAGGCGTGCCAGGGCTCACATCTTGCCCTAACCGAACAAACGACTGGATGATCCGACCATTGAACGGGGCGGCAATCTCCGCGTACTTGTTGGGTATAGCTTTGATCTTGGCAGCTGAGTA
Organism: Bacteroidota bacterium; assembly: GCA_043758895.1. GTDB lineage: Bacteria > Bacteroidota > Bacteroidia > Cytophagales > Cyclobacteriaceae > ELB16-189. Next base: position 3,624 of record JAYVMP010000253.1, read on the forward strand.
GAGTTGAAG
>JAYVMP010000254.1:0-1753 GCA_043758895.1 Bacteroidota bacterium
GTAAGTGGCCTTGCCTACGGCATTGATATCCAGGCCCACAAACATGCTTTAAAAAATGAACTCCCCACCTTGGCTGTGATGGGCAGCGGCATAGATGTGATCTACCCTGCCGCACACAAAGATGTGGCGAAACGAATCACTAACCACGGTGCCCTGCTCACCGAAAACCATTTTGGAACAAAGCCTGATGCCCATAATTTCCCTGCCCGTAACCGGATCATTGCAGGTATGTGTGATGCCATTATCGTAGTGGAGGCAGCCGAGAAAGGCGGTGCGCTGATCACGGCCGAGATCGCCAATACCTATAACAAGGATGTATTTGCTGTGCCTGGGTCCTTGGGAAACACTTACTCCGAAGGTTGCAACAAACTTATCCGAAACAATAAAGCAGTAATCTATACTTCCATCAAAGACTTGGAATACCATTTGAACTGGTCTGTAGATGAAGGCCCTGCGAATACAAAAGAAAAAATTAATCCTGATTTCAGTAACTATGGGGAGGCCGAGCAAAAAGTCCTTTCCATCTTAAAAGAAAAAAACGGCCCGATGATGATTGATGAACTTACCATCCGATCATCGCTTTCGCCCAGTCAACTAGCCTCCCTCCTCCTCACGCTTGAGTTCAGTAATGTGGTGAAGTCGCTGCCCGGAAAACAATTTTCATTAGCTAAGAAATAAATTCAACTTATCACCCTGTGGCAAATGTACTCGTGCCAAAGATCCTGTTACCAGTTCTGAAAACGATTTATTGCTTTATCCGAGAAATTCTTTCACATCTGTATAAGGCAAACCAAAAGCATCCGCTACTGCTTTGTAAACTACTTTTCCGTCAATCACGTTAAGGCCCTTTTTTAAGTCGGTATTTTCTGAACACGCTTTTTTCCAGCCCAGTCCAGCAAGTCTAAGCGCATAAGGCAAGGTGGCATTGGTCAGTGCTAAGGTGGAAGTGTAAGGAACTGCACCGGGCATGTTGGCTACACAATAATGAACGACATCATCAATAATGAATGTAGGGTTTTCATGGGTAGTTGGTTTGCAGGTTTCAATACAACCGCCTTGATCGACAGCTACATCAACGAGAACCGTACCGGGACGCATGGTCTTTAGCATGTCGCGTGTAATCAGCTTTGGTGCTTTGGCGCCAGGGACTAACACCCCTCCAATAATCAGATCATGAGTTTTTACCAGTTCGCGCAACACATAATCATTGCTTACCACCGTACGCACATTTTTTGGCATGACATCATCGAGGTAGCGCAAGCGGTTGATGTTCACATCGGTGATGATCACATCCGCGCCCATACCAGCAGCCATCTTGGCCGCATTAGTGCCCACTACGCCTCCACCTAAAATCAAAACTTTCGCAGGCATCACGCCAGGCACTCCCCCTAAAAGAATGCCCCGGCCTTTCAATGGCTTCTCTAAATATTTCGCGCCTTCTTGTATCGACATCCGCCCGGCCACTTCGCTCATCGGCACAAGCAGGGGTAAACTCCTGTCTTCCCGCTCTACCGTTTCATAAGCCAGGCAAACAGATCCTGTTTTAATCATTGCGAGTGCCAAGGGCTCATACGAAGCGAAGTGAAAATAGGTGAATACCAGTTGATCTTTTTTAATAAGCCTATACTCTTGCTCGATCGGTTCTTTCACTTTCATAATCATCTCCGCGATCGCAAACACTTCTTCGGCCTGCGAAAGGATTTTCGCACCTGCGCCTACGTACTCTTCATCGTTAAAACCACTGCCCTCACCG
>JAYVMP010000255.1:0-8370 GCA_043758895.1 Bacteroidota bacterium
TTCTCGAAGGCCGCACACACATTGGCTGGCCACACATCCGCAGGGATAATGTAAAGCGGTTTCAAGACTAGGACGAGTCAGTTAGCTAATTAACATAAGATATCCTCTAAAAACCAAACGTGATTGCGCACTGTTATTTTCTTTTCGGATCGCGAAGGAGAATTTCAACGCGCCTGTTTTTGCTCCGACTCTCTGCAGTATCATTTCCGCGAATGGGTTTAGTACTGCCAAATCCTTCAAAGAATACTTGATCGCTGGCTACGCCTTTGTTGACAAGGTACTGAGCGACAACTTCAGCTCGTTGCATCGACAAGGTCACATTGTGCTTTTCGTTTCCGGTATTGTCAGTATGGCCCGATACACTTACTTCAAGACTGGTATGGGCTAACAAAAATTGACTGACTGAATCCAGTTGTGAAAAATGTTTGCCTTTCAGGTTGTAGCTGTCTGTTTCAAAAAGCAGATCACCTAAAGTAATCAGGCTATCACGCTTCAATACCGGTGCGGTGTAGGCAGGCTTCGATTTCACGGTGGCAATTTTTATAGTATCCTTTTTAATCATGACCGTGTCGCGTTTTTGTTTTTTGATAACGGGTGCCGGCACTGCCGGAGTCATGTTTTTGTAAATTCCCTTCTTCCCATTTTTCGCGATCTGCTTTGTGAATTCTTTAAAACTAATAGCACCTAATCCTTTTTTACGGCCGATCATTCTGCGGCAGGTATAATCAAAGCATAATATTCGTTGAAAGAGGTTGTGTGATTTGGTGCGCGCCATCACCCATTTATTTTTTTCGGGCAAATGGGATACTATCAGAGGTGTTTTTTCCGAACCATTCTCTCGGCCTACATTCACCGGCCTCCATGGACGAGATATGCAGGAACTTAGCGAGGACGCAACGCAAAAGATAAATGCAGTGCGGCTGAGCAAGCTGCGGAAAATAGTATTCATCTATTTATCCAAGTTGATTTTCATGTTTTAATAATTGTTTTTTAGTAGCCACATGGAATGCCCAAGGCCATTATCATTCCTTTGGGTCTGCTTTGCTGATGGTCATTTCATGCGTTAATATTTTTTTTGGTGTCACATGGAATGCCCAAGGCCAGGATCATACCGCTGGGTCTGCTTTTGCTGATGGTCATTTCAAAAGATCGTAAAGTAATGGTTCGGTTGCAATTCTTAACGGAAGATTGTTCGTGGAATTGTGGTAACCCCCAGAAGTTTTATTACAATTCTTCTGCGGTGCGAAGTACGATATCCAGCCGATAAACCTGATCAGGTCTTTACTTGAAGTTTTGTTGGTGACGGGTGGAGACAGATAGCTTACGTTCATCTATACTTTTTGAATGGCTATTATAATACCCTATTTGCAAGGCATTGTCATTGGTAGTTTGCCCACACACTTCAAATTTTTTTTTAGAATCGTCTTTTATGATCTGCCAGTATTTGGTTGCCATCTACAAGTGAGGTAATACTTCATAAAGATAAAAATATAAAAACGGTAGGATTCCTCATACTGCGATCAAGGGGTTTGCACCTCGTTGGAGTTATCACCACGGAGGCTTAAGATTTTCAGCTACTTGCCGTAGGTTCATCACACACTTTGCGGACATCGTTGAATAAATTTTTGGTGCTGGGATAACACCGCCCGAGAGCTAATCAGAATTAACCGGGTTGTTGGGTTGCTGGCTCTTCAGTAGTTTTCAATTTATCAATTGCTTTTGCAAGTTGCTTCTTTTCCATCTCTGAGCGGGTCAATTCCTTGGCCTTTGTGTAGTGGCATATTGCTTGTTGTTTGTTGAAAGTAGCGTAAAGAAAACCCAGGAGCGAATGATAATAATGGTTTGTTGACAAACCCAATTTTAATGCCTCTTCTACCGCGCGTTCATTTCCATACACTTGCGCAAAGGCAAACGTACGGTTCAGTGCGGCACTTGGTGAATATTCTACCACGAGTAGTTGATTGTACAGCATTAAAATATGCTCCCATTTTTTTTCATCTTCTGTGGTGTGCCAATACGCAAGCCCAGCCTCGAAGTGGTATTTTGACAAATCCACGGCAGGGTAAGCTTTGCCCATAAAATAATTCCCTTTGCTGATCATCTCCTGGTTCCAGTGTTTCTTGTCCTGCTCTTCAAACAGCACTGCTTCCTGCTCAGCATTGACCCGCGCATCAAACCTTGATGCCTGAAAACACTGGAGCGCGAGCAGGGCATTAACTTCGGGCAGGTTGGTCAACTCATTTTCTGACAAAAGTAGTGTAAGCCTCATGGCTTCGGCACACAAATCCTTTCGGATCAATGTATTTCCCGATGCGGAGAAGTACCCCTCGTTGAACAGGAGATAGAGTGTTCTCAACACTATGCCCAGCCGCGATTTTATTTCATCCCTTGTCAGTTGCTGAAGGGCGAACTGCCCCGTGCGCAAATTTTCCCTTGCGCGGAGCAATCTTTTCTTAATTGTCTCTTTGTTGCTAAAAAAAGCGTTGGCTATTTCTTCGATGCTGAAACCACACAGGATTTGAAGAACCAGACTGATCTGGGCCTCGTCTGAATTGACTGGATTGCACACCGCAAAAATCATAGCCAACTGGCTGTCATTGATATTCTGTTCAGTGAAATCTACCTCGGGTTGATTTTGGATCTCGCTTTCCAATTTAATTTTATGGGTGATATTTTTTTTAAAATACGTTTCCCTTTTCAAAAAATCCTTTGCTTTGTTTTTGGCCACGGTGTAGAGCCATGCCGTTGGATTTTCAGGAATGCCTTTCGCTATCCAGAGCTCCGTTGCTTTTAAAAAGGTTTCGCTGGCAATATCTTCAGCTACCTCGATATGCTTCAAGCCAAAATGACGGCTCAGCACGGCCGTCATTTTAGTGAATTCCAATCGGAATAGATGTGGAATCAGTTCATTGCTTTGTGTATGTTCCATTCGCTGAAGCCAGTCATGTGCTAATTATATTTTTTGAGGTACTCGTCCAAGTAGCCCATGGCTTTCGCAAATTTTATCTGGTCATCGAAGAATACTTGCTCACGAGTCATTTTGCCATCCTCCAACTCCACGTAGTCAGCAAGGTGAAAAATTGCTTTATCACCGGTTGCGGTTGGTACTTCGATGAGGTACAACGAGCACACTGCTTTTCCATCCACGAATTGCTTTTCCATGGTGATGGATTTTTTCAAACTGATCCATCTTTGCGCATAGGCGATAAAGTCAGCTGCACCGCGGGATTTGCCAAACGGGTCGTCAAATACGAAATCATTTTTCAGTAGGTCTGACAGTCCTTGTCCGTGGTTGTTCTCCACAAAAATGATGTGAAGGTATTTGTTCACAATTTCCAAAGACTTCACCGGGATGACGTTCTTTTGTGCAAGGCAGTAACTTGAAATTTGGGCTAACAGTGTCAGGCTTACCAATAGCTTTTTCATTTACGAATCTTTTAAGGGATTGAATCAACTTCTGTCGTCCGGTGATACCACGGCCCTCACTTCTACATTGCCGCCAATGGTAAGGATGGGGCATCCCTTTGCCACCGCCAGAGCCTCATCGAGACTGGCTGCTTTGATAACGGTGTACCCACTGATGAATTCTTTGATTTCCGTATAAGGCCCATCGGTAACTACGTTGTTGGGTTTTACCGTTTTGCCATCGGTCATCGAAAGGCGGTTGCCTTTGTCAGCAATTTTATTTTGGGCTGCTAGGCCACCCATCCATTCCATCCAACCGGTCATGATTTTTTGCATTTGTTCTGGGGATTGTGTCGCAAAGGGGTTGGCACTGTTCCTGAAGATAAACACGAACTCTTTCATAATTGTATTTTTTAAGGGTTGAGAAAATTGATTGACAACCCCATAACGATCGAAATTTTGGAATGGGGACACCGTATCTCAAAAATAAATCTACTTCTTTCTTAAATCTTTCTCCGTTGATATTATTTTTTTGTCATGTGGAATGATAACGACTATTTACGCTGGCTCGTTGTTCAAAAGAGTGCTTTAACAGAAGGTGTTTCCAATAAGCCATCGTGCGGATTGGTATCAAAGTAAAGGCTGACTTTGGCTTTCAGCGTGGCTTCCAGTTCTTTGTTGAGGTTGTTGACAAACTGCGTTACCAGCCATCGTATTTGTTATTGTTCTGCGATAGCTGATAAAAATATCATATTCAAAGTGGGGAAGGGCTTGAGGTCATTTTAAGGATTTATTTACCCGTTAATTTTTGAATGTGAGTGAAAATTTTAATGGGCGGAATTATAACACTTCTTTTGGCAGTCTGAATTTTGTTTTGTTTTCTTCGTATCCTTTTTTCTGCCTGGCGATAAACTCAACGATACGAGGGTCCTGGCCTACTTTATCGATCAACGGGCTGCGCGAAAGGCCCAGATAAAAATTGATGGGTGGAGGTATATGACCAAACATCGTCAATATTCCTTGCACCGCTTCCTCACTCATACCCAACACCAAATACACCCTGAAATCCTTGCTCAATTGCAATGCTTTTTCTTTGTGCCCGAGTTTGGCTTCATACACGGCCTCAGCACTGAACACAAAAGGTGATGGCGCTAATTTTTTGTAGCGTTCGATATACTCTTTCGCTTCACCCATTTCGTTTTTGATGATAAAATACAACGCGATGAACGTGATGGCGCTTGAATTTTGCGGTTGCAGCTTCAACATTTCCTGAAAATCGGCATAGGCCTTATCGTACTGTGAAAGTTGAAAATGAACCGTGCCTCGCAAGAAATAGTTATTGGCTTCCAATGGGTCGATGTGAATGGCTTTATCAAACAACTGCTTCGCCTCATCCAACAACCCCAACCGCACAAACGAACTGCCCAAACTAAAACAATTATTGGCATCATTGGGGTTGATCTTCATGGCCTTGATCAAGCTCTCGTGGGCTTTTAGAAATTCACCTTTGATGCTTTGCACCTGCCCCAGGGCATTGTTCACATAGTCATCATCGGGGTCGAGCGAATACGCTTTTTCTATTTCCTGAGTCTGCAGCCTCATGTATAAGGAATCTTTTTTGATCCGAAAGGTGTAGGTGTTGTACAGATCGGCAAGCCCTGCATGGGCCAACGCATAATTGGAATCCAATGACAATGCTTTTTTGAAGAGGTCTTCGGCTCTTTTGAAATCTTCCAACTTGCCACCAAAAGCAAATTGATGCAAATTGATATACTTTCCCTCCAAGTAATATTCATACGCTTTGGGGTCTTCCGTTCCCTTGCCCTTGGTGATGATTTTGTCGGCTGAGAGTTCTTTGAGCAACATACCGGCAATCCGCTGGGCCACTTCATCTTGAATGGCAAAGATGTCGGTCATGTCGCGGTCATACGTTTCGCTCCAAATGTGGTAGCCATCTTTGGCATTGATCAACTGTGCGGTGATGCGCACGCGGTCGCCTGCCTTGCGCACGCTGCCTTCAAGCACCGTACCCACACCCAATATTTTACCCACTTCCTTAAGGTCTGCTTTTTGACCTTTGAATTGGAACGATGACGTTCTGCCGGCTACTTTTAATTCTTTAATGTGCGCCAGCGAATTCAAAATTTCTTCGGCTATGCCATCGCTGAAATATTCCTGATCGTGAGCCGGACTCAAATCTTCAAAGGGCAATACAGCGATTGAGCTATCAAAAGTCTTTGCATTGTGCTTTTTATCACGATCAAAAAAAATGAAATAGACCGAAATACCAATGGCCAAAAAGAAAATGATGGTCTTTCTGATTTCTTTCAGTTTTGTAGTCCATGAAGTGTTCTGTGCATAGCCTTGTTCTGAGATTGATGGGGTTAGGGGCGCAGTCTCACGAATTCCCTCAGCGTGTTTTAGGTGCGGATACTTGATGGCATAGATGATTTCTTTTATGGCGTTAGCTATTTTGTTGATCTGGTTGCGATAATCGGTTTTATTTTGGTTTTCGTTTTTGTTGTCGGAAGGTCGCAGCGATCGATTGACACCTGGTTCTTTGTAGATGAATTCAATTGCCCGAAGAACACTACCAGTTTCAGTTTCTATCAGCGATTTGTCTTCGGTATCCAAATCATGAATTTTGACAGGAAGAATCCGGCTCGACACGTTTCCGCTTGTCAATCGAATATCACGACCAAGTTTATCTTCTTTGGCTATTTTATTGAACGCGCAAAACTCGTGCTGCCATGCAAAAGATTTCGGATCGCAGTACGTTTGAGAAAGAATCGGGATGAGCACGAGGCACTTCAGTTTCCCTTCGAGGCTTTTGTCAACGTGATGTGTCTCAAGCAATCCATCGTGCGGATTGGCATCGAAGTAAATGGAAATATCTTCTTTGAACGTGGCTTCAATTTCTCTTTCCAAATTCTGCACAAATTCAGTTACCCAGCCATCGTATTTGTTGTCTTTTTGCCGGTAGCTGATGAAAATATCGTACTCGTAATCAGGTAGAATAGAAGCCATAAGGTAAAGGTAGGGGTAATGATGGACTTAGCCAATAGCTATTTTTAAGATTAGTTCATTTTGGACAAATTGTAAGTTACATTTACAATTTGTCCGTTTTTATTTTCTATTTTTGCTTTCATGATCGAACGATTGCTTTCTTTAAAAATTAAACAAGCAGCCCGGCAATTCCCCATTGTGAGCGTTATGGGGCCGCGGCAATCGGGCAAAACTACGCTCGTGCGAAATGCGTTCCCCAAAGCCGACTATGTCAGCTTTGAAGACCCGGATGTGCGCAGGGATATGGAGCAAGACCCGCGCGGTTTTTTAACCTCGTTCAGCAAAACACTGATCTTGGACGAAGTGCAGCGCATCCCGCACGTGTTCTCTTACATTCAGGCGATCGCTGATGAGCATGGTAAAAACGGCAAATTCATTTTCACCGGCTCCCAAAATTATTTACTTTTCGAAAAGATTAATCAATCGCTGGCAGGGCGTGTAGCGATTTTAAAATTGCTTCCCTTGTCTTTTCAAGAGTTACAAGGAACGAGAGCAGGTAGCCTTGAAACCGTTTTGCAAAAAGGGTTTTATCCTGCACTTTGGAAAAATCGTGTGAACGTGCCACTTTATTATTCGAGCTATGTAAATACATACATCGAGCGTGATGTACGCCAGATTCAAAACATAGGCAACCTCACTGCCTTTCAAAATTTTTTGCGCTTGTGTGCGGGTAGAGCCGGGCAAATTATTAACCTGACATCGTTGGGCAATGACTGTGGCATCAGCCACAACACGGCCAAGGCTTGGCTCAGTATTTTAGAGTCTTCATTCATTGTTCATTTACTGCCTCCGTATTTTGAGAACTATAAAAAGCGCGTGGTAAAAAGTCCGAAGCTTTTCTTTTATGATACCGGGCTGCTCTGTTACTTGCTTGGCATTGACAACCCCAAGCTGATCTTACAACATTACCTGAAGGGGGCGTTGATGGAAAACTTTGCCTTTGCCGAACTGGCCAAGCAATCGTTCAATCGACTTCGCTTTGCTGACATGTACTACTGGCGCGACAAGACCGGAAACGAAGTGGATTTTTTAATCCCCAAGGCAGGCACAAAATATTTGGTAGAAGTGAAAGCCGGAAAAACCGTGCAGTCTGATTTTTTCAAAGGCCTGGAGTACTTCAAAAAAATCCATCGTGGCAAAGACCATTTAAAAACTTTTCTGGCTTACAACGGCCCGCATGAATACATCCATAACCATAACAAAGTCATCCAATTGATGAAGGTGGCGAGTATTCTATAGATTTTATATTGGACAAATTGTAAATGTAATTTACAATTTGTCCAATAATGATTTTTATTTCCTGATTAAAAGCGGTTCGGTGCAGTAAGTGGTAGTAAAGCTGAACAAAAACACTGAATTAAAATGTTCCCGGCCGGCACTAAACCAACTGTCCATCGGGTTGCCGTTCTCGTTTCCTTTTGAAGCCCACGGTTTCAGAAAACACTGAATACGGTGATGCCCGCCTGTTCAGAAATTTTAGCGGTTGCCTGTTGATATTCTTTGAAGCAGGCTACGATCAGAAGTTTCATATTCATACTGAGGACACAGCAATCCTGTGGAAATCTCGTAATGGAGTATTGGGTCAAAAAAGGAAGTTCACCGAGTGGGTGGATGGTTACGGGTATGGTTTTTATCCCCGCATTGGATTTAACTATGGTCATCTTTCCATAATCGTAGAATACAATTTAATTTACTGGGAACGGCTTCATGATGTTTACTTTTTCAAACCGCAACAACTTTGGCAACCTGGTCAATTCCTTATTATTATCGAAGTGATAATTATTTAGAAATCAAAATAGGCAGGGCAGACGCATCTAATTTTTTTGTGGACATATGACCTCAAAATCGATGATTTAATTTATAGAGTGGCCATACTCGAAAAATCAAAAATGGCCTGCC
>JAYVMP010000256.1:0-3206 GCA_043758895.1 Bacteroidota bacterium
ATGGCCAAACCAAGCACAATAGTGATCGTGCGCAGGTTGCCGGTGGATTCGACCAAGGCATTGGAAGTACTCTCAGCCAAATCCTCTTGTTTCTTTTTAATGGCCGAAAGGATATTAATAATTTTATTCGATTCGGGAATGACCACCTGGTCAATGTAATCACCAGCCAACAGTTTGGTCGAAGGGTCTTCGTAGTCTTCAAATTTGCGCAAGGTATTGATGATATTGCTGTTAGCGCCCTTGAGCAACGAATCGTATTTTCCAAACGCCTTGCGCATCATCACACGCTGCGAACTGTCCTTTTTGAACGTGGCAGACGCACTGTCTGCATCCCAGCTTTTCATCAATTTCCCGATTCGCTCTTTAACACCATTGTACTCATGCGAAATGATGTATTGGAGGGCTTTCTTGTCATCGTCATTAGTTTGAAGGAAAACCCAGTTGGTGATGAGCATGCGCGACCTGTGCACCAACGTGACCAATTCATTGATGGCATCTTTAGAAGGGTTCACCACCTGTGAAGAGAGTGCTACCTTACTGTCAATGGTGTTGACGGTAAGGAAGATGATAAATGCGTTGATGGCAAACAACACAATGAGGATGGTGAAGCCCCCAAAAATCTTATTGCCAATGGTCAACCTGAGCTTAAGGCCAAAAAGTCTTTTTTTCATAAAAATTTATTCAATTCGTGATGGCCAGCCGGGTCAGTTCGGCCGATGCCTTTAAATGATGCTTGGCCAAATCGGTTTGGTTCAGCTCAAAAGCCAATCTCCCTTCTTTGTTGTTTACAAAATTAACAGCACCCTTGTTTGCCCCTGTGGCCTGTTCGGTTACCAAAAGAACGGGAGCATCCCCAATTTTTGTGACTACCTCCGGGTATTTGGCCGACCAATCCGGTGATACAAATATAATGTGGCTTTTTTTGTATTCGGAAAGAGCATTAATCTTAGTGATATGAATAGGTCTGCTGCCACCCCTTTTCTTTTCGGCCATAGTTTTCAATTCCGACAAAATTGGGGATTCGCCCAGCACAGCAATTTCAAAGTCCCCATTATTGTCTTCTGGAGGCCATTGCACAAACTTGGTAAAACTATACATGAACAAGGTATAGGTTTGATAGTTTTGGGTTTGGCCATAAGATGCACCAACCAGCAAGACCAACGCACAGGAGATTAAATTTTTTTTCGTGATGCTCATGGAAAATGGTTCAAATTTAAAAAAGACACCTGCCCAAAAATATCAAAAATCGATCATTTTCCCACATCAAATAGTTTTACCGCTATTTAGTTGTACGGACAGGGCACGATGAAAATCTTAGGTGGCCCAAGTTGGCACTAAAAACTACCCTTTGAAGGCTCAACCCATTGAAAATATTAAATAGTTACTCATCTTCCGGTTTCCTTTTTAGTATATTTTCAAAAAAACAGAGCTTATGTGCAGATTAATGGCCTACAAAGGAACACCCATCATCATTGACAAACTGCTTTACCAACCCAAAAATTCGCTGATCAACCAAAGTTTTCATGCGCGCGAGATTGAAGAGCCGCTGAACGGGGATGGGTTTGGCGTTGGGTGGTATGTGCCCGAGTTGAATTATGAACCGATCACCTTCGTATCGGTAAACCCTGCTTGGAGCAACCGGAATTTGCGAAACTTGGCCCCAAAAATAAAAACCGAATGCATGATCGCTCACGTTCGTGCCGCCAGCGTAGGCGATGTAAGCGAGAGCAACTGCCATCCGTTTCAATATAAAAACATGCTGATGGCGCACAACGGTGGTGTGGAAGATTTTATCAAGATTAAACGCAGCATCCGTGAACCGCTCTCTGATGAACTCTATAATTGGATCAAAGGCCAGACCGACTCCGAGCATTTATTTGCTATTATGCTCCACGAACTTTTTACCAATCACAAAAGTGTAAGCCCAGAAACAATCGTGGATGCGTTCGAACATACGTTCACCGAACTAAAAAAATTGATGGCCGCCCACGGCATCATCGAGCCCGCCTATTTGAACATGGTGGTCACTAACGGACTGTTTCTTGTCGCCACCCGGTATTGTACAGATCCCAAAGAAGAACCCCTTACACTTTATCATTCGGAAGGAAGTCGTTTCGTGGTAGAAGATGGCATCACGCGGATGGAGGCACCGGAAGATAACGACCATGCCGTGCTGATTGTTTCTGAAAAACTTTCGGACGATCCCAATTGGACGATGATCCCACCGAATCATTTTGTGATTGTAGAACAAACATTAAATGTTCGGATCCGCCCCATCAAAGCATGATAATTTTCAGTTTTTATTTTTAAACAATGGTTGATATAACAGTCATCGGTGGCGGCATTGTAGGCTTGGCCACTGCTCTTCAAATCCAAAAGTCAAATTCGTCTCTCCGGATTTTAGTGATCGAAAAAGAAAAAAAGCTGGCCGCTCATCAAACCGGCAATAATAGTGGCGTGATCCATTCAGGGCTTTATTATAAACCCGGAAGCCTAAAGGCAGTCAACTGCATTCGCGGGTACCATCTTTTGATTGACTTCTGTCGCCAACATGAAATACCGTTTGACCTGTGCGGAAAAATTGTGGTTGCTACCGATGATCATGAATTGCCCTTGTTGCAAAATCTGTTGACCCGCGGGCAACAAAACGGATTAGAAAATCTTAAAAAAATATCGAAAAGTGAATTGAAAGAGTACGAACCTCATGTGAATGGCCTTGAAGGAATTTTTGTGCCTCAAACTGGCATCGTTGATTATGTAAAAGTGGCACAAAAATATGGAGATGTTCTTCAGAAAAATGGCGCAACGATAAACCTTGGCGAACGCGTGATCTCCATTCAAAATAAGTCTGACCATCAAGAAGTCATTACTACTACATCAATCTATAATACAAAACTGGTAATTAATTGTGCCGGCTTATATTCGGATAAAATTGCCAGACTGACAATGCCAACTGTTGACGTAAAAATCATTCCGTTTCGCGGTGAATATTTTAAACTCAAAAAGGAGAAAGAATATTTAGTAAAGAATTTAATCTACCCCGTGCCTGACCCTAACTTTCCATTTTTAGGCGTGCACTTCACGCGCATGGCAAAAGGTGGCGTAGAGGCCGGGCCCAACGCGGTGCTAGCCTTCAAGCGCGAAGGATATAAAAAATCAGACATCAGTATATCAGAACTTGCCGAGTCGTTGGCTTGGCCCGGGTT
>JAYVMP010000257.1:0-4138 GCA_043758895.1 Bacteroidota bacterium
AAATGTGAATCTCAAATCGTCACCATTCAAAAATTCATCATATCGCTTGAAAATCAAAAGGTTCATAAGTAGTTTGAAGACTTTAACTGGCCACTAATGATTGCGCGCACCTTTTAACCAAGTAGCTATTATGATTTCCCGTATTTGTTGTTTGCTTGCGATGGTTGGGTGCGGTTCATTGTTTGCACAAAATACGAGCAAGCCCGTTCCGGTTGATTGGTTCTTACGAGATCCGCAGCAGGATTCCGTCCAAGGTTTGAGTGTTGAAAAAACGTACTCTACTTTATTGAAAGGCCAACCTGCCCGCGAAATTATTGTAGCTGTGGTGGATTCGGGCATAGACATCGATCACGAGGACTTGAAAGATGTGATTTGGGTAAACCCGGGTGAAATCCCTGCGAATGGGGTAGATGACGATAAAAATGGGTACATCGATGATGTGCATGGCTGGAATTTTATTGGAGGAAAAAAGGGAAATGTGGATGCCGATACCTACGAGCTTACTCGCCAGTATATCAGGCTGAGCAAAAAATTTGAAACAGTGGAGAATGGTAAAGTGCCCAAGAAACAAAGGGGTGAATACGATCAATATGTGAAAATCAAAGAGAAATACCTGCGGCTGAAAGACCGGAATGACGAGCAGTACAAAATTTATTCGAACCTCTACCGCAACATGAAGCGGAGCATCGACACGCTAAAGGTTGTGCTGAAAACCGACACCCTTTCGGCAGACGCAGTTAAAAGTCTTAAGACTGATGACCCGAATATTCTTTTTGCAAAAGGTTTTTTGATGCAATTGTATCGGAATGCGGGCGAAGGAGCTAACCTTAATGACTATTTAAAAGAGGTGAAAGAAGGCGTTGATTATTTTGGTGTGATCGTAAATTATGGATACAACGTTGATTTTGACTCACGCAAAATTGTGGGGGACAATTATGCCAATGTGCACGAAAGAAATTATGGCAATGGGAATGTGAAGGGACCCGACCCGACCCATGGCACACACGTTGCGGGCATCATTGCGGCCAATCGAAACAATAACTTTGGCATTAAAGGGATTGCCGATCACGTAAAAATCATGGTCGTGCGTGCCGTGCCCAATGGGGATGAGCGCGACAAAGATGTTGCCAATGCAATTATTTATGCCGTTGATAATGGCGCGAAAATTATCAACATGAGTTTTGGCAAAGGATTCTCACCTGAGAAGGCAGCGGTAGATAAGGCCGTGAAATATGCTGAGCAAAAAGGGGTACTGTTGGTTCATGCGGCCGGCAATGAAGGGAATGATTTAGACGTAAAAAAAAATTTCCCAACAAGGTTTTATCTCAATGGCAAAGAAGCTAAAAACTGGGTTGAGGTGGGGGCATCATCGTGGGGCACTGGACAAGATTTTGTGGCCGATTTTTCAAACTATGGAAAAAAAGCGGTCTCCTTTTTTGCTCCCGGTGTAAAGATTTATTCCACTACACCCAATAACACCTACAAAAATGAAAGCGGCACAAGCATGGCTAGCCCAACTGTAGCCGGTGTGGCCGCATTGTTAATGTCTTATTTTCCAGAACTGTCAGCCGTTCAGGTGAAGGATATTTTAATAAACTCAGCGCGCAAATTTGATCATCTCAAAGTAATAGAACCGGGAGACCAAAAAAGAGTTGAATTCAGTGAACTGAGTTTGTCTGGCGGGTTGATTAATGCTTACGAAGCGGTGAAGATGGCACAAGAAAGCCGGAAGCAACGAATGATAAAGTAAAATGCCGCGTCCGCATTATGGTTATATTTGCAACCTATTGCTATGGCACTCAACCCTAAACTTTACGAAGAAGTCACCAGGATTTTTACTGCGTACCTCGAAAATCGGGAACTGCGCAAGACCTCCGAGCGGTATGCAATACTTGAAGAGATATATTCGTTGAGTGGTCATTTTGATGTGGAGTCACTGTACATCAAAATGAAAAATAAAAATTACCGTGTGAGCCGCGCCACGGTTTACAACACACTTGATTTATTGGTGGAATGTGACCTGGTGAGCAAACATCAGTTTGGCAAAAACTTAGCGCAATACGAAAAATCCTATGGTTACAAACAGCATGATCACCTGATCTGCACGGATTGCACCAAAGTAGTGGAGTTCTGCGACCCCCGCATCCAAAATATCCAAAACACGGTGGAGGAAATACTGCATTTTAATGTCATGCATCATTCGTTAATTTTGTATGCTTCCTGTAAAAAGATCAACTGCGAAAATAAACGATTATGACTTTTGCACAAGAGATAAAAAACAAAACACTCATCCTGCGTGTGAGCGGTGATTTAATTGGCGAAGACAACGGTACGCAATTAGTGTCGGCTGTAAACGATGCGATGACCCATCAGTCCATTACTTGTATCATCGACATTTCTGAATTGCGTTACATCAACAGCAGTGGCATTGGGGTGCTGATCACGATTCTCACCAAATTCAGAAACAAAGGAGGCGAGGTTTATTTGATGAACCCCTCTGAAAGCGTGAAAAAACTGTTGACGATCACCAAGCTCAATTCCATCTTTCAGGTAATCCTCACCGAAGAGGAAGTTGTGTTCAAGAAATGATTTTATCTTTCCATAAAAATGAATTCAAAAAAAATGAAAGTAGACGTGCTCCTCGGCCTACAATGGGGCGATGAAGGGAAAGGTAAAATTGTCGATGTGCTTGCTCCAAAATATGATGTGGTTGCGCGTTTCCAAGGTGGTCCCAATGCCGGCCACACCCTTGAGTTTGAAGGTATCAAGCATGTACTACACCAAATTCCTTCAGGAATTTTCAGGCCAAAAACAAAAAATATAATTGGCAATGGCGTAGTCCTTGATCCCGTTGTATTTAAAACAGAAATTGAAAAATTAGCGAAGTATAATCTTGATATTAAATCAAGTCTTTTTATTTCGAAAAAGGCTGCTCTTATCGTTCCCACACACCGATTATTAGATCATGCTTATGAAAAGGCAAAGGGTGAAAATAAAATTGGTTCTACCTTAAAGGGGATTGGCCCTTCCTACCAGGATAAAATCGGTCGGCAGGGGTTGCGGGTTGGGGATATCCTTTCTGATCGATTTGAAGAAAAATTCAAAAAACTTACTGGCATCCATTTTGAAATTCTGAAAGCCCATGATATTCTGTTCGATTGGAATGTGCTTGAAAAAGACTTTTTCGAGGCAATCTCCTTTTTGAAACAATTCAGCCTCGTTGATAGTGAGTATTTTGTAAACCATGAATTGAAAAAGGGTTCTTCGATTCTGGCAGAAGGCGCGCAGGGATCGTTGCTTGATATTGATTTCGGTAGCTATCCATTTGTTACAAGCTCAAGCACAGTAACAGCCGGTGCGTGTACCGGTTTAGGTGTTGCGCCCAGTCAAATTGGCGAAGTGTACGGAATCTTCAAAGCCTACAGCACGCGTGTGGGCAGCGGCCCATTTCCAACAGAGCTACTTACTGATGATGGTGAACGCTTGCGAAAAGCGGGTAATGAATTTGGGTCAACTACGGGCAGGCCACGCAGGTGCGGTTGGATTGATTTGCCTTCGTTAAAATATTCAATAATGATCAACGGAGTTACCCAGCTTTTGATGATGAAGGCCGATGTCCTTAGTATTTTTTCCGAAATAAAAGTTTGCACACAATATCAACTTAGCGATGGCACTGTGACGGATGAAATGCCGTATGAAGTGGTGAGCGAGAAGATTGTGCCAATATACACTACTCTTAAAGGCTGGAATAGTTCTCTTACGAATTTGTCAGAACAGCAAATGCCAACTGAGCTTCTTGAATACATTTCTTTTTTGGAAAAAGAACTGGAAGTTCCGATTACTTTAATTTCCACAGGACCAGATCGGTCACAAACGATCCACCGGGCAGAAAAAGTAGCGTAATTTTTTTTAACGTATTATTGCTTTACGAACTAGATGTTATACCTTTGCGCTCCCTTTTAGAGAAACAGGGGAGCATGACAGACGAATTGTGTTAAAAATAAGGATGAAAATCCACTAGGCTTTCCCGAATGAGTGGAAAGCAAACGTTCATTGAACAGATGGAAATTGATAGCGGGCCCGGGCAGTACCGGTGGAGGTATTGCCCGAGCCGGTCCTTAAGGTGGTTTCCGGGAAG